>JBASBO010000543.1:0-2375 GCA_049651165.1 Xanthobacteraceae bacterium | reverse complement strand
CCTTCACGGCGTGCTCGACCGCGGCCTGCCCCGGCGGTTCTGGTCGGAGGAAGCGGCGGCGACCGCGCGCCGCCAGCTCGCGGTCGCCGACGGCCTCGACGCCTATGCCGACCGCGATCTGGTGGTGGAAGCGGTGTTCGAGGACGAGGCGCTGAAGCGCGACGTGTTCAAGCGGCTCGACGCCATCGTTGCGCCGGGGGCGGGGTTTTCGTCCAACACCTCGTCGATCTCCATCACCACGCTGAGTTCGGCGGTGGCGGAGCCGCGCCGCGCCCGCTTCATCGGCACGCATTTCTTCTCGCCGGTGTCGCGCATGAAACTGGTGGAGGTGATCCCGGCCGCCGACACCGATCCCGCCTTCGCCGACGCGGTGAGCAGGATCATGGTCGCGATCGGCAAGGCGCCGATCCTCGTCAAGGACGTGGTCGGCTTCGCCGTCAACCGGCTGCTGCATGCGCTGGTGATCGAATCGATCCGCCTCGTCGAGGAGGGCGTGTGCTCGCCGGCGGATATCGACGCCGCCTGCAAGCTCGGCCTCGGGCATCCGATCGGTCCCTTCGAACTGATGGACAACACCCAGAACTCGCTGTCGCTCAGCGTGCACGAGATTCTGCATCAGGCTTACGGCGAGCGCTTCCTGCCGCGTCCGCTGCTGCGCCAGATGGTCGCCGCCGGCTACAACGGCCGCAAGGCCGGGCGCGGCTGGCATCGCTACGGCAGCGACGGCAAGAAACAGTAACAATAACGGCGTCCGATCCGGGACGCCTCACCCCGCGCGACGCCGCAGGCCGGCGCGCGCGGCCGATGGCGATAGAGGAGCATCGACATGGATATCACGCAAAGCGATCGAAGCCGGGAACTCGCGGGGCGTCTCGAACGCTTCATGGCCGAGCACATCTATCCCAACGAGCGCCGCTTCTATCAGGAGGCCGAGCGGCTCGGGCCGTGGACGGTGCATCCGGTGGTCGAGGAACTGAAGCCGCGGGCGCGGGACGTCGGCCTGTGGAATTTGTTTCTGCCGGCGCATCACGACGGCGGGCTGACCAACCTCGAATACGCGCCGCTGTGCGAGATCATGGGGCGCTCGCACCTCGCGCCGGAGGTTTTCAATTGCAGCGCGCCGGACACCGGCAACATGGAGACGATCCTGCGCTACGGCACCGAGGCGCAGAAGGAGCGCTGGCTGAAGCCGCTGCTGGCGGGCGAGATCCGCTCGTCCTTCGCGATGACCGAACCGGACGTCGCCTCGTCGGACGCCACCAACGTCGCCAGTTCGATCACGCGCGACGGCGACGACTACGTCATCAACGGCCGCAAGTGGTACACCACCGGCGCCACCGATCCGCGCTGCAAGATCGTCATCTTCATGGGCCAGACCGATCCCGGCAACCCGGACCGCCACAAGCGCCAGTCGATGATCCTGGTGCCGAAGGACACTCCCGGCGTGTCGGTGATCCGCTCGCTGCCGGTGCTCGGCTTCTACGGCGTGCCCGACCGCGCCTCGGAGGTGATCTTCGAGAACGTGCGGGTGCCGGCCACCAACATGCTGCTCGGCGAGGGACGCGGCTTCGAGATCGCGCAAGGGCGGCTCGGGCCGGGGCGCATCCACCATTGTATGCGATTGATCGGCCTGTCCGAGCGCGTGCTGGAGCGCATGTGCCGGCGCGCGATCAATCGCGTCGCCTTCGGCAAGCCGCTGGCCGAGCAGACGGTGACGCTGGAGCGGATCGCGGAAGCGCGCATGAAGATCGAGCAGGCGCGGCTGTTGACGCTGAAGGCGGCCTACATGATGGACACCGTCGGCAACAAGGCCGCGCGGCAGGAGATCGCCATGATTAAAGTGGCCGCGCCGGTCATGGCGCAGGGCATCGTCGATTGGGCGATCCAGGCGTTCGGCGGCGGCGGCACCAGCAACGACCACTTCCTCGCCGCGGCGCTCGCCACCACGCGGCTGTTGCGGCTGGCCGACGGGCCGGACGAGGTGCACCGCAACCAGATCGGCAAGCTCGAACTGCGGCGCTGGCTCAATACCGATCCCTCCCGCACCGGCGGCAGCGGCGATCCGTTGTCGTCCGCCGAATCCGCCGCGTGGTCGGACGGCGGGCTGTGGCCGCGCCCGAACGCCGTGCGCTGACGTTTCATATTTTGACGGAAGCGCCGTGACATGAGGTGTCATTGCCGGGCTTGACCCGGCAATCCATCGTTTTCAGAAAGATGGATGCGCGGATCAAGTCCGCGCATGACGATGGATGATTTCATCAAAAACGGAAAACCTCTAAGCGTACTGGATCGTGAGGTAACCTCAACCCGCGGGGCGCGGCGCGCCGGCCGCCGTGCGGCTCTGCGCCCGGATCGCCGGCCACACCGTGCGCCGC
>JBASBO010000542.1:0-2567 GCA_049651165.1 Xanthobacteraceae bacterium | reverse complement strand
GTCGTCCCTGCGCAGGCAGGGACCCAGACTCCCTGACTTGGTTGCGATCGCAGAGCTTGAGGCGGCCAAAATGACTGACGCTTTCCGCCTCATAGCCGCTGCGGCGTATGGGTCCCTGCCTGCGCAGGGACGACGCTGAACGATGCGTCCGTGCTCACGCCCGCTGCACGAAGCTGTCGACGACTTTTTTCTCGCCGGCCTTGTCGAAGGCGATCGACAGCTTGTTGCCGTCGATCCTCACCACGCGGCCATAGCCGAACTTCTGGTGAAACACCCGCTCGCCCAGCGAATAGTCCGAGGTGGTGCCGGTCGATTTCGCGATCAGTTCGCCCTCGATGGTGAGCGGTGCGCGGGCGCGGCGGGCTCCGTCGCCATAGGCCGCGCCGCTCTCGTTGAAGCCGCTGCGGGTGCGGTTGGCCTGCGCGCGCTGCCAGCCGGGCGTCGAATAGCTTGAGCCGAAAGCGTCGAGATTGTCGAACCGTGACGCGCCGTAGCCGCCCGAGCCGCCCCAGCCCGACCCGCCTTTCGACTCGGTGATCTCGACATTGTCCGACGGCAGTTCGTCGAGGAAGCGCGACGGCACCGTGGTCGACCAGGTGCCGTGGATGCGCCGGTTGGTGGCGAAATACAGTTTCGCGCGCCGCCTTGCGCGGGTGATGCCGACATGGGCGAGGCGGCGTTCCTCCTCGAGCCCGGCGCGGCCCTGCTCGTCGAGCGCGCGCTGGTGCGGGAACAGCCCTTCCTCCCATCCCGGCAGGAACACGTTGTCGAACTCCAGCCCCTTGGCGGAGTGCAGCGTCATCAGCGACACCGCGTCCTCCTCGGGGCCGCCGTCGCGGTCCATCACCAGCGCGATGTGTTCGAGGAAGCCTTGCAGATTCTCGAACTCCTCCATCGAGCGCACCAGCTCTTTGAGGTTTTCGAGCCGGCCGGCGGCGTCGGCCGAGCGGTCCTTCTGCCACATTTCGGTGTAGCCGCTCTCGTCGAGCACGATCTCCGCCAGTTCGGTATGCGGAATCGCCTGGCTTTGCGCGCGCCAGCGCTCGAAGTTCTGCATCAGCGCCCGCAGCGTGCCGCGCGGCTTGGCCTTGAGTTCGTCGGTCTCCGCCACCGCGCGCGCGGCTTCCGACAGCGGGATGCGCCGCTTGCGAGCGTGGTCGTAGAGCAGTTGCACGGTGGCGTCGCCGATGCCGCGCTTCGGCACGTTGATGATGCGCTCGAAGGCGAGGTCGTCGGCGGGCGAGTTGATGACGCGCAGATAGGCCAGGGCGTCGCGGATTTCGGCGCGCTCGTAGAAGCGCGGGCCGCCTATCACCCGGTAGGGCAGGCCGAGGGTGACGAAGCGATCCTCGAACTCGCGCATCTGGAACGAGGCGCGCACCAGAATGGCGATCTCGTTGAGCCGCTCGCCGGCGCGCTGCAACTGCTCGATTTCCTCGCCGATGGCGCGGGCTTCCTCCTCCGAATCCCACGCGCCGGTGACGGTGACCTTCTCGCCGTCGACGTCCTCGGTGCGCAGCGTCTTGCCGAGCCGGCTTTCGTTGTGCGCGATCAGATGCGAGGCGGCGGCGAGGATATGGCCGGTCGAGCGGTAGTTGCGCTCCAGCCGGATCACCTTCGCGCCGGGGAAGTCATGATCGAAGCGCAGGATGTTGTCCACCTCCGCGCCGCGCCAGCCGTAGATCGACTGGTCGTCGTCGCCGACGCAGCAGATGTTTTTCTGTCTCAGAGTCTCGACCGATGCCGATGAGCCTGCACCACTTTGGTTGGTGTCATCACCGGACCGACGCGTAGCGTCGTGATCCGGTGATCCATCTTCTGAAGAATTGATGGATTTCCGGCTCAAGCCCGGCAATGACGATTGTGCCGGCGTCTGCGACAGCAGCCTGAGCCACAGATACTGCGCGACGTTGGTGTCCTGATATTCGTCCACCAGAATGTACTTGAAGCGGTTCTGATAGCCGCGCAGCACGTCGGGATTCTCGCGGAACAGCCGGATGTTTTCCAGGAGCAGGTCGCCGAAGTCGGCCGCGTTGAGCGTCTTCAGCCGCTCCTGATAGGTGGCGTAGAGCTTGCCGCCGCGGCCGTTGCCGAACACCGCGGCCTCGCCGGCGGGGACCTGCGACGGCGTCAGCCCGCGGTTCTTCCAGCCGTCGATCAGCCCGGCCAGCATCCGCGCCGGCCAGCGCTTGTCGTCGATGCCGTCGGCTTGCAGCAACTGCTTGAGCAGGCGGATCTGGTCGTCCACGTCGAGCACGGTGAAGTTGGATTTCAACTGCACCAGTTCGGCGTGGAAGCGCAGGATGCGGCCGCCGATCGAATGGAAGGTGCCGAGCCACGGCATCCCCTCGACGGTATGGCCGAGCATCTGGCCAAGCCGGGTCTTCATCTCGCGCGCCGCCTTGTTGGTGAAGGTCACGGAGAGGATTTCGTGCGGCCGGGCGCGGCCGGTCGAGAGGATGTGGGCGATCCGCGAGGTCAGGACCCGCGTCTTGCCGGTGCCGGCCCCGGCCAGCACCAGCACCGGGCCGTCCAGCGTCTCCACCGCCTCGCGCTGCTCCGGGTTG
>JBASBO010000541.1:0-2102 GCA_049651165.1 Xanthobacteraceae bacterium | reverse complement strand
ACGCGCGGCGGGCTGGTGCCGGCGGCGATCGTCGCGCGCGAACTGGGGCTGCGCACCATCGATACCATCTGCCTCGCCAGCTACGATCACACCACGAAGGGCGACCTCAAGCTGCTGAAGGGCGTGTCGGACGCGGTCGCGCAACTGTGCGGCGAGGGCGGGCAGGGGTTGTTGGTGATCGACGATCTGGTCGATACCGGCGCCACCGCGCGCGCGGTGCGCGAGATGTTTCCGAAGGCGCATCTGGCGGCGGTCTACGCCAAGCCGATGGGCAGGCCGCTGGTCGATACCTTCATAACCGAGGTATCGCAGGACACCTGGATCTTCTTTCCGTGGGACACCGGGCTGTCGTTCCAGCCGCCGATCCGCGACGGCGCGGCGTAGATGCGATGTTTCGACGATTTGATGAATGTCGCACGCGGGCTTGACCCGCGTGCCCATCTGCTCTGAAGAAGGGATGGATTGCCGGATCAAGTCCGGCAATGACGATTACCGTGTGGTTGCGCATTCCACTTAATCGGATCGTGAGAGATGTCCCTGCAAAACCGCGTGACGCCGTTGGGCGAGATCGTCGCCGTGCCGCAGCGCGGCACCTTCATGGGCAATCGCGGCATCATCCACGAGCCGGCGACGCGGACGCTGCTCAACCGGCGCTGGAGCACGAAAGCGTGGATTATCTGCGTGTGCGAGTTTCGCGGCCGGCGGCGCGCGGTGATGGCGCGGCGAAGCTGGACCGAACTGTTTTTCCTCGACGAGGCGACGGCGCTGGCTGCGGGACATCGGCCGTGCTTCTTCTGCCGCCGCGCGGCGGCCGATGCCTTTCGCGCGGCGTGGGCGCAGGGTAACAGCGTAAACGCACCGCGCGCCGATGCGATCGATGCGGTGCTCGATGCGGAGCGCCGTGACGGCCGCGCCAAGCGGCTGCATCCGCTGCCGGGGTCGCCCGACACATTGCCGGACGGCGCGATGGTGCAAGCGGATGACGCGACGTTCCTGATCTTGCGAGGCGAAACGTTGCGTTGGTCGTTCGACGGCTATGCGGCCGCGCCGCCGCCGTTCGGCGATATCCGTCTTGTCACCCCGCCATCGACGTTGCGGGCGTTGCAGGCAGGTTATCGGCCGAAGCTGCACCCCAGCGCGGCCGGACAATAAAACTCAGAATGGCGTCCGCCTCAGCGCGGATCGATCGGAGTCGAGCCGCGCACGCCGAGGATGTCTTCCAGCACCTTTGCGCCCGCCAGCAGGCCGGCCTCGTTGCGCGGCCGCGCCACCATCTGCAGGCCGACCGGCAGGCCGCTTGCGGTGAAACCGCACGGCAGCGACAGCGCCGGGCAGCAGACCAATGTGATGGCGTAGGCGATGCCGAGCCATTCCACGTAATTGTCGAATGTCTTGCCGTCGCATTCGGCGACATAGCGCTGCTCGACCGGGAACGGCGAAACGATGGTCGCAGGGCACAGCAGCAGGTCATAGGTTTCGAAGAACGCCAGCACGCGCTGCGTCAGGGCGACGCGCTGGCCTTCGGCGCACGCGATTTCCTCGACCGACAGTTTCAGGCCCTGCTCGATATTCCAGATCACCTCCGGCTTCAGCAGATCGCGCTTGTCGCGCAGCAGCGGCGCCATGCCCATGGCGAACTCGAAGGCGCGCAGCACATGGAAGCATTCATGCGTCTCGCTCAGGTCGGGCTGCGCCTCCTCGACGATGACGCCTGCGTCCGCGAAGCGCTCGGCCGCCTTGCGGGTGATGCGCGCCACTTCGGGATCGACCGGCATGATGCCGAGATCGCGCGAGTAGGCGACGCGCTTCGGCTTCTTACCGGAACGCGCGGCGGCGCGGAACGAGGTCGGCAACAGCGGCAGCGAGATCGGATCGGCCGGGTGCTCGCCGCTCATGGCGTCGAGCAACAGCGCCACGTCCTCGACGTTGCGCGCCATTGGTCCCTGAACGCCGAGCGTGGCGTCGACCTTGAATCGCGGCGTGTGGGCGACGCGGCCGAAGCTCGGCCTTAATCCCACGATGCCGCAGAAACTCGCGGGGTTGCGCAGCGAGCCGCCCATGTCGGAGCCGTGCGCCAGCCACGCCGTGCCGCTGGCGAGCGC
>JBASBO010000540.1:0-2711 GCA_049651165.1 Xanthobacteraceae bacterium | reverse complement strand
GGCGGCGGCGGCGCTGCGCCATCTCGTGCCGGTGCCGCGTGACGCCTTCGCCGCCGGTGACGTGCTGCTGTTCCGCTGGCGCGCCGGTTACGTCGCCAAGCACGTCGCCATCGCCACCGCCGACGGCACCATGATCCATGCCCATGACGGGGCCGTGGTGTGCGAGGTGGCGCTCGCGCCGTGGTGGCGTCGCCGTCTCGCTTACGCCTTCTCATTTCCCGGAGTGCCCGACTGATGGCTGCGCTTGTTTTGTCGGTTGCCGGTGGCGCGCTCGGCGCGATGTTCGGGCCGGTCGGCGCCATCGCCGGCCGCATCGCCGGCGCGCTGGTCGGCAATGCGGTCGATCGCGCGGTGTTCGGCCCCGGCGACCGCGCCGTGGACGGCCCGCGCCTCGCCGATCTCGATGTCATGGCTTCCACCGAGGGCGCGCCGGTCCCGCGCGTCTATGGCCGCGCGCGGCTGTCGGGTCAGGTGATCTGGGCGACGCCGCTGGAGGAAGTGGTGTCCACCGAGAGCAGTTCGGCCGGCGGCAAGGGCGGCGGCATCTTCGGCGGGCCGACCACGACGGTGACGACTTATACTTATTTCGCCAATTTCGCGGTCGCGCTGTGCGAGGGCCGGATCGCCCGCGTCAGCCGCATCTGGGCCGACGGCAAGCTGCTCGACACCACCGGGCTCGGCGTCCGCGTTTATAACGGCAGCGAGACGCAGGCCCCCGACGGGCTGATCGTTGCGCACGAGGGCGCGGGCGACGCGCCGGCCTATCGCGGCACGGCTTACGTCGTGTTCGAGCGGATGCCGCTGGCCGATTTCGGCAACCGCATCCCGCAACTGTCGTTCGAGATCGTGCGCCCGGTCGGACGGCTGGAACGGATGGCGCGCGCGGTGACGCTGATCCCCGGCACCACCGAGTTCGGCTACGAGCCGGCGTCGGTAATGACGCTGCTGGGACCGGGAGAATCGGCCAACGAGAACCGCCACGTCGCGCACGCCGCTTCCGACATCGAGGCCGCGCTCGACGATCTGCAAGCGATCTGCCCCAACGTCGGGCGGGTCGCGGTGGTGGTGGCGTGGTTCGGCTCCGATCTGCGCGCCGGCCAGTGCGTGGTGCAGCCGGGCATCGACAACCGGGTGAAGCGGACCAGCGGCAACGCCTGGTCGGTGGACGGCATGGTGCGCGGGACGGCGTATCTGGTGTCGCAGGTGAACGGCCGCCCGGCCTATGGCGGCACGCCGTCCGACGACAGCGTCGTCCACCTGATCGCGGAATTGAAGGCGCGCGGCCTCAAGGTGACGTTCTATCCGTTCGTCATGATGGACATTCCCGCCGGCAACGGGCTGCCCGATCCGTGGACCGGCGCGGCGTCGCAGCCGCGTTATCCGTGGCGCGGCCGCATCACCTGCGATCCCGCGCCGGGACGGCCCGGTTCGCCGCAGGGCACGGCCGGCGTCGCGTCGCAGGTCGCGCAATTCTTCAGCGGCGGCGTGTGGAACTATCGCCGCATGGTGCTGCACTACGCCAACCTTGTGCAATCCGCCGGCGGCGTCGACGCCTTCCTGATCGGCTCCGAACTGAAGGCGCTGACGCGGCTGCGCTCCGGCGCCGGAGTTTATCCGGCGGTGAACGCGCTGGTGACGCTGGCCACCGACGTCAAGGCCATCGTCGGCGGCGCGACGAAAGTGACCTACGGCGCGGACTGGACCGAATACGGCGCGGATGTGGTCGATGCCGGCGCGAGCGAGGTGCGTTTTCCGCTGGATGCGCTGTGGAGTTCGCCGGCGATCGACGTGGTCGGCATCGACAACTACGCGCCGCTCGCCGACTGGCGCGACAGCGCCGTTCATCTCGACGCGCAGGCGGCGTCCTCGACCTACGATCTTGCTTATCTCGCGGGCAACGTCGCGAGCGGCGAGGGTTACGACTGGTACTATCCGAGCGACGCCGCGCGGGTCGCGCAGACGCGGGTGCCGATCACCGACGGGCTCGGCAAGCCGTGGGTGTTCCGCGTCAAGGATTTCTGGAACTGGTGGGCGAACCGGCATTACGAGCGTGTCGGCGGCAATGAACTTGCGGCTTCGACCGGCTGGGTGCCGCGCGGCAAGCCGATCTGGATCACCGAGGTCGGCTGCCCGGCGGTGGACAAGGGCGCGAACCAGCCCAGCGTGTTTCCCGATCCGAAATCGTCGGAGAATTTCGCGCCGTATTTTTCCAATGGCGCGCGCGACGACCTGATCCAGCGGCGTTTCCTCGAAGCGTTCCTCGGCGCGTTCGATCCGGCGTTCGGCGCGAGCGAGGCGCGCAACCCGGTGTCGCCGGTCTATGGCGGGCGCATGATCGACGTCTCGGCGATCCATCTGTGGACCTGGGACGCGCGGCCCTACCCGCTGTTTCCGGCGGCCGAGGAGGTGTGGAGCGACGGGCCGAACTGGCAGGCCGGCCACTGGCTCACCGGGCGGCTCGGCGGCGCGCCGCTCGACGCGCTGGTGGCGGCGATTTTGAGTGACGCCAACATCAGCGGTATCGACTCGAGCGCGCTGCGCGAAAGCTGCGACGGCTACGTGGTGGACCGGCCGATGGCCCCGCGCGCCATGATCGATCCGCTGGCGATGGCCTATGCGTTCGACGCCACCGCCGCCGACGGCACGCTGCGCTTCATCCAGCGCGGCGGCGCGCCGGTCGCGGAGATCGGCGAGGACGAACTGGTGCTGCC
>JBASBO010000539.1:0-1858 GCA_049651165.1 Xanthobacteraceae bacterium | reverse complement strand
ACGCTCGCCGCCGTCGAGGCCGCCGTCGCCGCCGAACCGGTCAGGGCCGCGCCCGCGCCGATCCAGCCGGCGTCCTACGGCGACGTGACGGTGCGCCCGATCGCGCAGAAGCCGTCGCTGTTCCCGGAGCATGAACTGCCGCGCGCCGAGGCGCACGAGCCGCCGCCGGAGGCGTTCATCCCGAAGTCGGCCGAGCGGATGCCGACCCGCACGCCGCGGATGCCGACGTTTAACGAACTGCCGATGCCAGCCCAGAACGAGATCCGGCAGGCGCGCGGCGATATCGACGAGGACCAGCCGCAGAAGGTGCGGCTGTCGCTGCTGCAACGGCTGGCCAATGTCGGGCTTGGTCGCCGCGACGAGGAGCACGAGCCGCCGATCGCCGCCCGCGCCTCGGGGCCGGCCATGGAGCAGATGCCGCCGCTGCCGGAGCGCAAGCCGCAGCGCAGCGTCGCCCAGCAGATGGCGGCCCACGAGCCGGTTTCGGAATACGCCCAGCGCCGCGCCCCGCAGGGCCTCGACATCCATGGCCGTCCGGCCCCTGTGGCCCAAGCGCCACAGGGCGACGATCATCTTGATATCCCCGCATTTTTGCGGCGGCAGTCGAGCTGACGAATTGTGACCAAGGTTAACGAATTGCAACCCCGGCGGCTTCCGCCGGGGTTTTTCGTTTGCCGCGCAGGAATAGTTCCAGACTTGTTAAGTATTTGATTTTAAATGCAGCTTTAACCTGCTACCGGAACCGGATGGGCGCGCCTGCGGAACCGGCCCTGAAATATGGTTAACGGGCGGCGGCAATCGGGCGAAATCGGGTAACAATGCGTAAAAAAGCGTGAGTTGCGGCCCTTGTGACAGCCGGTATGGTTTCCCGCATCTTTTGGGGGCATCGGAATCGAATCACGATTTTGAGACCGGACTTATGGCCGGTCTTGAGTGTGCGCGGTTTCCCGGTGAAGTTTTGGACGTTTTGCGCATGAAATTCAGCCGTCAGACGACTCTTCGGTCGCAAGCTACCGTAACGGGCGTCGGCGTGCATTCGGGTGCCGCGGTTCAATTGACATTGGGGCCCGCGCCGGTCGACGCGGGCTTTGTTTTTGTCCGGGTCGCGCCCGACGGCGGCGAGCGCGCGGTGCGGGCGAGCGCCAGGGCCGTCACCGCCACCGCCTTCGCCACCGTGCTGGGCGACCGCGAGGGGCCGGTGGTATCCACCGCCGAGCATGTGCTGGCGGCGCTGCGCGGCATGGGCGTCGATAACGCCACCGTCGAGATCGACGGTCCGGAAGTGCCGATCATGGACGGCAGCGCGGCGGCGTTCGTCGCGGCTATCGATCAGGCCGGCGTGGTCGAGCAGGCCGCGCCGCGCCGTTTTCTCCAGGTTCTGAAGCCGATCCGGGTTGCGATCGGCGAGAGCGTCGCCGAACTGCGGCCCGACGCCGACGGTTTCCGCGCCGAGGTCGAGATCGACTTCGCCAATCCGGCGATCGGCCGGCAGAACTTCTCGCTTGACCTCAGTCCCGAAAGCTTCCGCCGCGAGATCAGCCGCGCCCGCACCTTCGGCTGCATGAGCGATGTCGCCAGGCTGCTGGAAGCCGGCTTCGCGCGCGGCGCGTCGTTCGACAACTCGCTGGTGTTCGACGACACCCGTCTGCTCAACGCCGAAGGGCTGCGCTTCGCCAACGAGTGCGCGCGCCACAAGATGCTCGACGTGGTCGGCGATCTGGCGCTGGCCGGTCTGCCGCTGCTCGGTGCCTACCGCTCGGTGCGCGGCGGTCACAAGCTCAACCACGCCGTCCTGACCGCGCTGCTCGCCGACCGCGGCGCCTGGCGGGTGGTGGAGGCGGAACGCGCCCGTCGCGTG
>JBASBO010000538.1:0-6844 GCA_049651165.1 Xanthobacteraceae bacterium | reverse complement strand
CCCGCGATCAGCCCGGCGCGCGGGCCGCCGATCATCCGCGCGCTCGCAAGCGCCGCGCCGAGCCCGGCGACGCCGATCAGCGCGCACATCAGATGGCGCAAGTCGTAGATATCCATCGGCACGAGATGGCCGAGCAGCACCGCCAGACTGTCGAACAGACCGCCGTAAAGATACAGGTTGTCGAGAGCGAACACCGCACGGTCGGTGAAGCCGCTCCGGTAATAGGCCACGATCAGTTCGCCGTAGCGATGCTGAATCCATTCGTCGTTGGTGATGGCGTAATTGCGAAAGGTCGCGACAACCAGGCCGACGACGACGGCAAGCAGCACAACCGACGCCAGATCGTAACGATCGCGCGCGCCGATCGCACGCGCCATCCGCTGCGCCAACGACGGCTTCGCCAGCCCAGACAACCCCGCGCCGTAGCCATCCGTCGCCTCGCGCGCGAGATCGGTCATGGCCTATCCGCCGGTCACGGCAACAACCAGCGACATTTGCGCTGCGCCGCAGCACAGGAAGCGTTGCCGGGGCGGGGCGCGGCGGCAGACGGGCGAGGATTTGCGCATGGGCGGCAGCCTGTAAGCGTGACCGACACCTCTATAAGCAATCCGGCGGCTTTTACCACTGCACCGTTCGCATAAGGGTGGGTGACAGCTCGGGCCCGTCATCTTGCCAGCCGCCTTGGCGACGATATTCTATGACCTGTCCACGACCAAGACCGGGCCAAGCCGGCACGATCGTTCAGCAGGGAGTCGATATCCATGTATCCGGGGAGCCACGTCAAGACCCGCGCCAACCAGCCAGCGTTCATCATGGCGGCGACAGGCGAAACCGTCACCTATGCCGAACTTGAAGCGCGCACCAATCGCCTCGCGCACTTCCTGCGCGCGCGGGGGCTGGAGCGCCTCGCCCACTATTCCATTTTCATGGAAAACAATTCCCGCTACCTCGAATGCTGCGGCGCGGGCGAACGCGCCGGCCTCTACTACACCTGCATCAACTCCTATCTGAAGGCCGACGAAGTCGCCTATATCGTCAATAACAGCGAGTCGCGGGTTCTGATCTTCTCGGAGGAGAAGCGTGCCGTCGCGGTCGAGGCGCTGAAGCAATGCCCGAAAGTCGAGGTCTGCCTGATCGTCGATGGCCCCGGCGATGGTGACAAGATTCTCAATCTCGACGAGGCGGTCCGTGATTTCCCGCCGACCCCGATCGCCGACGAGAACGTCGGCTGCGCGATGCTGTATTCCTCCGGCACCACCGGGCAGCCGAAAGGCATCACCCGGCCGCTGCCGGAACAACCTCCGGCGCAGGGGCTGGCGCTGCTCGATTTCCTGCTGAAGCTGTGGCGCTATCGCGACGGGATGACCTACCTGTCGCCCGCCCCGCTCTATCACTCCGCGCCGCAGGCCGCCGTCAACCTCGCGATCCGCAGCGGCGGCACCGTCATCATCATGGAGAAGTTCGATCCCGAGCACTACCTGCAACTGGTGCAGAAGTATCGGCCGACCCACAGCCAGCTCGTGCCGACGATGTTCTCGCGGATGCTGAAGCTGCCGGACGAGGTGCGCAGGAAATACGACCTCTCCTCGCTGGAGGTGGCGATTCACGCGGCCGCGCCCTGCCCGCCGCAGGTGAAGGAGGAGATGATCGAATGGTGGGGACCGATCATCCACGAATATTACGGCGCAACCGAGGGCTTGGGCTTCACCGCCTGCGACACGCCGCAATGGCTGGCGCACCGCGGCACCGTCGGCAAGGTGCTGCTCGGCGACCTTCATGTCCTCGACGAGAACATGAAGCCTTGCCCCAAGGGCACGCCAGGCACCTTGTGGTTCAAGACCGCGACCGAATTCGCGTATTTCAACGATCCCGCGCGCACTGCCGAGTCACGCTCCGAGGACGGCACCATGAGCACCGTCGGCGACATCGGTTATGTCGATGACGACGGCTTCCTCTACCTCACCGACCGCGCGACCTTCATGATCGTATCCGGCGGCGTCAACATCTATCCGCAGGAGTGCGAGAACCTGCTCATCACCCACCCGAAGGTGGCGGACGCCGCCGTGTTCGGCGTGCCCAACGAAGACCTCGGCGAGGAGGTCAAGGCGGTGGTGCAGCCGATGCCCGGCGTCGCCGCCGACCAGGCGCTGGCGGACGAGTTGACACAATTTTGCCTCAAGAATCTTTCGCGCCAAAAGTGTCCGCGCTCGATCGACTTCATCGACGAGATGCCGCGCCTGCCCACCGGCAAGCTCTACAAGCGGCTGCTGCGCGACCGCTACTGGGGCGACCGCAAGAGCCGGATCGTCTGATCCGGCCGCGGCCTGCGTCCACCATTACGCCGACCGATCGCGATTTGCGAAAGTGGCATGTTCGGACGTATGATGCCGTATCTTTTGTCTCTCTCCGCTTCGCGCAGCGCGCGAACTGCCGGTGAACCTGCCGCGGCGCGGCGCGATCGGGAGAATTGACAATGAACGCCCCCATCGTCCGGCTTACCAGCCTCGCCCATGGCGGCGGCTGCGGTTGCAAGCTTGCGCCTTCGGTGTTGCAGGACTTGCTGGCCGGACAGCCGGCGGCCGCGCCGTTCCGGCAGTTGCTGGTCGGCGCCGACACCGGCGACGACGCCGCCGTGTGGCAGGTGGACGACAACACCTGCATCGTCGCCACCACCGACTTCTTCATGCCGGTGGTGGACGACCCCTTCGACTTCGGCCGCATCGCCGCGACCAACGCCATCTCCGACATTTATGCGATGGGCGCCAAGCCGATCCTGGCGCTGGCGATCCTCGGAATGCCGCTCGACAAGATGCCGGTCGAGGTGGTGCGCGAGATCCTGCGCGGCGGCGCGGCGGTCTGCGCCGAGGCCGGCTTTCCGATCGGCGGCGGTCATTCGATCGACGCGCCGGAGCCGATCTACGGGCTTGCGGTGATCGGCATCTGCCGGCCCGAGCAGGTGCGCCGCAACGCAGACGCCCGGCCCGGCGACGTGCTGATCCTCACCAAGAGCCTCGGCGTCGGCATCTATTCCGCCGCGATCAAGAAGGGCCAGCTCGACGGTGAGGGCTACGCCGAAATGGTGGCCTCGACGACGCAGCTCAACCGCGTCGGCGGCGAACTGTCCGCCGATCCCGCCGTCCATGCGATCACCGACGTCACCGGCTTCGGCTTGCTCGGCCACGGCTATGAGATGGCGCGGGAGTCGGGCCTCACGCTGGCAATCGACGCCAACGCGGTGCCGCTGTTCTCGCGCGCCGCCGACCTCGCTCGCGACGGCTTCATCACCGGAGCCTCGAAACGCAACTGGGCGAGCTACGGCGCGTCGGTGGTGCTGCCGCCCGACATGCCGCAGTGGCGGCGCGATCTGTTCACCGATCCGCAGACCTCGGGCGGCCTCTTGGTCGCCTGCGCGCCGGAACGCGCGGATGCGGTGCTCAAGACGGTGATCGACGCCGGATTCGCATCGGCAAAAATCATCGGCCGCGCCGAGGCGGGGCTCGCGCAGGTGCGGGTCGAGGCTTAAACGCGATGCCCTTGTGCCAGATGCGGCGCAACGTGTAACGGTGCGCCGCAGAGCCGGGACCGTTTCAACGTTGTCGCCTGTAACGGTCCCGGATCAGGAAAGCGGCACGGCGCTGACGCTTGCGCCGCATCGCATCCGGGACATGCGGACAGCAAACGACTGGCTGCGCCTCAATTCACCGGCGCCGGCTCGACCTTCATGCGGCGGCCCCAGGTGTCGAAGAAGTGGCCCTCGTTGACGACCATGCGGTCCTCGTTGACGCGGTCTTCCAGTTCGCGCAACGCATCCGCCGCCTTGCTGTCCTCGACCGGACCGCCGTCCGCGTCGGTGATCGGCATCAGCAACACGCCGTCCCACGGCACGTTGGCGCCGCGCATCAGAAGCGTGAAGTGGTGCCAGTCGAGTTCGTCGCCGATCACATGCGTGAAGGTTGAGCGCAGCGGCAGCACGCCGAGGTTGGCGGTGGATATCAGAATGATCAGCGCGGTGAAGCCCTTGGTGCGGCGATATTCGCGCACCACCCAGTCGTCGAACAGAAAGTCGTCAAGCTTTTTGCGGCTAGCAGGTTTCGACAAGCGGCAACTCCACGATTTCCCGCTCCATGATGCTGAGGAATGGTCCGTTGCGGTTGTCCGCGAACCATGCCTCGAACGCGCGCAGCTTCTCGATGATGGCCGCCGGCTCCGCGTCGGGATCCGGCGTTTCGGGCGTCCGCGGCTGCGCAGCGTGCCAGCAGGCAGCGATCACCGGCTCGAACTGCCGCAGCGTTTCCTGCTGGGTCTCGCTGTCGCCGCTCCAGCCAAGTTCGCGCAGAAAGGCGGCGCTGCCGTGCCGGACCGCCTCGTCCTCGTTCTCGCTGCCCTCCAGCGCGGCGGTGACGGTCCGCATCAGATTGAGCCGCCGGAAGCCGAAGGCGCGGTCCTGCTCAAGCTCGCGCAGCCGAACTGCCACTTCCTTGCGATAATCCTCCTCGTTGACGGAGGCGTCGTGAGCGATCCGGTCGAGATCGTCAAGCAACGCCGTCAAGGACTGAGCCGTCATCGCACGCTCCTGTGGTTACCTGAAATTGGCGGAAGAGAATGGGAGTCGAACCCACCAAGAACCGGCTCGCGGCCCTTCCCGGATTTGAAGTCCGGACGCCCCACCGGGGACGATGCTCTTCCAGTCGTGTCCGACGTGCCCGCCTGCGAAGCCGCATCCGGTTGCACGTCATCGGCCGGCCGACGAAACAGGTCAAGCCGGTGCTTGTTGATCCGCCGCAGGTCGCCTTTGCGAATAGTAACACCATGGCGGTCGAAAAATTCAAGGATCTGAATCGCCACCTTGCGGCCGTTGTCGAACTTGTCGCGGAACTGGGCGGCGGTGAACTGGCCGTCCGGCGCCTGCGCCGACAGCGCGACCATAACGCCAACCATCTCGGCTACGGTGGCGCGCAGGAAGAAGTGGTCGTGCGCGATCTCGTCGACCTGGCCCATGCGGCCGACCAGCTTGAACAGCTGCCGCACCTCCGGTTCGGCAACGCCAGTGTAGCCGGCGATGTCGCGCACGCGCGGCGGCCGGAACCGGCCCTCGCCGCCGACGAACAACCGCGCCTTATTCCACAGCGCCTCGTCGGCCGGCGTCAGCCGCACCTCGTGACCGATCAGCCGGATCCACGCGCCGTCGAGCGCGATATCCCTGGTGCGCGCCAAACCCTGCAACAGCACGGCGAAGGCCGGGGCCGGCAACCGGGGTTCGAGTTGCAGTCGCAGCCGTTCAAGGCCGATGCCGGAGAGGTTGGGGTTGTCGGCGTGGAATTTCGCAAGCGTCGCCAGGATATCGGTCTTCATCCGCAGCCAGGTGGCGGGCGCGATGACGAACTCGGTCTTCGGCGTGACGAGACGAACCAGGCTCATGCGCCGCGCCAGCGTGTCGCGCTCGGTTTCCGAGATCGCGCGATCGCGGATGAAGGCCGAGAAGTCGGTGGTGCCGGCGACACCGTTCAACAGCGCGGCGAGCGCGCCTTCCGGATCGGTGATGGCATTGGCTTCAAGCTGCGCCAGCCGTTCCGGCGCACGGCGCTTGCGCGCGGCGGCGCGCAGATCGAGGAACAGACCGCCGCCGATGGTGCGTTGCGCCGTGGTGTCGCGCAGCACGAAACGGTCGCCAACCGCGGCGGCAATCGGCTGATCCAGCACAAGTTGCATGAAGGCGTGGCCGCCGGGTGGAATTGGGTCGTCGCTGAGCAGCACGATGCGCGCGCCGACCTCGGCCGCCGCGTGATGCAGCCGAACCGGCATCCACTGGGTGATCGGTTTGGTCTCGCCGGCCAGCACCTCGACCCGCGCATCGATGCGGTTCGCCGGCGCGTGCAGTTCGGGATCGAGCACCACGTCACCGCGCGCGATCGCGTCCTTGGTGACACCGTCGCCGGCGAGATTGAGCGCGCAACGGTCGCCGGCGCGTCCGGATTCGGTGACCTGGTTCTGAGCATGGATCGCGCGCACCCGCGCGGCAAGCCCGGAGGGACTGACGACGACCTGATCGCCGACCGCGACGCGGCCCGACAGCACCGTGCCGGTGACCACGGTGCCGGTGCCGGACAGCGTGAAGGAGCGATCGACCGCGAGGCGGAAGCGCCCCTTGTCGGAGCGGGCCTGATGCGCGCGCGCCGCCGCGAACAGATGCGCGCGCAGATCGTCGATCCCCTGCCCGCTCGGGCTGGAGACGGCGAACATCTCGGCGTCACCGAGCGCCGTGGCGGCGAGCGTGTTGGCGATCTCGACACGCACCTCGGCGAGCCGCTCGGCGCTGACCAGATCGGCTTTGGTGATCGCCACCGCGCCGCTCGTGATGCCGAGCAGGTTGACGATCGCCAGATGCTCGACGGTCTGCGGCATCACGCCGTCGTCGGCGGCGACCACCAGCAGCACGAAATCGATGCCGGTCGCACCGGCCAGCATATTGTGGACGAAGCGCTCGTGGCCGGGCACATCGACAAAGCCGAGAATGCCGCCGTCCGGCGTCGGCATGTAGGCGAAGCCGAGATCGACCGAGATGCCGCGCGCCTTCTCCTCCTTGAGGCGGTCGGTATCGACGCCGGTGAGCGCGCGCACCAGCGAGGTCTTGCCGTGATCGATATGTCCGGCGGTGCCGACGATCATGACGCCGGCTCCCCGAGCGGCCGCGTCGCCAGCTTGCGCGCGCGCTCGATCTCGGCCTCGGACATCGCCGCGTAGGTCGGTTGCAGGAACGACTCGGCGAGCGCACTGCCGCCGGCCTGCGCGCGCAACAGCCACATCAACGCCGCAACCGGATCGCGCGGCACGCCCGCGCCCAACT
>JBASBO010000537.1:0-2574 GCA_049651165.1 Xanthobacteraceae bacterium | reverse complement strand
CGATGTAGTCGGCGGCGGCGGCGGCGGTCGCCGCCTCGGCGGTGACGCGCGGGTTGAGCACGCCGGCGATCGCCGCCTGCTCGACGACGCTGCGGTTATAGCGGTGATGCAGGTTGTTCAGCACGTTGCGGATGACGCGGGCGTCCTCGACCAGCGCCCGCAGGTCGTGGCCAGCGCGCACCTCGCCGGAGGCGGTCTGGAAGCTGCAATCGTCGAGGCCGGTCGAGATCAGGTAATCCTCCAGCGCGCGCTCGTCCTTGAGGTACTGCTCGGACTTGCCGCGCGTCACCTTGTAGAGCGGCGGCTGGGCGATATAGAGGTGCCCGGCCTCGATCAGTTGCGGCATCTGCCGGAAGAAGAAGGTGAGCAGCAGCGTGCGGATGTGAGCGCCGTCGACGTCGGCGTCGGTCATCACGATGATCTTGTGGTAGCGCAGCTTGCCGAGATCGAAATCGTCGCGGCCGATGCCGGTGCCGAGCGCGGTGATGAGCGTGCCGATCTGCTCGCTCGACAGCATCTTGTCGAAACGCGCGCGCTCGACGTTGAGGATTTTTCCGCGCAACGGCAACACCGCCTGGAACTCGCGGTTGCGGCCCTGCTTGGCGCTGCCGCCGGCGGAATCGCCCTCGACGATGAACAGTTCTGAGCGGGCGGGATCGCGCTCCTGACAGTCGGCGAGCTTGCCGGGCAGCGAGGCGATGTCGAGCGCGCCCTTGCGCCGCGTCAGTTCGCGCGCTTTTCGCGCCGCCTCGCGCGCGGCCGCTGCCTCCACCACCTTGCCGACGATGGTGCGGGCTTCCGCCGGATGCTCCTCGAACCACGCCGCCAACGCCTCGTTGATGACGTTCTCGACCACCGGCCGCACCTCCGAGGACACCAGCTTGTCCTTGGTCTGCGACGAGAATTTCGGGTCCGGCACCTTGACGGAGAGCACCGCGGTGAGGCCCTCGCGGCAGTCGTCGCCGGTCAGCGCGATCTTTTCCTTCCTGGCCATGGCGTCGGCATAGCCGTTGACCTGCCGCGTCAGCGCGCCGCGAAAGCCGGCGAGATGGGTGCCGCCGTCACGCTGCGGAATGTTGTTGGTGAAGCACAGGACGTTCTCGTGATAGCTGTCGTTCCACCACAGCGCGGCCTCGACGCCGATGCCGTTCATCTCCGCGCGCACCATGATCGGAACCGGCACGATCGCCTTCTTGTTGCGGTCGAGAAACTTGACGAATTCCTCGACGCCGCCCTCGTAGCGCATCTCCTCGCGCTTCTCGACCGGGCCGCGCAGGTCCGACAGCAGGATGTTGACGCCGGAATTGAGGAAGGCGAGTTCGCGCAGGCGGTGCTCCAGCGTGGCGAAATCGTATTCGACGTTGGTGAAGGTCTCGGGGCTGGCGTAGAACGTCACCTCGGTGCCGCGCTTGCCGCGCGCCTCACCGACTTCGCGCAGCGGAGCGACCGCGTCGCCGTGCGCGAACTCGATCAGGTGCTCCTTGCCATTGCGCCAGATGCGCAGGGTCAGCTTGCTCGACAGCGCGTTGACCACCGAGACGCCGACGCCGTGCAGGCCGCCAGACACCTTGTAGGAATTCTGGTCGAACTTTCCGCCGGCGTGAAGCTGGGTCATGATGACCTCGGCCGCCGAAACGCCCTCGCCCTGATGGATGCCGACCGGAATGCCACGCCCATCGTCGCGTACCGTCACCGAGCCGTCGGCGTTGAGGATCACATCGACGCGGGTGGCGTGACCGGCCAGCGCCTCGTCGATGGCGTTGTCCACCACCTCGTAGACCATGTGGTGCAGTCCGGAGCCGTCGTCGGTGTCGCCGATATACATGCCCGGCCGCTTGCGCACGGCGTCGAGGCCCTTGAGGACCCGGATCGATTCAGCGCCGTATTCGACGGAAACAGGAAGCTCGGTTTCGGCAACGGATTGCCGGGCGGGTTCGGTCATCAGAGGGCCTTTGAGGGTGCGCCGAATCAGCACGCATCAGCGATGCGGAATGGCTCATTTGTGCCATGAAACGGGCGGTGCGCATAGCGCAAAGTCGCGCCCGGTAAGACATTGAAGAAATAGGTGTTTTTAACGGTTTTTCAAGGTGCTTTCCGGGTCGTCGCGGGACCCTGGCAACCGCTGCCTGCAAGCCTCGAAAGCCGGGTCCGCGCGGGCCCCTTTTCGGGTCACTTCGCGGGGCGAATCCGCCCGGCTTCGACGATGAGAATGTCGGCGCGCGGGCCGATCTCGGCGAAGGCGGCCGGGTCCGCGCCGGTCATCCACACCTGCGCGCCGAGCGGCGTCAGTTCGGCGAACAAGGCGGCACGGCGGCCGGGGTCGAGATGCGCCACCACCTCGTCGAGCAGCAGCAAGGGCGCGATGCCGGTCATCTCGGCGACCAGATGGGCGTGCGCCAGCACCAGACCGATCAGCAGCGCCTTCTGCTCGCCGGTGGAAGCGTCCCTGGCCGGCATCGCCTTGGGCGCATAGACCACCTGAAGGTCGGTGAGGTGCGGCCCGTCAAGGGTGCGGCCGGCGGCGGCATCGCGGGCGCGGTTGTCGCGCAGCACGGCGCGGTAGCGGTCCTCGAC
>JBASBO010000536.1:0-1607 GCA_049651165.1 Xanthobacteraceae bacterium | reverse complement strand
CACTGGGCGTGACGCCCGGACTTGATGACCACCACCGGCTTGATGCGCGCGGCGGCGCGCGCCGCCGACATGAACTTCGGCGCGTCGTGGATGGATTCGATATAGAGGACGATGGCCTGCGTGGCCTTGTCGGTGGCGAAATAATCCAGCAGGTCACCGAAATCGACGTCGATCTGGTTGCCGAGCGAAACCACGCCGGAGAAGCCGACCGAGCGGCGCGCCGCCCATTCGACCAGCCCGGCGACGATCGCGCCGGATTGCGAGATCAGCGCCAGTTCGCCCGGCTGCGCCATGTGCGCGGCGAAGCTCGCGTCGAGCTTGACGCCCGGCACCTGCACGCCGAGGCAGTTCGGCCCCAAGAGGCGCATCCCGTGCGCGCCCGCCGCCTGCAACGCCGCTTCCGCCAGCGAGCCCTCGCCGCTGCCGAGCCCGGCGGTGATGATGATGGCGCTGGCGCAGCCCCGCGCGCCGGCGTCCGCGATAATCCCGGGCACCGACGCCGGCGGCGAGGTGATGACCAGCAGATCGGTTTCGGGCAATTCCTTCGCGCTCTTGAGCGTCGCCACGCCCTCGATCTCGGCATGGTTCGGATTGACCAGACGGATCGGGCCGGCGAAGCCGGCGGCCTTCAGGTTGCACAGGATCTTGCGGCCGACCGAATGCGCGCGCGGGCTGGCCCCGACCACGGCGACGGAGCGCGGCAGGAACAGGCGGTCAAGACGGATGGTTGACATCGTTGGCCCCTTTTTCGATCGAGATTGTCGGAAGCTCCGCCGCGGCGTCAAGCCGGGTCGGTCGCGTTAAATCGTTTGCGCGTATTCCGATCGCAAAACCGGTATCCACTTTTGCGGAATACGCCCGGCGGCGCGCGGCGGAAAGCCTGGCAGGCAATGATGGCGCTTATTCGCGCTCCTCGATCGCCCGCAGCGCCAGCGCGCCGGCCTGGGCGCTGGCGGCGATCTCGATGAACAACAGCGCCATCTCCTCGAACACCGAGCGGTCACGCTCGCCCTCGGTCACCTGATCGAGTTCCGACAACAGCGTCAGGATGGCGGCGATGCGGTCCTTGTGGTCGCGCGCCTGCGACAGCCCGCGGCGCGACAGCCGCCGCCGCTCCAGCGTGCTGAAGCGGTCGAGCGCGGCGGCGAGCGTGTCGCGGCAGCGGCAGTCGAGTTCGGAGAACAGCAGCACGTTGCGCAGCCGCTCGATCAGGTTGGCGGCGTCCTCGACCGTCGGCGTCACCTCGGGCGTCATCACCGAAATGTTCGCGGGCGTGTCCTGCATCGGTTGTCCTCCATGGCCGCGCGCCGCCACATGCGACGCTTTTTGTTTGAGCATGATCTTGTCCGAAAACCGGTTCCCGCTTTGCGCTGCGCGGCCCTCCGGGTCGGGATCATGCTCTAAACCGCGCGGCTATAGGTCCGGTTCGATTGCCGCAGATGCGCGTCGAAGGCCGAGGCGACGCTGCGCACCAGGAGCCGCGCATCGTCGGCGACCTCGACGCGCGCGCCGTCGAGCCGCACGATGCCGTCGTCGGACAGGGTTTGCAGCCGCGACAACGACGGCGCGAGTTCGTCGAGCGCCACGCCGCGCCGGGCGCAGACCTC
>JBASBO010000535.1:0-2851 GCA_049651165.1 Xanthobacteraceae bacterium | reverse complement strand
GCGCTCGGCAAGAAGGGCGCGATCTCGGCGCTGCTCGCTACGCTCGGCAAGATGTCGCCGGACGAGCGCAAGTCCGAGGGCGCAAAGATCAACCTCGCCAAGGACGCGGTGACGCAAGCGCTGGCCGCCCGCCGCGAGGTGCTGAAGAACGCCGCTCTCGATGCGCGTCTCGCCTCGGAAACCATCGACGTCACGCTGCCGCTACGCGATACTCCCACTGAGGCCGGCCGCATCCATCCGCTCAGCCAGACCTGGGACGAACTCACCACCATCTTCGCCGACATGGGTTTTGCGGTGGCCGAGGGTCCGGATATCGAGACCGACGACTACAACTTCACCAAGCTGAATTTTCCCGTCGGCCATCCGGCGCGCGAGATGCACGACACCTTCTTCTTCAACCCGAAGGAGGACGGCTCGCGGCTTCTATTGAGGACTCACACCTCGCCGGTGCAGGTGCGCACCATGCTAAGCGAGAGGCCGCCGATCCGCGTGATCTGCCCCGGCCGCACCTATCGCATCGATTCCGACGCAACCCACACGCCGCAATTCCATCAGGTCGAGGGGCTGGTGATCGACAAGGGCTCGCATCTCGGTCACCTCAAATGGATCCTGCACGAGTTCTGCAAGGCGTTCTTCGAGGTCGACCGCATCAACATGCGGTTCCGCCCGTCGTTCTTCCCGTTCACCGAGCCGTCGCTGGAAGTCGACATCCAGTGCCGCCGCGACAAGGGTGAGATTCGTTTCGGCGAGGGCGAGGACTGGCTGGAGATTCTCGGCTGCGGCATGGTGCATCCCAACGTGCTGCGCGCTTGCGACATCGATCCCGAGGTCTATCAAGGCTTCGCCTGGGGCATGGGCATCGACCGCATAGCAATGCTGAAATACGGCATCGCCGACCTGCGGCAACTGTTCGAAGGCGACGTGCGCTGGCTGTCGCATTACGGCTTCAAGCCGCTCGACATCCCGACGCTGGCGGGGGGGCTCAGCTCATGAAATTCACCCTCTCCTGGCTGAAGGATCATCTCGACACCGACGAGCCGCTCGAAAAGCTCGCCGACAAGCTCACGATGATCGGGCTTGAGGTCGAGCACATCGACAACAAGGCCGAGCAACTCAAGCCGATCCGCATCGCGCGGGTCGTCTCCGCCGTGCAGCATCCCAACGCGGATCGTTTGCGCGTCTGCATGGTGGACATCGGCGATGGCGGCGCGCCGGTGCAGGTGGTGTGCGGCGCGCCCAACGCGCGCGACGGCCTCGTCACCATCTTCGGCCCGCCCGGCACTTACATCCCCGGCAAGAACATCACGCTCAGCGTCGGCACCATCCGCGGCGTCGAATCGCGCGGCATGTTGATCTCCGGCGCGGAGATCGAGATTTCCGACGATCACAGCGGCATCGTCGAACTGCCGGCGGACGCGCCGCTCGGCATGTCCTACGTCGAATGGGCGAAGCTCGGCGATCCGGTGATCGAGATCAACCTGACGCCGAACCGGCAGGACGCCACCGGCGTCCACGGCATCGCCCGCGACCTCGCCGCCGCCGACATGGGCAAGCTGAAGGACCCCGGCATCAAGCCGGTGAAGGGCGAGTTTCCCTGCCCGGTGCAGGTGAAGGTCGAGGACGCGACGCTGTGTCCCGGCTTCGCGTTGCGCCTTGTGCGCGGGGTGAAGAACGGCCCCTCGCCGGCGTGGCTGCAACAGCGCCTCACGGCCATCGGCTTGCGCCCGATCAACGCGCTGGTCGATATCACCAACTTCATGACCTACGACCGCGCCCGCCCGCTGCATGTGTTCGACGCCGCCAAGGTGAAGGGCAACCTCACCGTGCGCCGCGCGAAAGACGGCGAGGAATTGCTGGCGCTCGACGGCAGGACCTACAAGCTCGATCCCGGCATCTGCGTGATCGCCGACGACAACGGCGTCGAATCGCTGTCGGGCATCATGGGCGGCGAGGCTTCCGGCTGCGACGAGAATACGACTGACGTGCTGATCGAATCGGCGCTGTGGAACGAGATCAACATCGCCCAGACCGGCCGCAAGCTCGGCATCAATTCGGATGCGCGCTATCGCTTCGAGCGCGGCGTCGATGCCGCCTTCATGGTGCCGGGGCTCGAACTCGCCACGAAGATGGTGATGGAGTTTTGCGGCGGCACGCCGTCCGACGACATCGTGGTCGGCAAGGCGTTTCCCGACGACCGCGTGATCGACTATCCGCTGTCCGAACTGAAGCGCCTCGCCGGCATCGAGGTGCCGCTGCCGGAAGCGCGCGGCATCCTGCAACGGCTCGGCTTCATGGTGGCGGGCAACGGCCCGGTGGTGAAGATCGCGGTGCCGTCGTGGCGCACCGACGTTCACGGCAAGGCCGACATCGTCGAGGAGATCGTGCGCATCGTCGGCGTCGACAAGGTGCCGATGACGCCGTTCCCACGCGGCGACGATCCGCGCAAGCCGGTGCTGACCACGCTGCAATCGCGCACCCGCCGCGCCAGGCGCGCGCTCGCCGCGCGCGGCATGGTGGAGGCGGTGACGTGGTCGTTCATCGCCAGGCCCCACGCCGAGTTGTTCGGCGGCGGCCAGCCTGAGCTTTCGCTCGCCAACCCCATTGCATCGGAACTCTCCGACATGCGGCCGAGCCTGCTGCCCGGCCTGATCGCGGCGGCGCAGGCCAACCACGACCGCGCCGTCAGCGACGTCGCGCTGTTCGAGGTCGGTCAGGTGTTTCGCGGCGACCGGCCGCAGGATCAGGTGATGGCGGCGAGCGGCGTGCGGCGCGGCTTCGCCTCCTCGCAGGGGCTGGGGCGAAGCTGGACCGGCGCGGCGCCGGCCAATGCGTTCGACGCCAAGGCCGACGC
>JBASBO010000534.1:0-16673 GCA_049651165.1 Xanthobacteraceae bacterium | reverse complement strand
CTCCAACTGGCCGAGCGGGTGCGCGAAGGCATCCGCGCCGCCGGCGGCATAGCCATGGAGTTTCCGGTGCATCCGATCCAGGAAACCGGCAAGCGGCCCACTGCGGCGCTGGACCGCAATCTTGCCTATCTGGGACTGGTCGAGGTGCTGTTCAGCTATCCGCTCGACGGCGTGGTGCTGACCACCGGCTGCGACAAGACCACGCCGGCCTGCCTGATGGCGGCGGCGACCGTCAACATGCCGGCGATCGTGCTGTCGGGCGGGCCGATGCTCAACGGCTGGTTCAACGGCGAGCGCTCGGGCTCCGGCACTGTGGTGTGGAAATCGCGCGAGCGGCTCGCCGCCGGCGAGATCGACTACGAGGAGTTCATGCGCATCGTCGCTTCGTCGGCACCCTCGGTCGGCCATTGCAACACCATGGGCACCGCCTCGACTATGAACGCGCTGGCCGAGGCGCTCGGCATGTCGCTACCGGGCTGCGCCGCGATCCCCGCGCCCTATCGCGAGCGCGGCCAGATCGCCTACGAGACCGGCACGCGGATCGTCGAGATGGTGTGGGAGGACTTAAAACCCTCGGACATCCTGACCCGCGAGGCGTTCGAGAACTGCATCGTGGTCAACTCGGCGATCGGCGGCTCCACCAACGCGCCGATCCACATCAACGCGCTGGCCCGGCACATCGGCGTCGAACTCTCCATCGACGACTGGCAGGCGTGCGGCCACGACGTGCCGCTATTGGTCAACATGCAGCCGGCCGGCTTCTATCTCGGCGAGGAATTTCACCGCGCCGGCGGCGTGCCGGCCGTGGTCGGCGAACTGATGCGGCACAAGCGCATCCACGAAGGCACGATGACCGTCAACGGCCGCACCATGGGCGACAACTGCCGCGACGCGCCAAAGCCCGACGGCGACGTGATCTGGAGCTACGACAAACCGCTGGTCGCCGACGCCGGCTTCCTCGTGCTGCGCGGCAACCTGTTCGATTCCGCGATCATGAAGACCAGCGTGATCTCCAGCGAGTTTCGCGAACGCTATCTTTCGAACCCGAAGGATCCCAATGCGTTCGAGGGCCGTGCCATCGTGTTCGAGGGGCCGGAGGATTATCACGCGCGAATCGACGATCCCGCGCTCGCCATCGACGAACACTGCATCCTGTTCATTCGCGGCGTCGGCCCGATCGGCTATCCCGGCGGGGCCGAGGTGGTGAACATGCAGCCGCCGGCGGCGCTCATCAAACGCGGCATCCTCTCGCTGCCGTGCATCGGCGACGGCCGCCAGTCCGGCACCTCGGGCTCGCCCTCGATCCTCAACGCCACGCCGGAAGCGGCCGCCGATGGTGGACTCGCCATCCTCAGGACCGGCGACAAGGTGCGCATCGACCTCAACACCGGCGGCGCGGATATCATGATCTCCGACGACGAGGTGGTGCGCCGCCGCGCCGACCTCAAGGCCAGAGGCGGCTTCCCCTACCCGGGCAACCAGACGCCGTGGCAGGAACTCTATCGCCAGACCGTCGGCCAGCACGCCACCGGCGCGTGCATGGAGTTCGCGACGCGATATCAGGACATCGTCGGCCGCTTCGGCGTCGCCCGCGACAATCATTAACATCCCGCATTGATAGCTTGAGGAGACACCCATGTCCGGCCGATTGACAGGCAAGCGCGCCTTCGTCACCGCCGCGGCGGCCGGCATCGGCCGCGCCAGCGCCATCGCTTTCGCCCGCGAGGGCGCCACCGTGATCGCCACCGACATCGACGACACGCAACTCGCGGCCTTGAGCAAGGAAGGCGTCGCCGAGGTTGCCCGCCTCGACGTCCGCGACAGCGCCGCCGTCGAGGCGATGGCGAAGCGTGTCGGCACTATCGACGTGCTGCTCAACGCCGCCGGCTTCGTCCATCAAGGCACCGTGCTGGAATGCGGCGAGGACGACTGGGACTTCTCGTTCGACCTCAACGTCAAATCGATGCACCGCACGTTGCGCGCCTTCCTGCCGGGAATGCTGGCGGCGCGCAAAGGCTCGATCATCAACATCGCCTCCGCCGCCGGCGTGTTCAAGGCGGCGCCGAACCGCTATGTCTACGGCGCAACCAAGGCGGCGGTGGCCGGCCTCACCCGCGCCGTCGCCGTCGATTTCATCACCAAGGGCATCCGCTGCAACTGCATCTGCCCCGGCACCGTCGAGACGCCGTCGATGCTCGGCCGCGCCGCCGCGCTCGGCCCCGGCGGCCACGAGATGTTCGTGAGCCGCCAGTTGATGGGACGGCTCGGCACCGTGGAGGAAATCGCTTCGCTCGCGGTCTATCTCGCCAGCGACGAGAGCGCCTTCACCACCGGCGTCGCCCACATCATCGACGGCGGCTGGACGCTGTAAAGGGAGCGGACATCATGAACAAGATCGATCTGAATGGCAGATGCGCGGTGGTCACCGGCGGCGCGCAGGGCTTTGGCCGCGCCATCACCGAACGCTTCGTGTCCTCCGGCGCGAGGGTGGCGATCTGGGACCATGATATCGCGCTGGCCGAAAAAACCGCGCGCGAGACCGGCGCGGCGGTCAGCGCCATCGAGGTCGACATTTCGGATTTGACCGCCGTCGAAACCGCACGCGACAAGACACTGGCCGCGCTCGGCCGCATCGACATCCTCGTCAACAATGCCGGCATCGCCGGCATCAACAAGACGGTGTGCGACACCGACCTCGACGAATGGCGCAAGGTGCTGCGCATCAACCTCGACGGTCCCTTCATATGCTGCAAGGCCGTCGTGCCCGCGATGATCGCCCAGAATTACGGGCGCGTCGTCAATATCGCCTCGATCGCCGGCAAGGAAGGCAACCCCAACGCCGCGCATTATTCCGCTTCGAAAGCCGGCCTGATCGCGCTCACCAAGTCGCTCGGGAAGGAACTGGCCGGCTACGAGATATCGGTCAACGCGGTGACCCCGGCGGCGGCGAAAACCGCGATCTTCGATCAGATGACGCAGACGCACATCGATTTCATGCTGTCGAAGATTCCGAAGGGCCGCTTCGTCCTGGTCGAGGAACTGGCGGCGATGGCGGCGTGGCTCGCCTCCGAGGAGTGCTCGTTCTCGACCGGCGCGGTATTCGACATTTCCGGCGGCCGCGCCACATACTGACAACGCCGGGCCGGCTCCGATCCCGGCGCGAGCCGCCCCGTGCCGTTCGCCGGGTGTCGCAAAGATTGCGGCATCAAGCCCATGATGATCAAAAAGGCATTTTAATATCAGGTAGACATCAGGGTGTTCGAATGTGGCTGGGAACCTGGACTCCCAGCAAAAGCAAAAACAGCAACTTTCCGTAGGTTTGCATTCACCTGCCGGCAGAGATGTTGGGACGAGCCGTCAAAGATCGCTTTACGAAGCTGCGCACGGAGCGGGTCGCCAGGGACGGGGCTTACCCGACGCCCTGCCTCGCCAGCACCGCGTCAATGTTGACGCTTTTCGGAACGGCCCCATACATGCGCCCCCATTCCGGATTGAGCCGCGTTGCACAGAATGCCTCTGCCACGTGCGCCGGTGTGTGCCGTGCCAGAAGAGCGCCCTGAAGAACCAAGGTCATCCGCTCGACGATCAAACGACCTTCGCTCTCATCTATTCTCCCCGAAAGAATACTGACAACGTCGTCTATCGCATGGTCGAGCGCGGAGAACCTACCCTTGGCCCTGAAGATTTCTTCGACATAGGACGTGATCGCCTCGGAATCCTTCTGCATCGTCCGCAGGACATCGAGAACGATAACGTTTCCGGACCCTTCCCAAATGGCGTTCAGCGGGGACTCCCGGAAAAGACGCGGCATCGGCGTCTCCTCAACGTAGCCTGCACCACCATGGGCCTCCATGCATTCGAAAACGAAATTCGGATTGCGCTTGGTCAACCAGTATTTTCCGAGCGCAACGCCGAGACGTGCGAAGCTGCGCTCAAGCCCTTGGTCGGCATCGAACGCACGGGCAACGCGGCAGCACATGACGACCGCGGCCTCATACTCGATGGAAAGATCCGCGAGCGTACGCCGCATCAAGGGTTGGTCGATCAGCGTCTTTTGAAAGGCGCGACGACCGCTTGCATGGTGGATGGCCTGAGCCAGCGCCATGCGCATGATGCCCAAAGTCCCGGCCATGCAGCCGAGCCTCGTGTGATGCACCATGTCGATGATGACGTTGACACCGCGCCCCTCTTCGCCAAGTAGAAAACCTACAGCCCCGTGATACTCGATCTCCGAAGACGCGTTGGACTTGTTGCCCATCTTGTCCTTCAGGCGCATCACATTGATTGCATTCCGCTCTCCGTCGATGATTCGGGGGACCAGGAAGCAAGACAACCCGCTAGCCGTATGCGCCAAGGTCAGGAATCCATCGCTCATCGGAGCTGAGCAGAACCATTTGTGACCCATCAGACGATAGCGATCGACCGTTCCGGACAGGTGCCACGCCCGCGTGGAATTGGCTCGAACGTCGCTTCCGCCCTGTTTCTCGGTCATCGCCATGCCAATGGTGACGCCGGTCTTGAGCTCCATCGGTCTCAGATCGGGGTCATAGCGACCTCCGACAAGCTTATTGACCCAGGCCTGGCCGACCGATGGATGCATGCGCAGCGCGGCCACGCTGGCATAAGTCATATTGATCGGGCACATCACGCCCGCTTCCGCCTGCGTAAACAGTGCAACCATGGCAAGGTGCCCAAGATGGCGTCCGGGCCCCTCCTCGGTCCACGCAATGTCGTGGATTTGGTGCTCCATCGCGAGCGACATCAGGCGATGATACGACGGATGAAAGCGAGCCTCGTCCACACGGCGTCCGTACCGATCGAAAGTCACAAGCTCCGGAGGATTGCGGTTCGCAGCCTCACCGAGATCCAGGACCTCCTCGGAGCCGACGGCTTCCCCCAGTTTCACCAGTCGCTGGTCAAGCCAGTCTCCGGCCTCGCGCTTCACCGCCTCGCGAAGTGCCTGATCGCTCGTATAGAGATTCCGACAGCCGAACTCCTGAGGCTGATTGGTGACTTCGTGCGTCTCGAGGACGGTTCGCGGCGAATATCGAGGCATTGGGATTCCGATCGTGGTATGGAACTGGAAGAAACGCGGACGCCGGGCCGTTTACTGGCCCTTGAAAACAGGCGGGCGCTTTTCAAAGAATGCCTGGAGTGCTTCCTGATTATCGTCGGTCATGGACGCTAGAATGTACTGATCATTGTCCATGTGGCAGGTCAGGCGGTTCAGTGCGGTGACCTGTTCGACGATCGTACGCTTCGATGTCCGGACGCCTAAGGGAGGAAGTGCTGCGGTCTTTTGAGCCCATTTCATTGCGCAGGCCAACGCCTCACCGTCCTCGGTCACTTCATCGATCAATCCCCAACGAAGAGCTTCTTCGGCGTAAACCCGCTCGCCAAAGATGATCAGTTGCTTTGCCCGGGACGGTCCCACCAGATTGACGATCCGAGGCGTCGCATTCCAGTTCAAGTTCCAGCCGAGGGGAATTTCCGGCAGTCGGACATGGGCGCCGCGCCCCACGATCCGGAAGTCACAGGAAACCGCCAGTGCCAACGCACCGCCCAAACAGAATCCTTCAATCGCGACGATGGTCAACTGGTCAAGTGCCTCCCACGCCGCGCAGGTAGCAGGAGCGAGGCGCAAAAGTTCACGTTTTTCCAGCAGGGGCGCCTGTCGTCGTGCCTGGTGGTCCGGATCGGAGAGATCGGCGCCGGCGGAAAATACCGGATCGCCCGTGAGGACCACAGCGCTAGTGAAGAAATCCTCACGCAGTCGGTAGGCAACTTCACGCAGCGCCTCGATGGCCTTCACCGACAAAGCGTTCAGGCGATCCCCTCGCCTTAGCGTGACAACGGCAATGCGATCCGCGATCTCGACCTTTACGGGACCCACTTCGAAAAACGTCATTGCCGTTGTGCTCCTGCTTCGGTTAGTTCGAAGACTGAGGCACGACGTCCTCAATCTTTTCGCCGAACCTTTCCCAGCGCTCACCATTGAATCGCATCATGTAGAACTGCTTGTTGACGCGATAATCCGTTGGCGTGGTGGTTATCGTGATACCTGGAAGATGCATGGGCGTCGTGACATTCTTCAGCGTAGTCGCCTGGCGCATGAGGTTTTCGCGTGTCAGATCATCACCGCAATTCTCGATCACCTTTGCCATCAGCGCCGTAATGGCGTAACCATAGATATTGAACGCGCTGTCCTTGTCACCTTCGGGATAGTATTTGGCCATGAATTCGAAATACTCCTTCAAACCAGCGTCGTCTTTCAACGCCGGGTCCAGGGGCTCCTTCAGATAACTCACGCTTATGATACCCTTTGATGCCTCAAGGCCGCCAGGGATCAAGGTGCCGCTTACCGAGATCGAATTGAGGGTGAGGAACTGCACGGGATTCCAGTTGAGTTCATGTGCCTTCTTGATCGCCTGAGCGGCAAACTTTGGCGTGGCGATATTGAGGAAGACGTCGGCGCCTATCGATTTTAATCGCACAATTTGAGAATCGATGGTCGGATCGCTCAATTCGTAAGAGAGTGCTCCAACGATTTGGTTCGCCTTCGCTCCGAGGCCATCCTTAATGCCGACGACGTAGTCCTTACCGAGGTCATCGTTGGCGTAAAGGATCCCGATCTTGGCATCCGGATGATTTTCAAGGATGTACTTGGCGTAAACGCGCGCCTCGCTCTGGTAGTTCGGATTAAACCCGATCGTCCAGGGATAGTTCTTCGGATCCTGGAATCGCGTTGCACCGGTTGATGCAAACACCTGCGGAACCTTCTTGGTGTTGGCATACTTTTGGATAGCCGCATTAGGCGGCGTACCCAACACCGAGAACAACGCCAGCACATTGTCGCTCTCGACAAGCTTGCGCACTTGCTCAACCGTCTTCGGCGGAGAATAGGCGTCATCATAGGCAATCAGCGTAATCTTGCGGCCGTTGATCCCGCCGCGGTCGTTGATCATCTTGAAATATGCGGCTTCGGTCTTGCCAATCGCCGAATACGCCGATGCCGGACCGCTGAACGCCATAGTCTGCCCGAGAACAATCTCGGTGTCGGTCACGCCGGGACCGTACTTTTTCTCTGCTCGAGCCGAGGTCGCTCCGACAATAAACGCGATTGCGGCGCCCGTAGCCACGGCACGCGCTATCTTCCCAGACACAAACTTCATCCAGTCCTCCTTATGATTTAGGCCAAAATTTATAGCTTCCGATCCATTGCACAATATGTTATCCGCGAATAACATTTGAGTCAATCGGGATCGTGAACAGGCGTGTCCCGGCAGGAGGTTTCAATGGACTATTCTGGAAAGACCTGCGTCGTTACGGGCGCTGCATCGGGCATTGGCTTCGCGCTCGTGAAGGAGGCGCTGAACCGCAGAATGCACGTGGTCATGGTCGATCTGAATGCGGCGGCCCTTAACAAAGCAAAGGATCAAATCGCCGGACACAATCGTGCGATAACACTGATCCCCTGTGATGTTTCGAATGCTGAATCGGTTGCCAAGATGGCCGCTGACGCGATCGCTGTCGCAGGCGTGCCTGCCCTCGTGTTCAACAATGCCGGTGTCTCGACCCAGAACGGACTCGTATGGGAAGCGGACCCCGTTGACTGGGAATGGGTCTTTGGCGTTAACGTGATGGGCGTTGCGAACGGTATTCGGAGCTTCGTCCCCCAGATGCTGTCAGCGGCCGAGAAAGACGAGTCTTTCCGCGGCCGCATCGTCAACGTCGCCTCTATGGGCGGACTGTTCAATCCAGCCTTGTGTGCGGTCTACAGCGCCAGCAAGCATGCCGTGGTTTCGATCTCGGAAACGCTTCATCACGACCTAGATATCGTCACGTCTCAGGTCCGCTGCTCCGTTGTCTGCCCGTACTATGTCTCGACAAATATCAATAACGCCGAACGCACCCGTCCGGAGCGGTTCCGCAAGGACGGGAAGAAGACCCGATCTGCGGAGATCGCACAGGAATTCTCCGATACCGGCATGACATCTGCGAAGTTGCCCACGCCCGCGGTCGCCGCTCTGATCTTCGACGAGATCGCTGAGGATCGCTTCTACATCTTGCCGCACAAGAAGATGCTCAAGTCCGTGGAAATGCGCTTCCAGGACATTATCGGCTTAAAGACGCCGCGCGATCCGTTCTCCTTCAGACCGGAAGTTGGCGAGATGCTTCGCGCAGAGTTGCGTCCGGGCACTCGCGATCCACGCTGAGACGGGAGGTCGGGATGGATATGGCTTCTGTGCTCGACGCATCCGTCGTCGGGCGGCCGAATAAGGCAGCGTTACGATATGACGGCATTGGCATAACTTACAAAGAGTTCCAGCGCCTTTCGTATCAATCGGCCAACCTGCTCCGGAGCAAAGGAATTGGATTTGGCGACACCATCGGCCTGATGTGCTTCAACACGCCAGGATTCCTCCTTGCGGCTTTCGGAGCGTGGCGGTTAGGCGCGATTATCGTGCCCATCAATCATAAAATGCAAGCTCCGGAGGTCGACTACATCTTGGAGCACGCCAACATCAAAGCCCTCGTTTTCGACGGCGGGCTTGCCGATGTCGTAGATCAGACCAAGCACGTCTGTCTACGCATGACCACTGCAATCAAATCCGCGAACCACCCGTCGTTCGATGAGGCCGTCGAAGCGGCGCCGGCGGACGAGCGGTTTGACAGGGTTTCGCCCGATGCCATTGCAGAGGTCTTGTATACCTCGGGTACAACGGGAAAGCCCAAGGGCTGTTTGCACTCCCACCGAAATCTGCTGGCGACATGCCTAACAGTCATTGCCATGACGGCGATGACCGAGCAGGACCGAATGCTGATATCGATGCCGATCTGGCATTCATCACCCCTGAACAATTGGACGCTTGGGACCATTCTGCTCGGCGGCACCGTCGTCCTTTTGCGCGAATACTCTCCGCGAGGTTTCCTGGAGATCATCCAGCGCGAACGCACGACGGCCACTTTCTGCGCGCCGATCGCTCTGCTGGCTCCGCTCTCCGCAGTCGAAGATTTCGATCGCTACGACCTTTCGTCGATGACGCGCTGGATCTATGGCGGAGGACCGATCGGAGCCGATATGGCGAAGCAACTGATCGAGAAATACGGATCTCAGAACTTCCTGCAAGTCTACGGTATGACCGAGGCTGGTCCACTGGGAACGACGCTTCAAGCCTATGATGCACTCCGCAAGGCCGGATCCATCGGATGCAACGCAGGTCCAGGCCTGGAGATCAAGGTCGTTCGTCTCGACGGCTCATTGGCGGAAGCTGGCGAAATCGGTGAGATCCACATGCGATCACACGCCATGATGAAGGGCTACCTGAACGACCCCGACGCGACGGCGCGGGCATTCACGGACGATGGCTGGTACAAATCCGGCGATCTCGCCCAGATCGATCACGAAGGCTACATGTACATCGTCGATCGTATGAAGGACATGATCGTTACCGGCGGAGAGAACGTCTATTCGAAGGAGGTCGAGGATGTCCTCTCCCCGCACCCGGCCATCGAAGATGTCGCGGTCATCGGCATTCCGCATCCGCATTGGGGCGAGACCGTTACGGCAACGATTGTTCTCAAATCCGGTGCTTCGGCCAGTCCGGATGAACTGAGGGAGTTCCTGATGCCCTTGCTCGCGAAATACAAGATCCCGCGCGTCTACAAGTTCATGGACCGTCTGCCCAGGACACCATCCGGAAAATTGAAGAAGCACGAGATTCGAGCAGCATTGGGCGACAATACCGAGGCACCGCCTGCAAAAGAAACGACGTGATGGACCAACCGTCTCCTCGCCCATCGTTTTGAAACACGCGTTTGCTCAAGGCCCGCCTGCCGTCAATGACGGCAGGCGTCTTTCATCAGGCCAACAGCAGGCCGCCGTCCACGACGATCGTCTGACCGTAAACATAGGATGCGAGCGGCGAAGCGAGGAAAAGTGCGACTCCAGCCATATCTTCCGGCGTTCCAACGCGCCCTGCGGAGGTCTTCTGCTGGATAGCCTGCAGCCGCCTTGGGTTCTCGATCGTCACCTTGGTCAGCTTGGTATCGACAAGACCCGACGCGATCCCGTTGACCCGAATTTCGTCCCGTCCATACGCGTCCGCCAACGATCGCGTCAGCGCCACAGCACCGGCCTTGGAAGCGCTGTATGCCGGACAACCAGCACGGTCGTTCCAGAAAAATCCAACTGCATATACGCGTCCTGCTCCCTTTCGCTTTGTGGCGGCGCTCCGATCAAGCGCCGGTCCCGGATGTTATTTATAAATAACTTTTCGTCAACCTGCGCGATGCAAACCAGCGCACAAGGCCGCGAGTTGGCTTGCAGGCTTTCATACCGCGGCTTAATTTATTGGCGAACGATACGGGACCGAAGGGTCCGCCCATGGCTCTGAGAACATGAAAACCGACAAATCTTCTCTCCTTGAGAAAGCGCTCGATCTTTTCTCGGATCGGGGCTTTCAGTACGTGACGATCACGGACATCGGCGCGACGGTTGGCGTGACGGGAGCGGCCCTATATCGGCATTTCCGTTCCAAGGGAGACGTCCTTGGGCAACTCTGCGAGATGACGCTCGATCGTCTGACCGAATGCGTAGGGCCCGAGAAGTCAAATCCGCGAGAAGAATTAGACGCTCTGATAGACGGCCAGGTTCGGTTCGTCGTGCGATACCCGAAACTACTCACTGTCACTCAGGCCGAAGGGCGCGCCCTGGAAACCCCATGGCGGGCCACGATTGAGAAAAGGCAGCGGGCTCATCTGAAACGCTGGAAGAAATCGCTGGGTAATCTTCACCCTCAGGAAGACGTCGTCAGTATCGACGTGGCAATTTACGGTGCTATCGGCTTGATCAATTCAGCTACGCGATGGCCCTCGACGCTGCGCTCTCGTCCCGATTTCGAAGAGCGCCTCATCGAGGGAGCGCATCAGGTTATCGACACCCTCATCAGGACACGGGTTTCGGAAAGCGTATAAACTTGACAAAAGTTCCTGACGCTTTCGACAGCATCCATGATGGCCTTCGCTCCGACGCTACAGCATCGACACCGAGATAGGCCAGTTGTCTCACCTGCCTCGTGGTGCCGGACAGGTAAGCCAGAGTTAGACTGACCGGATGGCGGGACTTTTGGAGAAAAGCCCATGCCGAGACACCGATCCCACAGCGTTGAGTTTAAGCGCCAGGTCGCCCGGGAATTTCTGGGTGGCGAGACGCTTCATGGGCTGGCCAAGCGTCACGACCTTTCGCGCAACCTGATCCGCATCTGGGTCGAAAAGAGTATGTCTCCATCACGATCGCGTGGGCATCGAGCGGGGCGCAGCCGTGGTGATCGAAGAGGGAATTGTAGGTCGCCAGCCGGCACTCGTCCGCGAGTTCGCTGTCGCGGCGAAAGGCGGCGATGATCCGTTCGATCTGTTCTCCGGTGATGCCGGGATCGACGTGTAACATCGCGAACAACTCCTCGGTTTGCAGCCGAAGCCGCCTGGTCTGGTGCAGGGTCTGGGCGGCCGATGTCGTCTTGATGACGCGAATGATTTCCGTGCGGCCCAGGCGCGAACGAAGGTTCAATGATACCTTTCGACAAAAAACGAGACGATTTTTTCCTCCAACGAGAAGGCGGAATCCTGCGCAAGGGTAAAGCCCTCGGTTCGGTCGGAGTGGACCAAAGGTGTGGATCTGCTATGAGGAGAACGCGCAATCGGCGGCATAGCCGTTGATCCCGCAAGGGAATCTGACTTTTGGCTGGGGAACCTGGATTCGAACCAAGACAAACAGAGTCAGAGTCTGTTGTGCTACCGTTACACTATTCCCCAAGAGATCGATCGCCAATACGCCAAGGCTCGCCTGGCGGAGCCCCCTTGGCAACCTTATTCCCGGTGCCGTTCTTTTAAGTGTGCGCCCCGTATTGTCAACCGCCGCCTTCTAAATCCACCCACCACCCGGAGCACACGGGCTGGGTGGTAACGCTTTCTGAAACAACCGGCCTCATAGTGGCGGGATGATTGAGCGCCATCCCGATAGCGACACGCCGGTTTTGCCCCCAAAACCCTCGTTCGGACAGATCATTTCGGTTCGCGGCTCGCAGGCCCGCGCCGGTCTCTATGCCTTGCCCAGAGCTTCGCAAGACGAGATGCGAGCCACCGTCGGCCGCTTCGTCAGCATCCGCTGCGCCGCGACCACCATCGTCGCCATCATCACCGAGGTCACCAGCGAGCACCTGCCGGATTCCGACCGCTACTTCGCCTGCGCCTCGGTCGATCTTCTGGGCGAGATTCTCGGCGACGCGGAACACCAGCGCTTCCAGCGCGGCGTCACCAGCTACCCGGCGATCGACGATGCCGTGAGCCTGATCTCCAGTCAGGAACTGCGCACGATCTACAAACCGAAGGGCGCAGACCAGATCAACATCGGAACCCTTCAGCAGGACACCTCGATTTCCGCCTATGTCGATGTCGAGGAAATGCTCAACAAGCACTTCGCGCTGCTCGGCTCGACCGGCGTCGGCAAATCGAGCGGCGTCTCGCTGCTGCTCAACGAGATTCTCCAGGCACGCCCCAACCTGCGGGTCTTCCTTCTCGACGTCCACAACGAATACGGCCGTTGCTTCGGCGGGCGTGCGCAGGTGCTCAACCCGCGCAACCTGAAGCTGCCGTTCTGGCTGTTCAACTTCGAGGAAATCGTCGATGTGCTGTTCGGCGGCCGCCCCGGCGCACCGGACGAACTCGATATCCTCACCGAGGTGATTCCGCGCGCCAAGGGCATCTATACCCAGTACGGCAACTCCGACCGGGTCGGGCTGAAGCGCGTCGACGTCAAGACGAACGTCTATACCGCCGACACCCCGGTACCCTACCGGCTGGTCGATCTCATCAACCTGATCGACGAGCGGATGGGGAAACTGGAAAACCGGTCCTCGCGCATCACCTATCACAAGCTGATTTCGCGCATCGAAACCGTCCGCAACGATCCGCGCTACGCCTTCATGTTCGACAACGCCAATGTCGGCGGCGATACCATGGCGGAAGTCGTCAGCTACCTGTTCCGGCTGCCGGCCAACGGCCAGCCGATGACCATCATGCAACTGGCCGGCTTCCCGGCCGAGGTCGTGGATTCGGTGGTGTCGGTGCTGTGCCGCATGGCGTTCGATTTCGGCCTGTGGAGCGACGGCATCTCGCCGCTGTTGTTCGTCTGCGAGGAAGCCCACCGCTACGCCTCGGCGGACCGCACCATCGGCTTCGGCCCGACCCGCAAGGCGATCTCGCGGATCGCCAAGGAAGGCCGCAAATACGGCGTCTATCTCGGGCTCGTCACCCAGCGCCCGGCCGAACTCGACGCCACCATCATCTCCCAGTGCAGCACGCTGTTCACGATGCGGCTCGCCAACGACCGCGACCAGTCGCTGTTGCGCTCCGCCGTTTCCGACGCCGCCGCGAACCTGTTGTCGTTCGTGCCCTCGCTCGGCACCCGGGAGGTGCTGGCCTTCGGCGAAGGTGTGGCGCTGCCGACGCGGCTGCGCTTCAAGGACGTGCCCGCCCATCAACTGCCGCGTAGCGAATCCACGATTTCCAGCGCGCCCGCGAGCGAAAGCGACGGCGACGGCCAATTCGTCGCCACCGTGGTCGAGCGCTGGCGCGGCGCGACCTCGCACCGCGACGCGCCGCCGAGCGACGGCAATGCCGTGCGGCCGACACCCCGCACACTCGACGCGCCGCTGTTGCAGCCCTCGCTCGGCCTCGATCCCGACCGCTTCTCGCTCCTGAAAAAGCCGTTGCGCTGAGCGCCCGATCTCCCTGCCGCCCGTAAACGCGCCCGCCAGCCCGCGCACGGCCGGCTTTTGGTTTGCGCGGCGGTCGATTATGCTCACGGGACCCACCCCTTTTCATGCGGGACCCCGTGATGACGCAACCGACCAACAGCCGCTTTCCGATTCCTTCGCTGAAGCAATTGCCGGACGACATCCGCGCTCGCATCGAGGCGGTTCAGGAGAAATCCGGCTTCGTGCCCAACGTGTTTCTCGGCCTGGCCTATCGTCCCGCCGAATTTCGCGCTTTCTTCGCCCTTCACGACGCGTTGATGGAGAAGGACAGCGGTCTCACCAAGGCCGAGCGCGAGATGATCGTGGTCGCCACCAGCAGCGCCAATCAGTGCCAGTACTGCGTTGTCGCCCACGGCGCGATCCTGCGCATCCGCGCCAAGAACCCGCTGATCGCCGACCAGATCGCCACCAACTATCGCAAGGCCGACATCACGCCGCGCCAGAAGGCGATGCTCGATTTCGCCATGAAGGTCAGCGCCGAAGCCTACAAGGTCTCCGACCATGACTTCACCGAACTCGGCCGCCACGGCTTCAGCGATGACGACATCTGGGACATCGCGGCGATCTCGGCGTTCTTCGGGCTGTCGAACCGGATCGCCAACGTCACCAACATGCGCCCCAACGACGAATTCTATCTGATGGGACGGTTGCCGAAGACATAAAGGTCCATATCCTTACAACAGCGCGGCGCGGAACCGGAACGGTTTCACGCGCTCCGTGTTGAGGCTTCACCGGCTGACAGGGGCGGCATGACGATTCAACCGCCAATCAAAACCGACAACAGCGCGTCCGTGGTGAAATTCACGCCGCGCCGGCATGTCGCGTCGTCGTGGCGGCCGGGCGGCGATATAGCGGTCGGCCCACAACCGGAAACCGCAAAGCAGCCCCGCATCGGGACCGGCCACCGCGCCGCCAGCACCGAGGACGGCGACGACTACCGCCACCGGATGCTGATGAACCTCGCCGCCTTCGCCTTCACCGTCGCCCTCACCGCAGCCGGGATATGGCTGGCGCTGAGCGTCGCCGACCTGCGGCAGACCCAGGATTGTGTCCTGACCGGCCGTCGCAACTGCGCCCCGGTCATCGTCTCAAGTGGCGGCCCGGCGTGACCCCGAGTCGCCGCGCCGCCGGCATGCCATGCGGGAACCCGGCGCCCGCCGCCATTGAACTCCGGCCGGGGGTCCGATATACGGGCAATCAACCCAGCAAGGTGGCGGCCCCGATCGGGGCGGGCAGCCCCCGGCGCCCTCCATCCGCGAATTTACCTTCAATCTATCAAAGGTTTAATGATGTCATCCACATTCGACCAGGTTGCCACCATCATTGCGGAGACCTGTGACATCCCGCGCGATACCATCACGCCCGAGAGCCATGCCATTGATGATCTGGGAATCGACAGTCTCGACTTCCTCGATATCGCCTTCGCCATCGACAAGGCCTTCGGCATCAAGCTGCCGCTGGAAAAGTGGACGCAGGAGGTCAACGACGGCAAGGCGACCACCGAACAGTACTTCGTGCTGAAGAACCTGAGCGCGCGAATCGACGAACTCGTCGCCGCCAAGGGGGCGTAACCGCCGCCCATGGACCTCGCCTATTTTCATTTGATCGACCGTATCATCGACCTCGACGTCGATGCGAAAACCATCGTGGTCGAGGCGCAGGTGCCGCAGCACTCGACGATCTTCGAGGGGCATTTTCCCGGCTACCCGCTAATGCCCGGCGTGCTCTTGATCGAGGCGATGGCGCAGACCTCGGGCTGGCTGCTGATCGCGCTTCTGAAGTTCGAGCGGATGCCGTTCCTCGGTGCTGTCAAGGAAGCCAAGATGCGGGTCTTCGTGACGCCCGGCGAACTGTTGAGGATCGAGGCGAACGTGCTGCACGAGGGCTCCGGCTTCGCCATCACCCAGGCCAGGGTGAGCGTCGACGGCAAGCCGAAATGCAACGCCACGATCACATTCGGTCACGTCCCCTTCCCCAACGCCGAGCTGCGCGGGCACATGGAAACCATGGCCAGGCGCATCGGCTATCCGCAGCAGGCCATGCCGCATGAGTGAACCAACCGCACCCAGGACGGAGCCGGCCGAGGTCTGGATCACCGGCATCGGGCTCGCCACCTCGCTCGGCGAAGGGCTTGAAGCGAACTGGAACGCGCTCAACGAGCGACGCATCAATGTCGATGACAAGGGCTTCGCTCCCTATCTCGTGCATCCGCTCGCGCCGGTGTCGTTCGACGCACAGATTCCGAAAAAGGGCGATCAGCGCCAGATGGAAGCCTGGCAGCGCATCGGCACCTACGCCGCCGGGCTGGCGCTGGATTCCGCCGGCGTCAAAGGCGACAAGGATATCCTGTCGCGGATGGACATGATCGTCGCCGCCGGCGGCGGCGAGCGCGATCTCGCGGTCGACTCGGCCATCCTCAACGCCGAGGCGCAGGGCAATTCCGCGCCCGGCTTCCTCAACGAACGCCTGATGAGCGACCTGCGGCCGACGTTGTTCCTGGCACAGTTGTCGAACCTGCTCGCCGGTAACATCGCCATCGTCCATGGCGTCACCGGCTCGTCGCGCACCTTCATGGGCGAGGAAGCCGCCGGCATCGACGCGGCGCGGATCGCCTTGGCGCGGATCGCCGCCGGCCAGAGCGACATCGCGCTGATCGGCGCCGCCCATAACGGCGAGCGCAAGGACCTGCTGGTGCTTTACGAGTTCGGCGACTTCAACCTGAAGGATAAATTCGCGCCGGTGTGGCAGCGCGGCGCAAAAGGCGGCTTCGCGCTCGGCTCCGGCGGCGCGTTCCTGGTGATCGAATCGCGCAAGCACGCCGAGACGCGCGGCGCCAAGCCCTATGCGCGGCTGACC
>JBASBO010000533.1:0-4597 GCA_049651165.1 Xanthobacteraceae bacterium | reverse complement strand
CTCCAGCGCTGTGGCGACGGGGACGACATCGGGCTGCACCAGCGTATGGCCGTCGCCGCCCGCGACCTGGAGATAGACGTGGTCGTGGCGGGCGTCGATCACCGACATGATCGGGTGCGCGCCGCTTTCGCTGACATAGGGCGCGGCGAAGGCGGTCAGCGTGGTCAGCCCGACGATCGGCTTGCCGGCGGCGAGCGCGATGCCGCGCGCGGCGGCGAGCCCGACACGCAGGCCGGTGAAACTGCCGGGACCGGTAGTGACCGCGATGCGGTCCAGAGCCGCGAAGGCGATCGCCGCCTGCTTCATGACGCGCGCAATCAGCGGCATCAGCGCCTCGGCATGGCCGCGCTGCATCGGCAGCGATTCATGGGCGACGAGCAGCGTCGAGCGGGTGTCGAGCACACCCGCGGAGCAGGCGTCGAGCGCGGTGTCGATGGCGAGGATCAGCATGAAGGAGCGAACGGTGGATGGCGAACAGCGAACAGGCTAGCATGAAAGGATCTGCCGCGCCCACGCATCTCGGGCTTCTTCCTTCTATTCGCTGCGCCCTGCCCGCTTCCTACTGTATCGCCTCGACCTCGGTGACTTCCGGCACGAAGTGGCGGAGCAGGTTCTGGATGCCGTGCTTCAGCGTCGCCGTGGACGACGGACAGCCCGAGCACGAGCCCTTCATGTTGAGATAGACGATGCCGTCCTTGAAGCCGCGGAAGGTGATGTCGCCACCGTCGTTGGCAACCGCCGGCCGTACCCGCGTCTCGATCAGGTCCTTGATGATGCCGACCGTCTCGGCGTCGGATTCGTTGAAGAACTCATCCGCCTCGTCGGAGTCGTTGCCGTCGATGCTGCCGTCGGCCATCAGAGGGCCGCCGGCCATGAAGTGCTCCATGATCGCCCCGAGGATCGCAGGCTTGAGGTGCTGCCAGTCGCTGTCGTCCTTGGTCACGGTGACGAAATCAGCGCCGTAGAACACCCCGGTGACGCCGGGAATCTCGAACAGCCGCTCGGCCAGGGGCGAGCGCGCGGCCGCCGCGCGGTCGTTGAACTCCATGGTGCCGCTGGCGAGCACGGCGCGGCCGGGCAGGAATTTCAGCGTGGCGGGATTGGGGGTCGCTTCGGTCTGGATGAACATGGTTTTCTCCGATCGCTGCCGGGGTCAAGGTCCGGCGGATATCTGCCTATAAATGGCGTTTCGGGCCTGCGGGTCAACTCGCGGCGCGGTTCGGGACCACCGGGGCGGCGGCGTCGAACCGGCGCTGCGCCGCCTCGATGGCGTCGAGGTGGCGCTGCGCCCATTCGCCGAGCCCGCGCACCGGGCCGCGCAGCGAACGGCCAAGCTCGGTCAGCTCATAGTCCACCCGCGGCGGAACCGTGGGATAGACCGTGCGGCGGACGAAGCCGTCACGCTCCAGCCCACGCAGCGTAAAGGTCAGCATTCGCTGCGAGATGCCGCCGATGCGCCGGCGCAGCTCGTTGAAGCGCACCGGCCCCTCGCCAAGCTGCATCACCACCAGAATGGTCCACTTGTCGCCGACCCGGGCCAGCACCGGCGCGACGCGACGGCAGGCGCTGGAAACATGGCCGGAAACATCACTGTTACCGAGGCTCACCGATGTGCCTCCTTGCGCCGTCATCGCTGTGGTCACATACTGTTCCTTGGTATCATATTGATACCAAACACGCAAAAAACAAGCCTGAATCTCAATCGACAGGACAAGCCGCAAATGGCCCCCAAACTGCACATCATCACCGCCAGCACCCGGCCGGGCCGGATCGGCCCCTCCATCGCGCGCTGGTTCGAGAGCTACGCCGGTTCCCACGGCGCGTTCACCCCGGTCGCGGTCGATCTCGCCGGCTTCAACCTGCCGGTCTATGACGAGCCCCGTCACCCGCGGATGCAGAAATACGAGCACGCCCACACCAGGACGTGGGCTGCGAGCGTCGCCGCCGCCGACGCCTATGTGTTCGTGACCCCGGAATACAATTACAGTCCGCCGCCGTCGCTCATCAACGCGCTGGACTACGTCTACAACGAATGGAACTACAAGGCGGGCGGCATCGTCAGCTACGGCGGCGTGTCCGGCGGCTTGCGCGCGGCGCAGGCGCTGAAGCTGACGCTGACCACGCTGAAGGTCGTGCCGCCGCCGGAGGGCGTGGGGATTCCCAACGTCGCGCAGCTTGTCGACGCCGACGGCGTGTTCAAGTCCAACGACCTCATCAACGCCGCCGCCGGCACCATGCTCGACGAACTGGCGCGCTGGACCTCGGCGCTGCGAAGCTTGCGGAGCGCGTGAGGGGCCGATCATTTGGAGCGGGTTTGATTTAGACGGAATCGTCATGCGCGGGCTTGACCCGCGCATCCATCAAAAAAGAGTCGCTTCAAGGGGATGGATTGCCGGGTCAAGCCCGGCAATGACACCTTAATGACGTTGAGTGATCGGCGCGCGGTCACGACAGCGCGTCGATCTCCTTGTCGGTCAGATTGCCGGGCACGATGGTGACCGGAATCGGGAACGAGCCGACCGTCTTGGCCATCGCGGTGATGATCGGACCCGGTCCCTCCGGGCCGCTGCCGGCGGCCAGCACCAGCATCGCGATATCGACGTCCTTGTCGATCACGTCGAGAATCTGGGCGTTGGGCAGGCCCTCGCGGATCACCCGCTCCGGGGTGATGGCGGCGATGCCGTTGGCGCGGCCGGCGGCGCGGTCAAGCGCGGCGTTGGCGATCTCCTCGGCTTCGGCCTTCATGATGTCGGCGACGCCGAGCCATTGCTGATTGTGATCCTCGGTGTCGATGACCCGCAGCATCACTACCCCGCCGCCGACCCGCACCGCCCAGCGGCTGGCGTAGTACACCGCGCGGTCCCATTCCGCGCTGTCGTCAACGATCACCAGACATTTCGGCTTGTGGCCCTGTTCGTAACTTCGTCGTTGGGTGCTCATGCATGTCCCGATGCTTGAGTATGATCCGGCAAGTTTGCGATCGATTTTCTTAAAGCTGTTTTCCCTTCCAAAGGGATCGCCGCCTGCGCAGGGCGGCGCAAAACCCGACCATGCTGCCACGGTGCGGGCGCATTCGACAAGCGTTTCGCGAGCGCGGAGTTGCCGCCGCGCAAATTATGGCGAGGACAAGGAGAGGCCTGACACCTGTGAAAAATCATAGCGTTTTCGAGCGAAGCGGATGCCGGTTCGCGTGAAGAAGAAGAAAACGCGTCAAAGGCTTTACCGCCGGATGAAGCCGACGATATCCTTCACGTCCCTGATGGTCTGTTCGGCGATAGCGCCGGCGCGCGCGCCGCCGTCGATCAGCACGCCATCGACATAGGCGTGATCCTGCGACAGCCGCTTCATCTCGGCGGTGATCGGGCCGAGCTTCGCCACCGCGAGGTCCACCAGATTCGATTTGAATTGCGAGAACTGCGCGCCGCCATACTCGCGCAGCACGTCGGCTTTCGGCCGGCCCGACAGCGCGGCGAAGATGCCGACCAGATTGTCGGCCTCGGGCCGCGCCTCCAAACCTTTCTCCTCGCCGGGCAACGGCTCGGGATCGGTCTTGGCCTTGCGGATCTTCTGCGCGATGGCGTCGGCGTCGTCGTTGAGATTGATGCGCGAGTAATCCGAGGCATCGGACTTCGACATCTTCTTGGCGCCGTCGCGCAAGCTCATCACCCGCGTCGCCGGGCCGGTGATGACCGGCTCGGGCAGCGGGAAATAGGTCGCGGGCTGTTTGTTGGCGGCGATCGAGGCGGCGAAGTCGTTGTTGAACTTCTGTGCGATGTCGCGCGCCAGTTCGAGGTGCTGCTTCTGATCCTCGCCGACCGGCACATGGGTCGCGCGATAGAGCAGGATGTCGGAGGCCATCAGCACCGGATAATCGTAAAGACCGACGGAGGCGTTCTCGCGGTCCTTGCCGGCCTTCTCCTTGAACTGGGTCATGCGGTTGAGCCAGCCGAGCCGCGCCACGCAGTTGAAGACCCAGGCGAGTTCGGCGTGGCCGGACACTTGGCTCTGGTTGAAGATGATGTTCTTTTTCGGATCGATGCCCGAGGCGATGAACGCTGCGGTGACCTCGCGCGTGCAGCGGCGCAGTTCGTCCGGCCCGCCCCATACCGTCATCGGCACCGTGATGGCGTGCATGTCGACCACGCAATAGATGCACTCGTAGGTCGCTTGCAGCTTGACGAAGTTGACGATGGCGCCGAGGTAGTTGCCGAGGTGCAGGTTGCCGGTCGGCTGGACGCCGGAGAAAACGCGCTGGTGGGTCATGGTCTGTCAGGTTCCTTGCGGACCGGGTTTGGAGGCCGGCCCCGATGACTGGAGCATGATGTTATCCGAAAACCGCTTTACACTTTTCGGCATCATGCTCGCGCGCCGACCCTTGCCACGCCATCCTCAGCCGTGCAAGTCGCCGGACGGTTTTCGCAGCGCGCGCAACGCGTCATGCGGGTGAATCACGCCGAGCGCCGCGAGCCCCGCCGCATAGATGACGATGCCGCCGGCGATGGTGCAGGCCAGCGCCAGCGCCGCGAACAGCCGATGCCCGTCGTCGAACAGGGCGGTGAACCCATGCACGGCGAGCCACAGCAGCAGGCCCATGGCC
>JBASBO010000532.1:0-3691 GCA_049651165.1 Xanthobacteraceae bacterium | reverse complement strand
CCGCTCGGCCTCCTCGATGTCGCGCGCGGCGACGACATCGAGCTGCCGCCATTTGCCGCGCGACAGGGTCCAGCGCCGCAGGCTCGCGGCCTCAAGCCCCATCAGCAGCGCGATCAGCAACAGCACGCACAGGCTGGCGCCGCTGTCGACCCGCGACACGCCGAGAAACACGCTGACGCCGGCCATCAGCACGACATAGCCGGCAAGCGCCCACCACAGCCGATGATACAGGAGCCAGAAGCCGCCGAACACGAAGGCCCAGACGCTGAAGCCGTCGCGCACCAGCACCACGCGGTCGCCCAGCGCACGCGCGTCGTCGCCTGCAATCCGTGGTCCGTGCACCGTATAGATACGCATCGCGGTTCTCCGGCCGTGGTTCCGTCAGCCGCCGAGCCGGCCCTTGGTCGAGGGCACCTCGCCGGCGTTGCGCGGATCGATCGCGCAGGCCGCGCGCAGCGCCCGCGCCAGCCCCTTGAAGCAGGATTCGGCGATGTGGTGGCTGTTGTCGCCGTACAGCGTCTCGACATGCAAGGTGACGCCGGCATTGATGGCGAAGGCGTTGAACCATTCGCGCACCAGTTCGGTGTCGAACTCGCCGATCTTGTCGCGCGGAAAATCCGCCTTGAACACCAGAAACGGACGGCCGGAAATGTCGATCGCCACCCGCGTCAGCGTCTCGTCCATCGGCATGTGGAGCGAGGCGTAGCGGGTGATGCCCGCCATGTCGCCCAACGCCTGCCGGACCGCCTGCCCGAGCGCGATGCCGACATCCTCGGTGGTGTGGTGGAAATCGATATGGAGGTCGCCGACCGCCTTCACGGTCAGATCGATGCGGGAATGGCGGGCCAGAAGATCCAGCATATGGTCGAGGAAGCCGACCCCGGTCGCGATATCGGCCGCGCCGGTGCCATCGAGGTTGATGGCGACCTCGATGTCGGTTTCCCTGGTCTTGCGCTTGATCGTGGCCGTCCGCATGGAAAGGCTCTCCGCATCTTGTAAAAACGCGCCCTTTTAACAGGCCGGTGCCGGCTTCGCTACCGTCGCAAGCCGGTTTCGCGAGCGGATTGGCGGTATGGTGACCGAAACCGGCCGTCCTGCCGCAATTGCAACCCCGCCCGGCGACGCCTAAATCATGGCGCACGAGAAAGGATTTCCATGAACGCATCGCATTCGATGGCCAGCGACGGCGCGCCGCAGGTCTGGCACGGCACCACCATCCTCACCGTCCGCAAGGGCGGCAAGGTGGTGGTCGGCGGCGACGGGCAGGTCTCGATCGGCCAGACCGTCATCAAGTCCAACGCCCGGAAGGTCCGCAAGCTCGGCAAGGGTGACGTGATCGGCGGCTTCGCCGGGGCCACCGCCGACGCCTTCACGCTGTTCGAGCGGCTGGAAGCCAAGCTGGAGCAATATCCCGGCCAGCTCACCCGCGCCGCGGTCGAACTGGCCAAGGACTGGCGCACCGACCGCTACCTGCGCCGGCTGGAGGCGATGATGATCGTCGCCGACCGGGAGGTGTCGCTGGTGCTGACCGGCACCGGCGACGTTCTGGAGCCCGAAGGCGGGGTGATGGCGATCGGCTCCGGCGGCAATTACGCGCTGGCGGCGGCGCGGGCGCTGGTCGACAGCGATCACGATGCCGAGACCATCGTGCGCCGCTCGCTCGACATCGCCGCCGACATCTGCGTCTACACCAACCGCAACGTCACCCTCGAAACCCTTGACAGCCTGAGCGCATGACCGACTTCTCCCCCCGCGAAATCGTTTCCGAACTCGACCGCTTCATCATCGGCCAGACCGACGCCAAGCGCGCCGTCGCCATCGCGCTGCGCAACCGCTGGCGGCGCACCCAGTTGACCGGTGCCTTGCGCGAGGAAGTGCTGCCGAAGAACATTTTGATGATCGGCCCGACCGGCGTCGGCAAGACCGAGATCGCGCGCCGCCTCGCCAAGCTGGCGGGCGCGCCGTTCATCAAGGTCGAGGCCACCAAGTTCACCGAGGTCGGCTATGTCGGCCGCGACGTCGAGCAGATCGTCCGCGACCTTGTCGAGGTCGGCATCGCGCAGACCCGCGAGCGCAAGCGCAAGGACGTGCAGGCGCGCGCCCAGATCGCCGCCGAGGAACGGGTGCTGGACGCGCTGGTCGGCGGCAACGCCGGCGCGGCGACGCGGGATTCGTTCCGCCGCAAGCTGCGCGCGGGCGAACTCAACGACAAGGAAATCGAGATCGAGGTGCAGTCCTCGGGCGGGATGCCGATGTTCGAGATCCCGGGGATGCCCGGCGCGCAGATGGGCGCGATCTCGATCGGCGACATCTTCGGCAAGCTCGGCGGCGGCCGCACCAAGACCCGGCGCACCACCGTCGCGGAGTCCCACGAGGTCCTCATCAACGAGGAATCCGACAAGCTGCTCGACAACGACCAACTGGTGCAGGAGGCGATCGGCGCGGTCGAGAACAACGGCATCGTGTTCCTCGACGAGATCGACAAGATCTGCGTGCGCGACGGCGCGCGCGTCGGCGACGTGTCGCGCGAAGGCGTGCAGCGCGACCTGCTGCCGCTGATCGAGGGCACCACCGTCTCCACCAAGCACGGCGCGGTGAAGACCGACCACATCCTGTTCATCGCCTCGGGCGCGTTCCACATCGCCAAGCCGTCCGACCTGCTGCCGGAGTTGCAGGGCCGGCTGCCGATCCGCGTCGAACTCAACGCGCTGACGCGCGACGACATGCGCCGCATCCTCACCGAGCCGGAAGCCTCGCTCATCAAGCAATATGTCGCGCTGATGCAGACCGAGGGCGTGACGCTGGAATTTTCCGACGACGCCATCGACGCGCTGGCCGACATCGCGGTCGCGGTCAACGGCTCGGTGGAGAACATCGGCGCGCGGCGCTTGCAAACGGTGATGGAGCGGGTGCTCGACGAGATTTCATTCGTCGCCCCCGACCGCAACGGCGACACCATCCGCGTCGATGCCGCCTATGTGCAGAAGCACGTCGGCGACCTGGCGAAGAACACGGATTTGAGCCGGTTCATTCTGTAACCGGCGGCGCGTAACCGTGTCCCGGACGCGGTGCAACGTGCAACGTTGCGCCGCTGAGCCGGGACCGTCGCGGAATCCTGTGGCTCGAACGATCCCGGATCAGCGCCGCGGCACAAGAGCGCCGCAGCGCATCCGGGATACGGGGATCGCTCTCACCTGCTCCGCCGCACCCGCACGTAGAGCGCGCCGGCGCCGCCGTGGCCGATATGGGCTTCCTCGAAGCCGACCACGAAGGCGCGGAATTCAGGTTGGCCGAGCCATTCCGGCACTTGCCGTCGCAAAATGCCGCGCTCGGATTCCGGCCCCGCGCTGCGGCCCTTGCCGGTGACCACCAGCACGAAGCGCAAGCCCTCGTGGTTGGCGCGGTGCAGGAACTGCAACAGCGCGCGATGGGCGCGCGCCTGCGTCATGCCGTGCAGATCGAGCCGCGCGTCGATCTCGATCCGGCCCCGCGACAGGTGCGAGCGCTCGCGCCGGCTCAGCGGAGCCAGCGGCGGCGTGGAGGGCGGCTTATTAACTTGCGCGGGCTGACGCGGCGGCGCGACGGGTTCGCTTACACCTGGTTCGGCGACGGCGGCCACCACAACATCCAGCTTCGCGACGCGCGGCTTCTTGCGCAGCGGCGTCGCCTGTTTCGCCACGCTGTCCCACAG
>JBASBO010000531.1:0-2267 GCA_049651165.1 Xanthobacteraceae bacterium | reverse complement strand
GTCGTCGAGGCGGGCGTGCAGGTCGGCGCCGAGCGCCGATTCCGCGCCGTGGCGGCCGACCGCGCGGGTCAGCGCATCGAGCGCGACGATGTTGCCGGTGCCTTCCCAGATCGAGCCGAGATGCGCGTCACGCAACAGCCGCGGCGTCACGAATTCCTCGATGTAGCCGACGCCGCCGCGCATCTCCATGGCGTCGCCGCAGACCTTGCGGGCGTCGCGGGTGGCGCGGAATTTCAGGGTCGGCGTCAGAATGCGCAACAGCGCCGCCGCGTCCTGGCTGCCGCCTTCCGCGCGGTCGAGCGCGTCGGCGGTGACGAAACTCAGCGACAGCGCCTGCTCCACCGCCAGCATGATCTTCATCAACTGCCGCCGCGCCAGCGGCAGGTCGGAAATGCGTTGACCAAAAACAACACGTCCCCGCGCGACCGCCATCGCGTCGTGCCAGGCGCGGCGCATCAGGGCCGTGGACTTGACGCCGTTGGAGAGCCGCGACGAGTTGACCATCTCGGCCATCTGCACGAAGCCGCGATCGAGCCGGCCGACCGAATAGGCGACCGCGCCTTCCAGCGCGATCTCGCCCGACGCCATCGAGCGGGTGCCGAGTTTGTCCTTCAACCGCACGATCCGATAGTGGTTCTGCGCGCCATTATCGAGGAAGCGCGGCATCAGGAACAGGCCGACGCCACGGGTGCCCGGCCCCGCGCCCTCGGGCCGCGCCAGCAGCATCACCACCTTGGCGTCGGCGTTGGAGCAGAACCACTTGTCGCCGTAGAGCCGCCAGTGATCGCCGTCCTTGACCGCGCGCGAGGTCAGGCTGCCGACGTCGGAACCGCCCTCCTTCTCGGTCATGAACTGGCCGCCCTGGGTCAGCTTGCTCATGTCGGTTTGCGTGAGGCCGTCGAGATACCTCGCCTTCAGCGCCTCGTCGCCGTAGCGCGACAGCAGCTTCGCCGCGCCGTCGGTGACGTTGATCGGGCAGCCCATGCCGAACTCGGCCTGATTGAACAGGAAGGTGAAGGCGTGCTTCGCCGTCACCGGATAGACATCGGGCCAGCCCAAAATGCCCTTGCGGTGCGACATCGCGTGAATGCCGAACTCACCGAACGCGGCGTTCTCCAACTCGCGATAGGCGGGGTGATATTCGATGGTCTGCACGTCACGGCCGAACTTGTCGCGCGGATGCAGCACCGGGCCGTGACGGTCCGCCATGCGGCCGCAGTCGTCGAGCCGGCCGCCGACCAGTCCGCCGAGCCGGTCGAGATGCGGATCGATGTGTTTGAACAGTTTCTCCGAAAGATGGATGCGCAACAGGTCGGCGAGCGAGGGATCGGTTCGGTAGAAGTTGGTGCCGGTGGTGTCGGGGGCGATCAGGTCGGACGAGATCGGGGTCTGGATATTCATGGCGGCCTCCGGCGACGACAGCTTTTGCGCCGGATCATGCGCCTGTTAAGCTGGCGAATAAAGCCCACAGACACACACGGTCACCAGCCATGACGACAAGCACCCGCTCCATCGACACCGGCACCGCCGAACTCTTGTGCGAGGTGCGCGAGCGCGTCGCCGTCATCACGCTCAACCGCCCGGAGGCGCGCAACGCGCTGTCGGATCGTCTGACGCCGGCGCTGCGCACCATGATCCGCGTCTGCGGCGAGGATTCGTCCGTCGGCGCGCTGCTTGTCACCGGCGCGGGAACGGCGTTCTGCTCCGGCGGCGACGTCAAGGGCATGGGGGCCAACAGCAACCCGGCGAAAGCGGCGATGTCGCTCGACGAACGCGTGGCGGATTTGCAGGAACGGCAGCGGCTGCTCACCGGCGCGCTGGTCGCGGTGCGCAAACCGACCATCGCGGCGCTGCCCGGCCCGGCCGCCGGCGCGGGACTCGCCATCGCCATGGCCTGCGATATCCGCATCGCCGCCGAGTCGGCGTTTCTCACCACCGGCTACGTTCGCGTGGCGCTGAGCGGCGACTACGGCATCGCCTGGCTGCTGACGCGGCTGGTGGGAACGGCGCGGGCCCGCGAACTGATGTTCACCGGCGAGAAGGTCGATGCCCGGCGCGCCGAGGCGATCGGCCTCGTCAACCGCGTGGCGCCCGACGCCGCGCTGCGCCAGGAGGCATTCGCGCTGGCGAGGTCGCTGGCGGAAGGACCGGCGGTAGCGCTGGGTTATATGAAGGACAATCTCGACGAGGCGCTGGCGCCGGATTTCGCAGCCGCCCGCGACCGCGAGGCCGAACGGCTGATCCGCGCGGCGGCGACCGACGACCAC
>JBASBO010000530.1:0-6717 GCA_049651165.1 Xanthobacteraceae bacterium | reverse complement strand
GAATATGACGCACCCAGATCGGGGCCAGCGTGCAGTTTTCCAACACGGTGAGATGCGGAAACAGGTTGAAGCTCTGGAACACCATGCCGACCTCGCGGCGCACCTCGTGGACGCGGCGCAGGTTGGGGCCGAGTTCGATGCCGTCGACGACGATCCTGCCTTCCTGAAATTCCTCCAGCGCGTTGATGCAGCGGATCAGCGTCGATTTGCCCGAGCCCGACGGACCGCAGACGACGATGCGCTCGCCGCGTCCAACATCGAGGTCGATGTCGCGCAGGACGTGGAAGTCGCCGTACCACTTGTTGAGGCCCGCGATGGTGACGATCGGACTGCCTGCCATGACCCCTCTTTATCAAGCGCGCCGGTGGACGTTCAAGCGGCGCTCGACGAACAGCGAATAACGCGACATCGCGAAGCAGCCGACGAAATAGATCAGGCCGGTGAAGGCGAAGCCGGTGAACAGCGTGGTCGGCGACGCCCATGCCGGATCGGCGAAGGCCGCGCGCAAAATGCCGAGCAGGTCGAACAGCGCCACGATCGACACCAGCGAGGTGTCCTTGAACAGCGCGATGAAGCTGTTGACCAGCCCGGGAATGACATGGCGCAGCGCCTGCGGCAGCACGATCAGCCGCGTCGTCTTCCAGTACGACAGGCCGAGCGCCTGCGCGGCTTCGTCCTGCCCGCGCGGGATCGCCTGCAAGCCGCCGCGGATCACCTCGGCGTTGTAGGCGCCGGCGAACAGCGCGATGCCGATCAGCACGCGCACGAGGCCATCGACGGTGAAGTTGCCCGGCAGGAACAGCGGCAGCATGTAGGTGGCGAAGAACAGCACGGTAATCAGCGGCACGCCGCGCCAGAACTCGATGAAGCCGACCGAGAACAGCCGGATCAGTGGCAGGGTGGAACGGCGGCCGAGCGCCAGGGCGATGCCGACCGGCATCGAGGCGACAATGCCGGTCACCGCCACCACCAGCGTCACCAAGAGTCCGCCCCACAGCCGGGTATCGACCACCGGCAACCCGCCGCGATCCAGCCCCATCATAGCGATCACGATAGCGACGCCGGCAAAGGCGATCAGGCTCGTCAGCAGCACCCGCCAGCCGCCGCGCGGTCCGCCGGCCATAAGAAACAGGACGACCGAGACGATGGCGGCGGTGGCCGCGACGTCCGCCCATAGCGGCTGTCCGGTGGCCGCGATCCAGTCGCGCAGCCACGCCAGCGGCGCGGCCAGAGAACCGAGCGCCACGCCGAGCCAGACGACGCCATGGCCGATCCCTTCCAGCGCCGCACCGAGCACAGGGTACGAGCGCGCCGCGCCAAGCTCCACCAGCCGCGCACCGGCATCGATGATGCCGCTTGCGAAGGCGGACGTGAGCCGCGCCGCCCACCTCACGGCGAAGCCGTCGAGGCCGCCGCCGTAGAGCAGGAAGAAGGCGACGAACGGCAGCGCGACAAAGAACAGTCCTGCGTTGAGCGCCTTGCCCGGCAGCTTCGGCACCAGCAGCGGCAGCAGCAACAGCGCCGCCAGCAGGAACGTCAGGTTGACGCGCCAGCGCTCCGGTTCGGGATAGAAGCCGTAGATGAACTGCGTCAGCTTGGCCTGCACGAATGGCCAGCAGGCGCCGACCGGATGACCGGCGTTCTCGCCAAGGCACGCGGTGCGGTCGCTGCCTGTCCATACCGCATCGACGAACAGGAAGCGCACCGTCGGCACGATCAGCAGCCACAACAGCGCGACGCCGAGCACGGTGAGCAGCGCGTTGGTCGGGGTGTTGAACAGCCGCGCGCGCAAGAAGCCGATCACGCCGGTGGTTTTCACCGGCGCGCGGCGCTCCGGCGCGAGGTCGCCGCGCACGAAACCGGCGTCGGCCTGCCCGCTCATCGGTCGAGACTCCGGTTCACCCGCCAGCCGTAGAGGCTCATGCCGGCGCTGGTCAGCAGCGAGATCAGCAGATAGACGCCCATGGTGATGGCGATGATCTCGATCGCCTGCCCGGTCTGGCTCAGCGTGGTGCCGGCGAACACCGAGAACAGGTCGGGATAGCCGATCGCCACCGCCAGCGAGGAGTTCTTGGTGAGGTTGAGATACTGGTTGGTGAGCGGCGGCAGGATCACCCGCATCGCCTGCGGCACCACGATCAGGCGCAGCGTCGCGCCGTGCGACAGCCCGAGCGAGGCCCCCGCCTCCATCTGCCCGCGCGGCACCGCCAGAATGCCGGCGCGCACGTTCTCGGCGATGAAGGCGGCGGTGTAGGTGGACAGCGCCAGCGCCAGCGCCACGAATTCCGGCACCACGCGCAAGCCGCCCGCGAAGTTGAAGCCCCTCAGTTGCGGCACTTCAACGGAAAACGGCACGCCGAACGCCAGCACCGCGAGCAGCGGCAGCCCGATCAGCAGCGCCAGCGCATAAGGCCAGATCGTCGCCACCTTGCCGTCGCGGAACAGCCGGCGGCGCGCATAACCCCGCAGCACCAGCACCGCTGCCAGCGCCACGACGATCGCGGCGACAAAGGCCGCAAGTCCCTCGTGCGGCACCGGTCGCGGGATCACCAGCCCGCGGTTGCTGAGGAAAGCCTCGCCGAAGATCGAAATGCTCTGGCGCGGACCGGGCAACGCGCCGAGCACCGCGAGATACCAGAACAGGATCTGGAACAAGAGCGGCAGATTGCGGATCAGTTCGACATAGCCGCCGCTGATGCGCGCCACCAGCCAGTTCGGCGACAGCCGGCCGACGCCGACCAGAAAGCCGATGACGGTGGCGAAGACAATGCCGACGACCGCCACCACCAGCGTGTTGACCAGCCCGACCAGAAATACCCGCAGATAGCTGTCGCTTTCGGCATAGGGGATGAGGTTCTGGCTGACGCCGAAGCCCGCGGTCTGCGACAGAAAGCCGAAACCGGAGGCGATGCGCTGGTTCTGCAAATTGGTTGTGGCATTGGCGACGATCTCGTAGCCGAGCCACGCCACCAGCGCCGCCAGCAGCAGTTGCAGCGCGAGGCCACTCCAGCCGCCGCGTCCGCACAGGGCACGGCGGAGTTTCGCGCCGAGCCGGGAGGGGGCCTGTCGCGCCTCGGTGGCCATCAGGATCGCCGCGCCGCCGTCAGCGGATCGGCGGGGCGTACTGAATACCGCCCTTGGTCCAAAGCTGGTTGAGACCGCGCGCGATGCCCAGCTTGGAGCCAGCCCCGACATTGCGGTCGAACGACTCGCCGTAGTTGCCAACCGCCTTGATGATGCGCGCGACCCAGTCCTTGGTCAGGCCGAGCTGTTCGCCGAGATTGCCGTCGGTGCCGAACATGCGCTTCAGTTCGGGCTTGTTCGACTTCGCCATCTCGTCGACGTTCTTCTGCGTGATGCCGAGTTCCTCGGCGTTGATCATCGCGAACAGCGTCCACTTGACGATGTCGAACCACTGGTCGTCGCCGTGGCGCACCAGCGGACCGAGCGGCTCTTTCGAGATCACCTCGGGCAACACGACGTGATCGGCGGGCGCGGCGAGCTTCAGCCGCTCGGCGTAAAGCTGCGAGATGTCCGAGGTGAACACGTCGCAGCGGCCGGATTCGTAAGCCTTGATGGTCTCGTCCGCGGTGCCGAAGGCGATCACCTCGTATTTCATGTGGTTGCCGTTGAAATAGTCGGCGATGTTCTGTTCGTTGGTGGTCCCGGTCTGCACGCAGACCGAGGCCCCGTTCAGTTCCAGCGCGGAGTTGACCTTCAGCGACTTGCGGATCAGGAAGCCCTGCCCGTCGTAATACGTGACGCCGGTGAAGTTGACGCCCAGCGAGGTGTCGCGCGACAGCGTCCACGTCGTGTTGCGCGACAGCACGTCGATCTCGCCGGACTGCAACGCCGTGAAGCGGTCCTTGGCCGACAGCGGCACGAACTTGACCTTGGTCGGATCGTCCAGCACCACGGCGGCGATGGCGCGGCAGACATCGACGTCGAGCCCGGTCCAGTTGCCCTTGTCGTCGGGGGTCGAGAATCCCGGCAGGCCCTGGCTGACGCCGCAGGACAGCGTGCCGCGGTCCTTGACGGTCTTGAGGGTCTGCGCGGCGGCGCTCCCCAGCCCGAGCCCGGTGGTCAAAAGACCCGTGGCGGCGGCGAATGTGGCGGCGAAGAAAACGGATTTCATGGCAAAGCCTTTCAGGAAGCACCGCGAGCGTCGGCGTTGTCATTATATCTTGCGCACATCGAACCACCCTCCTCCGACCCGAAGGTCCCGTCGAGGAGCGGATGCCGGCGCGGCGAGCGCGAAACCTTGAATCGGGTCAGCGGCGGCGCTGTTCGCCGCGCCGCATCACAGAACGACTCCTCAGCCGGGTCAAGGGGTTGACGGCGATCTTAAACCTCCTGTTATTAACTTCGGCCGAAGCCTGACGCCGTGTTGCGACGCGCACGCTGCGGCAACAGGGCAAGGCTGTCGCACCTCAAGGCGGATAAATGGCACATTCCAGGGATACCGCGTCCGCGCAAGCGCAACGCATCGAAACCGCGCTGGTCACCTCCGGACGCGATACCGCCGCGCAGAAGGGTTTCGTCAACCCGCCGGTGGTGCGCGGCTCGACCGTGCTTTATCCGAGCGCCGGCGATCTCCACGCCCATCGCGGCGAGTTCCAGTACGGCCGTCACGGCACGCCCACCACCAAGGCGCTGCGCGAGGCGCTGCAAGCCCTCGAAGGACCGATGTGCGCCGGCGTCGGCCTCGCCCCGTCCGGGGTGTCCGCGATCACCACGACGCTGCTGGCGGTGCTGAAAACCGGCGACCATCTGCTCGTATGCGACAATGCTTATCGCCCCACTCGCCTGTTCTGCGACGGCATGCTGGCGCGCTACGGCATCGAAACCAGCTATTTCGACCCGTTGATCGGCGACGGCGTCAGCGCGCTTTTCAAGCCCAACACCCGCGCGGTGATGGTGGAAGCGCCGGGCTCCCAGTCGTTCGAAATGCCGGACATTCCGGCCATCGCCAAAGCCGCCCATGCCCGCGATCTCCTCGTGATCGACGACAACACCTGGGCGACGCCGCTGTTCCACCGCTCGCTGGAACAAGGCGTCGACATCAGCATTCAGGCGGCGACGAAATATATCGGCGGCCACTCCGACATCATGTTCGGCACCATCTCGGCCAACGCCAAGGCGTGGCCGCTGGTCGCCGATTCGATCCGCCAGCTTGGCGTCTGCGCCGGGCCGGACGACGTGTTTCTGGCGCTGCGCGGCCTGCGGACGCTTTCCGTGCGGCTCAACCACCACCAGCGCGCCGGGCTGGAGATGGCGCGCTGGCTCGCCGCGCGCCCCGAGGTGAGCGCCGTGCTGCATCCGGGGCTGGAAACCTCGCCCGGCCACGCCATCTGGAAACGCGATTTCACCGGCGCGTCCGGCCTGTTCAGCATCGTGCTGCAAGAAGCGCCGCAGGCGGCGGTGGACGCCCTGCTCGACACCGTGCAACTGTTCGGCATGGGCTATTCGTGGGGCGGCTTCGAGAGCCTCGTCATTCCGTTCGATTGTTCGTCCTATCGCACCGCCACCACATGGTCGCCGGGCGGACCGACGCTACGCCTTCATATCGGCCTCGAAAACACCGACGATCTGAAGGCCGACCTGGCGCGCGGCTTCGACGCCTTCAACGCGGCGCGCGGCACAGCCTGATCCGGCCGGCGCGCCTTTTACCAGCAAAGCAATTGATCCTGCGGCGTTTGCGACTACGTTGAAGAATCAATTCGCTTGTAACGGACGAGGCTGTTGGGATCGATCGTTCTTCTTGACCTGATGGGCGGCGTCGCGCTGCTGTTGTGGGGCCTTCACATGGTCCACAGCGGCATCCTGCGCGCGTTCGGCCCGGATCTCCGGCTGCTGCTGTCGCGCGCGCTCGGCAACCGCTTTTCCGCCTTCGCCGCCGGCCTCGGCCTCACCGCGCTGCTGCAAAGCAGTACGGCGACCGCGCTGATCGTCTCCTCCTTCACGGCGGAAGGCATCGTCGGGCTGATGCCGGCGCTGGCGATCATGCTGGGGGCCAATGTCGGCACCACGCTGATCGTCCAGGTGCTGTCGTTCAACATTTCCGCCGCCGCCCCGGCCTTGTTCGTCATCGGCCTCGTCGCGTTCCGCGGCGGCGCACGCTCGCGCGTCAAGGATATCGGCCGCGTCGCCATCGGGCTCGGCCTCATGCTGCTGGCGCTGCACATCCTGCTCGGCACGCTGGAGCCGGCCGAGAACGCGCCGGCGGTGCGCATCTTCATGGCCGCGATCACCACCGATCCGATCCTGTGCATCCTGATCGGCGCGGTCGTCACCTGGGCGGTGCATTCCAGCGTCGCCACCGTGCTCCTCATCATGTCGCTGGCCTACGCGCAGTTCATCACGCCGTTCGCGGCGCTGGCGCTGGTGCTCGGCGCCAATCTCGGCAGCGCCATCAATCCGATGGTGGAAGGCACGCGCCGCGACAATCCGGCGAGCTACCGGCTACCGCTCGGCAACCTTCTCAACCGCGTGATCGGCGTGGCGCTGGTCGCGCCGTTCCTGCATCCGCTCGCCGATATGCTCGCGTCGTGGCAGCCGGACCTCGCCAAGATGACGGCGGAATTTCACATCGCGTTCAACCTCGCGACCGCGCTGCTGTTCATCGGCGTGCTCGACGGCGTCGCCGCGCTGCTGACTCGGCTGTTGCCGGCGCAGACCACGGCGGTCGATCCGGCCAAGCCGCGCCACCTCGACGAG
>JBASBO010000529.1:0-9558 GCA_049651165.1 Xanthobacteraceae bacterium | reverse complement strand
GAGGGCGCGCCGCAGGGTGGCGCGGTCGCGTCCGGAGCCGTCGCTGACCGGCAGCCGGTAGCTGCCGTCGAGCACGTCGGGCCGTACGCGGTCCTTGAACGGCGCGAGCAGCGCCCGTTCAGTGGCGTCGGCGGGGCGGCCGGAGGCGGACAGGTCGGAGCCCGCGAAGAAACCGGCGGAGCGAGCGTAGAGGCTGAAGAAGTAATTCCGGTTGATCCACTCGAAATCGTACAACAACGAAAGCGCCTCGCGGACGCGGATGTCGGCGAACATCGGCCGGCGGGTGTTGAAGACCAGATATTCGGTCGGGTTCGGCACACCGGGCCGGATCACGTCGCGGACGATCTTCCCTGACCGCACGGCCTCCAGATCGTAGCCGCTGTGCCAGCGCAGCGGCTCGATCTCGACTCGCACATCGTAGAGGCCGCGCTTGAACGCCTCGAACTGGCTGTTGGCGTCGCGATAGAAATCGAGCCGGACCTCGTCGAAATTCCAAAGGCCCCTATTGATCGGCAGGTCGCGCCCCCAGTAGTCCGGGTCGCGGGTCAGGGTAACGCTGCTGCCGGGATCGACGTGGCTGACGCGATAGGGGCCGGACCCCAGCGGGGCCTTGAGCGAGGTGTCCTCGAAGGTCGCGGGATCGACGGCGTGTTGCGGCAGCACCGGCATCAAAGCGAGGATCAGCGGCAGTTCGCGGTCGCTGACGCCGCCGAAGGCGAAGCGGACAGTGGCATCGTCGAGCGCTTCGGCCTTGGTCACCTTGGCGTAATACATGCGGTGGTTGGGCCGTCCCTTGTCGCGCAGGAGCCGCCACGAGAACAGCACGTCGGCAGCGCGCACCGGTTGGCCGTCGGAGAAGCGGGCGCGGGGGTCGAGATGGAAGGTGACCTCGGTGCGCGCCGCATCGCTCTCCACCCGATCCGCCAGCAACCCGTAAAGCGTGAAGGGTTCGTCCTGGCCGCGCGCCATCAGGCTCTCGATGACGTAGCCGCGGATCTGCTGCACGGCGAGACCGCGCACGATCATCGGGTTGAGGCTGTCGAAAGTGCCGCTCAAGCCCAGCACCAGCCGTCCGCCCTTGGGGGCGTCGGGGTTGACATAGGGCATATGGCTGAAGCCCGCCGCCATCGCGGGTGCGCCGTGCATGGCGATGCCGTGGCCCGCGTCCGCCGCGCCGGCGCTTCCCGCGGCGAGGCCGCAGACCACCAGCAGAGCGGCGATCAATACCCGGAGCGGGGCGGCGCGTTGCCGCCCCGGAACCGGCGTGAATCGAGGTGATTCGAAGCGTGTCACCGGGAAAATTTATCACAGCCGCCACGCTTCGGCCGTCGCCGGCTGGCAAACACCGCCCCATGGCATTGATCTTTTCGTTTGCCGCTGTATTGAAGGCGTACATTTGATCGGCACGGCGGCCGCCGGCCACTCAACGGCCTCATTTGGGCAGGAAACGGCGGCTGACCAGTCAGGAGGCGTCCGTCGCGATTTGCGCGGGCGGGGACGCCGCCATTCGAGAAAGGGCTTTCCGCAATGAGTTTCACCGATATGGCCGCCCAGGCACGGCGGTGTGGGCGGGTTGTGACGGCGATGGCGGCTGCCGCGGCGTTTGTCGCGACCGCGTCCGTCCCCGCCGCCTCCGCCCAGCAGCCGGCGCAACAGAAAGCCAAGTCGAACGGCAAAGCGGCCCCGAAGGCGGCACAGCCGGCGCAACAGGCCCCTGTCGCGCAGCCGCAGCAACAGCAGCAGCCCGAGCAGCAGGTGCAACTGATCTACGCGCCGTGGACCAAGTTCTGTCTCAAGGGCCAGGACGCCAACGCCAAGCAGGTCTGCTTCACCGGCAAGGACGGCCGCATCGAGTCGGGGCAGCCGGTGATCGCGGCGGTCATCATCGAGCCGGAGGGCGAGACCAAGAAGATCCTCCGCGTCACGCTGCCGCTCGGGATGCAGCTGGTTCATGGCACCCGCATCATCATCGACAGCAACGCGCCGCAGCAGGCGCCTTATGTGATCTGCTTCGCCAACGGCTGCATGTCGGACTATGAAGTCACCGCCGACATGATCGCCAACATGAAGAAGGGGCAGAACCTGATCGTGCAGGCGATCAACTCCAACGGCGCGCCGCTGACGCTGCCGCTGCCGCTGGCCGAGTTCGCCAAGGCCTATGACGGCCCGCCGACCGATCCGAAGGTGTTCGAGGAAACCCAGAAGAAGCTGCAAGAGGAATTGCAGAAGCGCGCCGCCGAAGCCCGCGCCAAGCTCGAAGCCCAGCAGCCGGCCGCCGGCGCGACCACGCCACCGGCGACCCCCGCGCCGAAGCAGTAACCGCGCGGCGATCGCGACACCAAAAAGCGCTCCCTCGGGAGCGCTTTTTTCGTCTCGGGATTCTTGTGGCGAAACGGCGGCGGGGATAGCGCCGCGTCAGTTCAGCGACGAATTGCGCGGGCGATAGCCGCCGGCCTTGTCCCTGACGAAAATCTCCGCGATCTGCGAATGCCGCACCGGCTCGCCGGACTCGTCGGGCACCAGGTTCTGTTCCGAGACGTAGGCGACGTATTCGGTCTCGGCGTTTTCCGCCAGCAGATGGTAGAACGGCTGGTCCTTGCGCGGCCGCACCTGTTCGGGGATCGCCAGCCACCATTCCTCGGTGTTGGCGAACTCCGGGTCGATGTCGAAGATCACGCCCCGGAACGAGAAAATCCGGTGCTTGACGATCTGGCCGATCTGAAATTTCGCGGTCCGCATCTTTGCCATGAGGTGTCGAATAGACCAGGATTGTGGCCGATGCTAGTGGTTCGATTCCAACATCTGCATCCCGTCCCGGCGGGGCGGGGCGGATCGGCCCCGAATCCCGGCCCGATCCTTACGAAAATCCTGCCTCCATGATCGATATCCTCAATCTGGCGTTGCCGTATTTCGGGCTGATCTTCATCGGCTACGCCTGCGGGAAAACCCGTGGCCTGCCGGAATCCGGGCTGGCGTGGATGAATTTCTACGTTCTTTACGTCTCGCTGCCGGCGCTGTTCTTCCGCATCGTCTCCCGAACCCCATTCGAGGAACTCAACAACCTGCCGTTCGTGGTGGCGACCACGCTGGGGACCGCGAGCGCCTTCGCGCTGTCGGTCGGCGTTGCGAAACTGGTCGGCCGTCTGTCGCTGCGGGAGGCGTCGATGGCCGGGCTCGCCGGCGGCTACGGCAATATCGGCTACATGGGGCCGGGGCTGGCGCTGGCGGTGTTCGGGCTGAAATCGGCGGTGCCGACCGCGCTGATCTTCTGTTTCGACAGCATTTTCCTGTTCACGGTGATCCCGCTGCTGATGGCGCTGACCGACGGCACCCGACGGCCGCTGCTGCCGACGCTATGGTTCGTGGTCAAGGAAATCGCCCTGCACCCCTTGATCGTCGCGGTTTATTGCGGAGTGGGGGCCGCGGCGCTGCACGTCGAGATGCCGGTCGCGATCGACGGGGTGCTGCTGTTCCTGCAGAATTCGGCGGCCCCGGTGGCGCTGTTCGTGCTGGGCGTGACGGTGGCGCTGCGGCCGTTCGGCCGGGTGCCGTGGGAACTGCCGGGGCTGATCGCGATCAAGCTGATGGTGCATCCGGCGATCGTGCTGGGGCTGTTGTGGTGGTTCGGGCCGTTCTCGATAGAATGGGCGGCGACCGCCATGCTGATGGCCTCGCTACCGTCGGCGCTCAACGTGTTCGTGATCGCCCGGCAATACGACACCTGGACCGAAGCCGCCTCGGCCGCGGTGATGCTCGGCACGCTGGCCTCGGTGGTGACGCTGACCAGCGTGATGTGGCTGCTCAAGAGCGGCTATCTGACGTTCTGATCCGGCATCGTTGGAAGCCCTCACCCTGAGGCGGTTATGCGGCAGCATGGCAACTCGATCAGTGTCGTCCCTGCGAAGGCAGGGACCCATACACCGCAGCGGTTCGGCTCAATCGATCCGGCCAATGTCCTTCAACAACAACCAATGCCAGAGGTTATGGGTCCTCGCCTGCGCGAGGACGACGCCGAAATTGTTTGATTCCGCGCGTTCTATTTCGAGCCAGACTCTGAGAGTGCCGCCGTTCGCGAAGGCGGCCGCCGCCAGGACGGCGATAGGCCCTCGCGCATGGCGATGCGGCGCAAGGGGCCGACCGCGCCCAGCAGTTGCAGTCCGGCGGCCCGCGCCAGTTGCACCGGCAGCAAGGCGCTGAGCAGCGTGCGGTTGGCGAAATCGATCGCCAGCGTGCGGCTGACGATATCGGAACGGCGCGTGCGGTCGAAGCGGGCGAGGGTGGCGTCGCCGCCGATGTCCTCACCGCGCGTAATCGCCTCCGCGACGATGCCGGCGATATCGGCGGCGTCGCGCAAACCGAGGTTGAGCCCCTGCGCGCCGATCGGCGGCAGCACATGCGCGGCCTCGCCGAGCAGCACGACGCGGTTGCCGGCGAACCGTTGCGGCTGCTCGATGGCGAGCGGGAAGGAATGGCGGCCGGGCGCGACCGTGAGGCGGCCCAGCATCGAATACATCATGCGCTCGGCTTCCGCAGCCAGCGCCGCGTCGTCGAGAGCCATCAGCCGCGCGGCGTCCGCCGGCGTGGTGACCCACACCACGCTGGAGTGGTCGCCCGGCAACGGCACGAACACGCAGGGGCCGTTGGCGGTGTGAAACTCGGTCGAGGTGTCGTGGTGCGGCCGGGCGTGGGCGATGTTGAAGGTCAGCGCGGTTTGCTTCAGCGGACGGCGATCGACGCCAATCCCGGCCGCGGCGCGGCAGATCGACTGCCGCCCGTCGGCCCCGGCGATCAGCCGGCCACGCAAGGTCGCGCCGCCTCTCGTGCGCACCGTGACGCGGTCGGCTTCGATCTCGACGCTGTCGGCATCGTCGTCGCAGCGCGCGATGCGGTCGATCCCGGCGGCGCGCGCCTCCAGCGCCGCGACCAGATGCCGGTTGGCGAGATTGTAGCCGAAGGCGTCGAGGCCGATCTCGTCGGCGGCGAACCGCACTTCCGGCGCGCGGATCAGCCGGGAGGTCGAGTCCACCAGCCGCATTGTCCGCAGCGGCGCGGCGTCGGCCTCGCAGCGCCGCCAGACGTCGAGCTGGCGCAGGAAATCGATGGTGCCGCCAAGCAGCGCGGTGGTGCGGTTGTCGGGATAGGGTTTTTTGCGCGCGATCAGCGCCACCGTGACGCCGGCTTGCGCCAGTGCAACGGCCGCCGCCAGCCCAACCGGCCCGCCGCCGATGACGATGGCGTCGTAAATCGTCTGCTCCGGGGTCGTGCTGTCCATGGCGGGACAATCGGCATTCGCCCTTCGAATTGCAAGGCCGCTCGCGCAACCGTGCGCGCGCCACCGCCCGCGCGGCGGATCGCCGCAAGGCGGGGGATGCAAAGGGGTGGGAATCCTGTTAGATACGCCCTTCACATGACGCCGGCGGACACCTCGCAGCAGCCTTCGAACCCGACCCGCGCCGCGGCATTCGGCGTTCACATCTTCACCGCGCTGGGCGCGGGGCTCGCCCTGATCGCGCTTCTGGAAGCGGTGCGCGAGCACTGGGCGGCGATGTTCGGATGGCTGGGCGTGGCGCTCATCGTCGACGCCGTGGACGGGCCGCTGGCGCGCCGCCTCGACGTCGCGGCGCTGCAACCGCGCTGGTCCGGCGAGACGCTCGATCTGGTCGTCGATTTCCTCACCTACGTCTTCGTCCCGGCCTATGCCATCGCGGCGAGCCGGCTGCTGCTGCCGGTCGCGGCTCCCTTGCTGGGCATCGCCATCGTGGTCACCGGCGCGCTGTATTTCGCCGACCGCCGCATGAAGACCGCCGATCATCACTTCCGCGGTTTCCCGGCGCTATGGAACGCGGCGGCGTTCTATCTGTTTCTGTTACAGCCGCCGCCGCTTCTGGCGACGGCGGTGACAGCGGCGCTGATCGGACTCACCTTCGTGCCGATCCGCGTGCTGCATCCCAACCGGGTGCGGCGGCTACGCGCGTTCAACCTCGCGCTGATGGCGGCGTGGGCGGTGCTGGCGATCCTTGCGGTGGCGACGGACTTCGCCGTCTCGCCGTGGGTCAGCGCCGTGCTGGTCGCCATCGGCCTCTACGTCGTGTTCGGTGACACTCTCATCCGCCTGTCGGGGCTTGCCAAATCATGATCGACCTGTTGACCAGCCCCGAGGCGTGGGCGGCGCTGCTGACGCTGACCGCGCTGGAAATCGTGCTCGGCATCGACAACGTGATCTTCCTGTCGGTGCTGGTGTCGCGTATCCCCGAGCCGCAGGCGACGCGGGCGCGCCAGATCGGCCTGGCGCTGGCGCTGGTGTTCCGCATCGCGCTGCTCAGCGTGCTGGTGTGGCTGATCGGGCTGACGCAGCCGGTGTTCACCGTCTTCGAACTGGGATTTTCGTGGCGCGACATCATCCTGATCGGCGGCGGGCTGTTCCTGATCGCCAAGGCGACCCACGAGATTCACGGCGAGGTCGAGGCGCGCGAAAGCGGCGAGGCCGTGGCGCAGGGACCGGACAAGGCGTTCTTCTGGGTCATCCTGCAAATCATCGTCGTCGATCTGGTGTTCTCGCTCGACTCGATCATCACCGCGATCGGCATGGCCAAGGACCTCGAAATCATGGTCGCGGCGGTCGTCATCGCCTGCATCGTCATGTATGTGTCGTCCGGGCCGGTGGCGCGCTTCGTCGCCGAGCACCCCACCACCAAGATGCTGGCGCTGGCGTTCCTGGTGCTGATCGGCGTCGCGCTGGTGGCCGACGGCTTCGAGTTTCATATCCCGCGCGGCTACATCTACTTCGCCATCACCTTCTCGCTCGCGGTCGAGGTGTTCAACATCATGGCGCGCAAGAACCGCAAGCGCGCGTAGGGGATGCAACACGAAAAGCGTCGTCCCCCGCGCAGGCGGGGACCCATACGCCGTGCCGCTCGTAATTGAAGAATGCGGTCGCGATCCTTCACGAACGACTTTGTTCATGACGACTGTCAGGGGTTATGGGTCCCCGCCTGCGCGGGGACGACGGGGAGTTGGTTGAGCCGCCAGCCACCATGCCCCCGAGTTGACAACACAAGCGCGTTGGCCTTCCCTTGGCTGACGACGCAGAGCTGGGGGAGAGACGCGGCATGGCGAAGGCGGTACGGGTGCATCAGGTGGGCGGACCGGAGGCGCTGGTGTACGAGAGCATCGACGTGCGGCCGCCCGGCGCGGGCGAGGTGCATATCCGCCAGCACGCCGTCGGCCTCAACTTCATCGACGTCTATTACCGCACCGGCCTCTACAAGGCGCCGTCGCTGCCGTTCATCGTCGGCAACGAGGCGGCCGGCGAGGTGGTGGCGGTGGGCGCCAACGTCACCGACTTCCATCCCGGCGACCGCGTCGCCTATTACGCCAACCTCGGCGGCTACGCCTCCGAGCGCAACATCGCCGCCGACAAGCTGGTGAAACTGCCCGACCACATCACCTACGAGCAGGGCGCGGTGCTGATGCTGAAGGGGCTCACCGTGTGGTATCTGCTGCACAAGACCTTCAAGGTCGGGCCGGGCCACCGCGTACTGATCCACGCCGCCGCCGGCGGCATCGGCCTGATCGCCTGCCAGTGGGCGAAGGCGCTGGGCGCGCACGTCATCGGCACCGTCGGCTCCAGGGCCAAGGCCGAACTTGCGCTCGCCAACGGCTGCGATCACGTCATCCTCTACAATGAGGAAAATTTCGTCGAGCGGGTCAAGCAGATCAGCCGCAACGAACTGTGCGACGTGGTCTATGACGGCGTCGGCAAGACCACGTTTCCCGGATCGCTGTCATGCCTGAAGCCGCGCGGGCTGTTCGTCTCATTCGGCAACGCATCCGGGCCGGTGCCGCCGTTCGCGCTGGCGGAGCTGAACAACCACGGCTCGCTGTTCGCGACCCGGCCCAAGCTCAACGATTATATCGCCAGGCGCGCCGACCTGATCGAGGGCGCGGACACGCTGTTCTCGGCGGTGATCAACGGCAGGCTGCATGTGCCCATCAACCGCGCCTATGCGCTGAAGGACGCCGCGCAGGCGCACACCGACCTCGAAAGCCGCGCCACCACGGGCGCGTCGATCCTGCGGCCGTAGGCATTTGGAGCGTCATTGTGACGGGGCGCGTCGCCAAATCATCCGGCGTCGTCCCGGCGAAGGCCGGGACCCATACTCCCCGCATTCGCTGTCGCGCAAGGCGATATGGCTTTTCCTTATCGATAGGTTGGTGGTTATGGGTCCCCGCCTGCGCGGGGACGACGTGTTAAGTGATCGGTCGCCCTCAAAACCCCGCGACGCTGCCGTGCAGGTCGTAGGCGTCGGCGCGCTCGATCTTCGCGGTGACGATCTCGCCGACCCTCAAGGGCCGCCGGCTTGAGAGATAGACCGCGCCGTCGATTTCCGGGGCGTCGGCTTTGGAGCGGCCTTTCGCCACGGTCGGGCCGACCTCGTCGATGATGACCTGCTGGCGGGTGCCGACTTTCCGCTTCAGCCGGCGCGCGGAGATTTTCTGCTGCCGCGCCATCAGCGCGTTCCAGCGCTCAAGCTTGACCTCGTCCGGCACCGGGTCGGCAAGCGCATTCGAGGTCGCGCCGGCGACCGGCTCGTATTTGAAGCAGCCGACGCGGTCGATCTCGGCTTCATCCAGCCAGTCGAGCAGGTAGGCGAAATCGGATTCCGTCTCGCCGGGGAAGCCGACGATGAAGGTGGAGCGCAGCGCCAGGTCCGGGCACTGCGCGCGCCACGCCTTGATGCGGGCAAGCGTCTTGTCCTGCGCCGCCGGCCGCCGCATCGCCTTCAGCACTTCGGGCGCGGCGTGCTGGAACGGGATGTCGAGATAGGGCAGCACCTTGCCCTCCGTCATCAGGCCGATCACCTCGTCGACGTGCGGATACGGATAGACGTATTGCAGCCGCACCCAGACGCCGAACTGCCCAAGTTCGCGCGAAAGGTCGAGGAATTTGGCGCGCACCTCGCGCTCCTTCCAGCGGCTTGCCGCATACCTGATATCGACGCCGTAGGCCGAGGTGTCCTGCGAGATCACCAGGAGTTCCTTGACGCCGGCCGCAACCAGTTTCTCCGCCTCGCGTAACACCTCGGCGGCGGGGCGCGACACCAGATCGCCGCGCAGCTTCGGGATGATGCAGAAGGTGCAGCGGTTGTTGCAGCCCTCGGAAATCTTCAAGTAAGCGTAGTGGCGCGGCGTCAGCCGGACGCCCTGCGGCGGGATCAGGTCGAGGTGCGGGTTGTGCAGCGGCGGCTTGGCGCGATGCACGGCGTCGAGCACGCTCTCGTATTGCTGCGGCCCGGTGATCGACAGCACGTTCGGATAGGCGCGCTCGATCTGCTCGGGCTCCGCGCCCATGCAGCCGGTGACGATGACCTTGCCGTTCTCCGCCATGGCCTGACCGATGGCGTCGAGCGACTCCTGCTTGGCGCTGTCGAGAAAGCCGCAGGTGTTGACGATGACGAGATCGGCGCCGTCGTGCTTGCGGGCGAGTTCGTAACCTTCCGCGCGCAGCCGGGTGATGATGCGCTCCGAATCCACCAGCGCCTTGGGGCAGCCGAGCGA
>JBASBO010000528.1:0-4777 GCA_049651165.1 Xanthobacteraceae bacterium | reverse complement strand
CGGGCGAGACGGTGAGCCTGCTCGGCTCCAGCGGCGTCGGCAAGTCGAGCCTGCTGCGCGTGCTCGCCGGCCTGCAAGCGCCAACCGAGGGCCACGTCATCATGAACGGCGCGCCGCTCGATGGCGTGCATCCGCGCGTCGCCGTCGCCTTTCAGGACCCGAGCCTGCTGCCGTGGCTGACGCTGGAGAACAACGTCGCCTTCGGTCTCGACTTCAAGCACCAGCCGAAGCTCGCGCGCACCGAGCGCGAGGCGCGGGTCGCGATGGCGATCCGCGAAGTCGGGCTGACACAATCTCGCCGCAAGTTTCCCACGGAGCTTTCCGGCGGCATGGCGCAGCGCACGGCGCTGGCGCGCTGCCTCGCGCGCAAGCCGGAAATCCTGCTGCTGGATGAGCCGTTCGGCGCGCTCGACGAAGTCACTCGCACCGAGATGCAGCACCTGCTGCTCAAGGTGGTGCGCGACTTCCGCACCGCCGCGATTCTCATCACCCACGATATCGACGAAGCGCTCTTGGTGTCCGATCGCATCCTGTTACTTGGCGGCGCACCGGCCAGCGTGATCGGCGAATGGCGGATCGATCTGCCGAAGCCGCGCGAGGACCTGATCGCCGAGCTTGGCGCGATCCGCGTCGAAATTCTCTCGACGCTGAGCAACGGCGCGCAACGCCGCGCCGCGTGAGCGAAACGATACCTGAAAGGTTTGCCATGTCCGCCGATGAATTCACCCGCTTCGACGTTTCACGCCGCCAGATGCTGCGGCTCTCGGCGCTGCTCACCGCCGCCGGGGCCGCGCCGCTGCTGCGCGCTTACGAAGCGCGCGCCGAAGCGCCCGACGCGCCGCTGCGCATCGGCTATCTGCCGATCACCGACGCGACGCCGCTTCTGGTGGCGCACGGCAAGGGCTTCTTCGAGGAGCAAGGCATCAAGGCCGAGAAGCCGGTGCGGCTGCGAAGCTGGGCGCAGGTGCTGGAAGCCTTCATCTCCGGGCAGGTCAATGCCGTGCACCTGTTATCACCGATGACGGTGTGGGCGCGCTTCGGCAGCAAGGCCCCGGCGAAAGTGGTGGCGTGGAATCACACCAGCGGCTCGGGGCTGAGCGTGCTGCCGCACATCAACAGCGTGAGGGATCTCGGCGGCACCACGGTGGCGATTCCGTTCTGGTACTCGATCCACAACGTCGTACTGCAAATCCTGCTGCGCGATAACGGCCTGACACCGGTGTCGAAGCGCACCGGCAAGCCCGCCGCCAACGAGGTCAACCTCATCGTGATGGCGCCCGCCGACATGGTGCCGGCGCTGGCCTCGAAGCAGATCAGCGGCTACATCGTCGCCGAGCCGTTCAACGCCGCGAGCGAAGTGCTCGGCGTCGGCAAGATGCTGCGCTTCACCGGCGACGTCTGGAAGGACCACGCCTGCTGCCTGGTCTTTATGCACGAGCGCGACATCGCGCAGCGCCCCGAGTGGGTGCAGCGCGCCGTCAACGCCATGGTCAAGGCGCAGTTGTGGACCCGCGATCATCGCGCCGAAACCGCGGCGCTGTTGTCGAAGGACAATCCGAACCAGTACACGCCGCACAGCGTCGAGGTGCTGACCAAGGTGCTCGCGCCGCCGGACAGCGACGAAAGCGCTTACGTCAAGAGCGGCGCGATCCGCCACGCCGACTGGCGCGAGCGCCGCATCGATTTCCAGCCGTATCCTTATCCGAGCTACACCGAGGAACTGATCCGCAGGCTCAAGGACACGCTGGTGGAAGGCGATCGCGGCTTCCTCGATACGCTCGATCCCGCTAGCGCCGGCCGCGAACTGGTCGACGACAGCTTCGTGAAGAAGGCAGTGATCGCAAGCGGCGGCATGGCCGCGTTCGGCTTGCCGGATTCCTTCACGCGAACCGAGGTAATCGCGGCGTGAGCACAAGCTGGTCCACTGATAGCTTGACGCGCGCCGAACGTCGCGCGCTTGCGCGGCAGGTATCACGGCCGTTCCGCTTCAACATCGCGAAGCCGGCATGGACCAACGCGGCGCTGGGCGTCGGCGGATTGCTGGCGCTGCTGATGCTGTGGTGGCTCGGCACCGACGTGCTGGCGTCGCAAGAGGGTTTCATCCGCCAGTTCTCGCCGACCACCGCGATCCCGAAACTGATCGCGCTGCTTAGCGGGCCGGACCTGCCGGTGCATATCATGGTGAGCCTGCGCCGCGTTCTGGTCGGTCTCGGCTTCGCGCTCGCGATCGGCGTGCCGCTCGGGCTCGCGGTCGGCAGCTTCCAGCGCATCAATTCCGCGACCTCGCCGGCGTTCCAGTTCCTGCGCATGATCTCGCCGCTGTCGTGGATGCCGATCGCGGTGATGATCTTCGGCGTCGGCGACGATCCGATCTACTTCATGCTGGCGTTCGCGGCGGTGTGGCCGATCGTGCTCAACACCGCCGAGGGTGTGAGGCGCTTGCAGCCGAGTTGGCTCAGTCTGGCGTCGAGCCTTGCCGCGACGCGCTGGGAAACCTTGTGGCACATCATCCTGCCCGGCGTGCTCGGCCATGTGCTGACCGGGTTGCGGCTCGCCATCGGCATCGTCTGGATCGTGCTGGTGCCGTGCGAGATGCTCGGCGTCTCCGCCGGGCTCGGTTACTTCATCCTGGATACCCGCGACCGCCTCGCTTATTCCGAACTGATGGCGACGGTCTTGATGATCGGCCTGCTCGGCTTCCTGCTCGACGCCGGCGCACGCGCGCTGTATCGCACCGCGACGCGCAGCCGCGCCTAGCGTGACGGCATTATCCTAAGTGCCTGACTCGAAATATCGCACGCCGGCTCACACAACCTCGACGTCGTCCCCGCGCAGGCGGGGACCCATAACCCCTGACATTGGTTGTTGTAAATAAACATCGCCCTGGTGATGGAGCCGAACCGCTGCGGCGTATGGGTCCCCGCCTGCGCGGGGACGACATTTTTCATATTGCGCATCCATGCAAAATACGAACTTCCAGTCAGACCGGCTTTATCCCGTCACATCACTTCTGGCACTTCGCGCACCAGAACGTCGAGCGGCCGTTCTGCACGAAGCGCTGCACCGTGCCGCGACAGCCGGGCGTCGGGCATGGCTCGCCCTCACGGTCGTAGATCTGAAACGAATGCTGGAAGTAACCCAGTTCGCCCGAGGTCTGGCGATGATCGCGCAACGACGAGCCGCCGGCCGCAATCGCCTGATTGAGCACGTCGTGAATCGAAGCCACCAGCCGCGTCGCGCGCTCGGTCGGTGCGCGCTTCTTGTCCGCAAGCGTTGACGCTGCGCGCTTCGGCGACAAGTGCGCGCGAAACAGCGCCTCGCAGACATAGATATTACCGAGCCCGGCAACCACGCGCTGATCGAGCAGCGCGGCCTTCAGGCTCACCGCCTTGCCGGCGATGGCCTTCGCCAGCATCGCGGCGTCAAAAGCGTTGCCGAGCGGCTCCGGCCCGAGCCCCTTTAACAGCGGCTCCTCGTCGAGCGCATCCCGCGCGACGACCTTCATGTAACCAAACCGGCGCGGATCGTTGAACACGATGCGCGCGCCGTTCGACATCTCGAACACGACGTGATCGTGGGCGCGGTCCTCGCTGCGCGGATAATGAAACTCGCCGGGTGTTACTTCGCTCGCCGCCGTCACCACGCGGAACGAACCGGACATGCCGAGGTGCATCAGCAGCACGTCGCCGGAGCCGAGATCGGCCAGCAGATATTTGGCGCGGCGGCCGAGCCCGGCCACGGTCTGGCCGGTGAGCCGCGCCACGAAATCCGGCTGGAACGGAAAGCGCAAGTCGGCGCGGCGGGTTTCGGCGCGCACGATCCGCGCGCCCTCCATCGCCGGCTGCAAGCCGCGACGCACGGTTTCGACTTCGGGAAGCTCGGGCATTGGTTCTCTGTCTTGCTGACGGCAGAGTATACGTCTCGCGGTCGTCATGGCCGGATTTATTCCGGCCATCCACGCCTCTGTCGATCTCATATGGACGTTCTCACGCAGCATCGCTAAAAGGAATCCCATGACCGGCTACATCGATCCGACCAAGGAAATTTTCGCGCAGTTTCGCGCCAATGACCGGCCCGGCCCGATCCACATGTTGAATCTGGTGCGGCTGCACGCGACGGCGCGCTATCCCGACGGCCGCAAGGCGACCGGCGCGGAAGCCTATGCCGCCTATGGCCGCGACAGCGGGCCGGTGTTCTCGCGGCTCGGCGGCCGGGTGGTGTGGCGCGGCGCGTTCGAACTGATGCTGATCGGTCCGCAGACCGAGCGCTGGGACCACTGCTTCATCGCCGAGTATCCCTCGGTCGCGGCCTTCGTCGAAATGCTGCGCGATCCGGTCTATCGCGAGGCGGTGAAGCACCGCCAGGCGGCAGTGGAAGACTCGCGGCTGATCCGGCTGAAGCCGCAGGACGCCGGCATGGGGTTCGGCGAGTAGGCGATAGCATCGCCGCGCCTCACTCGATCACGATTTTCGTCTTAGGCCCGATCCGTTCCAGCAGCCGCAACATCATCGGCCGGGTCATCGCGACGCAGCCGGCGGTGGGGCCGAAATTGTCGCGCGCCAGATGCAGGAACACGGCGCTGCCGCGCTTGGCCACGCGCGGACGGGTATTGTGGTCGATCTCGATGATGAAGTCGTAGAGATGGTCGGCGCGCTGGAGCCGGTCGCCGTCACTGTCCGACGCGAGCCGGATCGGCCGGTTGTAGCGGCGGTCGGCGGGGTCCTCGCACCAGCCGTCTTGTGCGGTGATGCGGCGAATTGCGAGGTGGGTGCGCGGG
>JBASBO010000527.1:0-3333 GCA_049651165.1 Xanthobacteraceae bacterium | reverse complement strand
GCTGATGGCGCTGTCGCCGGCCGGCGAGATCGTCGGCAGGCTGGAGAGCGCGGGCGGCGCGCGGATCGCCTGTCCGCTGTCGGTCGCCGTCGCGCCCGACGGCATGATCTGTCTCACCGACGGCTCGCGGCACAATGCGCCGGAGCAGTGGCTCGCCGACCTGATGCAGAACCGCCCGCCGTCCGGCCGGCTGATCGTCTGCAACGCGGCGCTCGGCGAGGCCCGCGTCCGCGCCGACAAGCTCGCCTGGCCGCTCGGCCTCGCGGTGTCCCACGACGGCAACGAGATTCTGGTCGCCGAGTCCTGGACCCATCGGCTCACCGCCTTCGCGCGCACGGGCAGCGCGGCGCGGGTGATCGTCAGGAATTACAGCGGCTATCCGGCGCGGCTGTCGCGCGACGCCGCGGGCGGCTACTGGATGGCGTTCTTCGCGCTGCGCACGCAGCTCACCGAATTCGTGCTGCGCGAGCGGGCGTTCTGCGACGAAATGATGCGGACGGTGCCGCCCGACCTGTGGATCGGCCCGGCGCTGGACGGGCGTCTCAACCCGCGCGAGCCGACCCAGATCGGGCGGATCAAGAAGCTCGGGATTCAGAAGCCGTGGGCGCCGGCGCGCTCCTATGGGCTGGTGGCGCGGCTCGACGGCGCGGGCGAGGCGGTCGAGACGCTGCACAGCCGTGTCGACGGGCGGACCCATGGCGTCGTCGCCGTGCGGCCGGTCGGCAATCGCGTGGTGGCGGTCGTCAAGGGCCGCGACTGTCTGGTGGCGTTGCCGCCCTCAGGCGGCGTCAGGGAAGGGTGAGGATCATGCCGGCGGAGAAAGGCGAGGCGTCGCCGCTGCTTCGGATCGTCAACGGCAGCAAGGTCTATGGTGGCCTTCACGCCATCGACGGCGTCAATTTCGATCTGCGCCCCGGCGAGATCCACGCGCTGCTGGGCGAGAACGGCGCGGGCAAATCCACCCTGTGCAAGGCGATCGCCGGCGCCATCGAACTGACCTCCGGCGATTACCTGATCGGCGGCGAAAAGGTGTCGTTCGCCTCGCCCAAGGAGGCGCTGGAGGGCGGCGTCGCGATGGTCTACCAGGAATCCAGCCTGGTGCCGTCGATGACGGTGGCGCAGAACCTCGAACTCGGCATGGAGAAGTGGTTCACCGTCTACAGCAAGATCAACATCGCCGCGACCCAGTCGTTGCAGTCGCTGAACTTCAACGTCGATCCGCTGGCGCTGGTCGAGACGCTGGGAACGGCGAAGCGGCAGATGGTCGAGATCGTCCGCGCGGTGCGCCACAACGCGAAGATCTTCATCTTCGACGAGCCGACGGCGTCGCTGACGCCGGAGGAGATGCAGCACCTGTTCCACCTGCTCAACACGCTGAAGGAGCGCGGCGCGGGCATCATCTTCATCTCGCACGCGCTGGAAGAAGCGCTCGACATCGCCGACCGCATCACCGTGCTGCGCGACGGCAAGCTGGTGGCGACCGTTCCCGCCGCCGGGATGACGCGCGACGCGCTGGTGCGCATGATGGTCGGCCGCGAGGAAACCGCGAGCCATTACGCGAGCCACGGCGCCGATGCCGACGCCGCGACGCCGCGGGAGACGCGCGGCGAGAAGGTGCTGTCGGTTGAGAACGTGACCATGGGCAGCATGGTCAAGAACATGTCGTTCTCGGTGTTCAACCGCGAGGTCGTCGGCATCTTCGGGCTGGTCGGCGCGGGACGCTCCGAGGCCGCGCAGATCGTCTGCGGGGCGCGCAAGCGCAACTTCCTGCGCGGCGGCATGATCTATCTGCGCGACAAGCCGATCCGCTACCGCGTGCCGCGGCAGGCGGTGCGCGACGGCATCGCCTACATCACCGAGGATCGCAAGCTCGACGGCTTCTTCGAAACCATGACCGTCGATCAGAACATCTATCTCGGCTATCTCGCCTCGCCCCGCGTCAAGCGCTTCCTCTATTCGGTGCGCGAGATGAAGCGCATCGCCGATCACTGGATCGCCGCGCTGTCGATTTCGGCCCTGAAGCGCTCGCTGAAGATCATCGAATATTCCGGCGGCAACCAGCAGAAGGTGGTGGTCGGCAAGTCGCTGGCGCAGGAGCCGACGGTGGTGATCTTCGACGAGCCGACGCGCGGCGTCGACGTCAGCGCCATTCCGCAGATCCACGCGGCGATCCGCAAGCTCGCCGGCGAGAACAAGGCCGTTGTCGTGATCTCGTCCTATCTTCCCGAGATTCTCGCCATCTCGGACCGCATCCTGGTGGCGCGCGGCGGGCGCATCGTCGAGGAGATGGCGAGAGCCGACGCCACCGAGGACAAGATCATGTATGCGGCGATCCACTAGAGTCGTTCCGCTTCCGATGGAATCGGAAGCGGGGCTCTCACTTGATGTTTGACGTGTTTTCTTCACGCGAACCGGTACCCGCGTCGCTCGAAAGCACCATGATAGCGTGAGCCGCCGATGAGCCCTTTTTCGCAGCCGCCCTCGCGCCGGGAGCCGGGCCGGGACATGGACGACGATCCCGATGGCGGCCGGCTGATGAGCGAGCGGATCGCGAGCGAAATCCGCAGCGCGGTGCTGAGCGGCGAAATGCGGCCGGGAATGCGCATCCGGCAGGAACTGCTCGCCGCGCATTTCGGCGCCAGCCGCATTCCGGTGCGCGAGGCGCTGAAGCAGCTAGAAAACGAGGGGCTGGTGGTGATGGCGCCGAACCGCGGCGCCTGGATCGCGGACGTCAATTCGGACGAGTCCATCGAGATTTACAAAATCCGCGAGGCGGTGGAGCCGCTGGCCATCGGCGAAAGCGTGCCGAACCTGACCGACGAGGACATCGACGGGCTCGACGCCATCGTGCGCGAACTGGAGCAGGTCCCGACGCTTGAGGAATACATCCAGCTCGATCGCGAGTTTCATCTGCGCACCTATGCCGGGGCGCGGATGCCGCAGCTTCTGGCGATGGTCGAGCGATTCTGGAACAGCACCCAGCATTTTCGGCGGTTGTTCGTGAAGGAAGCCTATGCCAAGGATGGATTCCCGTTCTCCGATCCCCAGCATTTGCTGTTGATGGATGCGATTCGGGCGCGCGACGTCGATGCGGCGCAGATATTGGTGCGTCTGCATATCCGCCGGACGCGGCTGGTGATCGAGACCACGGAGAGCGGGACCAGCCGGTCGCCGTTGGCCAGCCGCTCGGTCGTGCGGCGCACCCCGCCGGGCCCGGTTTATCGAAGGAGAGACAGTCATGAGTGACTTTCAGAAGATCGGCGTGGTCGGAGCCGGCATGATGGGCTCGGAGATCGCCCTGATGTTCGCGCTCGCCGGCTATCCGACGCTGCT
>JBASBO010000526.1:0-2593 GCA_049651165.1 Xanthobacteraceae bacterium | reverse complement strand
GACGCCGGCCGCGCCGCGCACGGTGACGCTGGCCGACCCCCGCGTCGAGCAGACCGTGCTGAAGCGCTATTATCTGGTGCCGTCGGCGGTCACCGCCACGCCGCAGCAGAGCGCCGCGCTGGAAGTGCTGGCGCAGCTTCTCGGCTCCGGCAGCAACTCCTATCTCTATCGCGCGCTGGTGATCGACCGGCCGCTCGCCGTCACCGCCAGCGCCGGCTATCAGGGCACCGCGATCGACGCCACCCAGTTCATGGTGTCGGCCGCGCCGAAGCCCGGCGTCGAATTCCCGCAGGTCGAGAAGGCCATCGACGAGGTCATCGCCAGGCTGAAACAGGACACCGTCCCGGCGGAAACTCTCGAACGCGCCAAGACCCAACTGGTGGCGCAGGCGATCTATGCGCAGGACAGCCAGGCGGCGCTGGCGCGCTGGTACGGCGCGGCGCTCACCGTCGGCCTCACCGTCGACGACATCCGCGACTGGCCGGCGCGCATCGGCGCGGTCACCGCCGCCGAGGTGCGCGAGGCCGCACGCATCTGGCTGATCCCCAACCGCTCGGTGACCGGCTATCTGGTCAAGGACACGACGCCGAAGGACGCCGCCGCCAACGACGGCAAGGATTCCCCCGATAACAAGGGCTCCTCCGGCGAGGAGAAACGCTCATGATCGCGATTGTGCGCGCCGCGCGCGCCGCCGCCGCCACTGTTGCCGGCGGCCTGCTGCTGGTGATCGCTTGCGCGCTGCCGGCGCAGGCTACGACGAAGATCCAGCATCTGGTGACGCCGGGCGGCATCTCGGCGTGGTTCGTGCAGGACTCCACCGTGCCGGTGATCGCCATGCAATACGCCTTCGCCGGCGGCTCCAGTCAGGATCCCGCCGCCAAATCCGGCGTCGCCACCATGGTCGCGAGCCTGCTCGACGAGGGCGCCGGCGATCTCGACTCGGCCGCCTTCCACGAGCGGCTCGACCGCCGCGCCATCGAACTGAGCTTCAACGCCACGCGCGACCAGTTGCGCGGCAGCCTGCGGATGCTGAAGGACGACCGCCTTGAGGCGTTCGGCCTGCTGCGGCTGGCGCTGACCGCGCCGCGGTTCGAGGCCGCCGATATCGAGCGGATGCGGGCGCAGATCCTGTCCGGCCTGCGCCGCCAGAGCACCGATCCCGGTTCGCTCGCCGGGCTGAAATTCATGGCGGCGGAGTTCGGCGATCACCCTTACGGGCGGCCGGGCAACGGCACGCTCACGAGCGTCCCCGCCATCACCGTGGACGATCTGCGCGACTACACCCGCCGGGTGGTGGCGAAGGACGCGCTGACCATCGCGGTGGTCGGCGACGTCGATGCGGCGACGCTCGCCGGGCTGCTCGACGACACGTTCGGCGCGCTGCCCGCGAAGGGCGATCTGACGCCGGTGGCCGACGTCGCCGCGAGCGCACCGCCGCAGCAATATTTCATTCCGCTCGACGTGCCGCAGACCGTGGTGATGTTCGGCGGCCCCGGCCTCAAGCGTGACGATCCCGACTTCATGGCCGGCTACATCGTCAGCCACATCCTCGGCGGCGGCGGGCTGTCGTCGCGGCTCTATCACGAGGTGCGCGAGAAGCGCGGGCTGGCCTATTCGGTGTCGCAGTATCTGTCGTGGATGGCGCATTCGGCGCTGTTCCTCGGCAACACCGCGACCCGCGCCGACCGCGCCACCGAAACGGTGGACACCATCACGCGCGAGGTGAAGCGGATGGCCGACGACGGCCCGACGCAGGCCGAACTCGACGAAGCCAAGTCATATCTCAAGGGCTCGCAGATGCTGGCGCTCGACACCTCGGTCAAGCTCGCCTCCGCGCTGTTGCAATTCCAGCTCGACAAGCTCGGCATCGATTACATCGAGAAGCGCAACGCCATGGTCGACGCGGTGACGCTGGACGACGCCAGGCGCGTCGCCAGGCGGCTATGGGGCAAGGGCCTGGTCACGGTGGTGGTCGGCCGTCCGCCGCCGGCCGCCGCCCGCCCCGCCGCGGTCACCGCGCCGAAGGCGAATTGAGCGGGGCGATACAGCTTCGTTCCCGGCTCGTGTCCCGGACGCAATGCGGCGTGGAACGCCGCTTTGCAGAGCCGGGACCGTAACGACGGCAGTCTGCGCGACGATCTCGGATCAGCGAAGCACCGCCATAGCGCGTCGAAGACGCGCGTTGACATGAGGCGTCATCGCCGGGCTTGACCCGGCGATCCATCCTCCTTTGAAAGAATGATGGATGCCCGGATCAAGTCCGGGCATGACGAATGTGGTTCCATAGGTGCCCCCATGCTGCGGATCACGCGCGACATCGCGCTCGATGAGGACGAGATCGAGATCGGCTTCGTCCGCGCCTCGGGGCCGGGCGGGCAGAACGTCAACAAGCTCGCGACCGCGGCGCAACTGCGTTTCGACGCCAACCGGCTGACGCTTCCCGACGACGCCCGCGCGCGGCTTCAGCGTATCGCCGGGCAGCGCATGACCAAGGACGGCGTCATCGTCATCCACGCCCAGCGCTTCCGCACCCAGGAGCGCAACCGCACGGACGCCATCGAGCGGCTGGTGGCGATGCTGCGCGAGGCCATGG
>JBASBO010000525.1:0-9717 GCA_049651165.1 Xanthobacteraceae bacterium | reverse complement strand
CCGGAGCGCCGCGCGGCGCGGCCGCCGCACGCGACAGATCGTAAAGCACCGTGCCGACGCGGCCGCCGAGCCGGATCAGGTCGCGCTCGCTGCAACTCGCGGCGATGGCGATCGCCAGCGAATGCAGATGGCTGCGGCGGTAACAGAACAGCGCCAGCATCGCGCGCACGTCGGGCGACACGCTCTCCACCAGTTGCGGCAGGCCGTTGGCGCTGGCGCGATACATCGCGCCAAGCAGGTCGTCCGCAACCGGACAACCGTCATTCTCGAACGCTTCCTGACTGGACGGCATGGCATATTCCCGATCGGAGAAATCCCCCCGTCCACGAAAATGCGCCGCAAATTCCTAACGCAAGGTTAACCACGCGCGGCGATGGCGCAGAGCGGCCCTTGCACCTTGGTCGCGAATCGGAAGCGCACGCCCTCACTCGCCGACGAAGGTCACCGCGTCGGCAACGGTCGCGCGCGAGGTGCGGTAGCTGTTGGCCTTGTGCTGCAAGTCAGGGTAGCCGAACGAGATGCCGCATACCACGCGGCGATCTTCACCGAGCCCGAAGTGCTCGTGGATCACGCTGGCGTGGAACGCCAGCGCCGCCTGCGGCACGGTGGCGAGGCCGAGCGCCTGCGCCGCCAGTATGAAGTTGGCGACATAGCCGCCGCAATCGACCGCGCCGTAGACGCCGAGCGCCTCGTCGGTGTGGATGATCGCGACATGCGGCGCGCCGAAGAAGTTGTAGTTCTCCAGCGCCTGCTTCGTGTATCCCTCGCGGTCGCCGCGCGGAATCCCGAGCGTGTTGTAGAGCTGGAAGCCGCTCTCGCGGCGGCGCTCCAGATAGACGCCGCGATATTCCCGCGGGAACGGGAAGTCGCCGCTATGGACGCCGCCCGCCTTGACGGCGGTGTCATAGATCAGCCTGCCGAAGCGCTGCTTCTCCGCGCCGCTGGCGATGATGACCTGCCACGGCTGGCTGTTGCACCATGACGCGGTGCGCTGGGCGGCGGTGAGGATGCGCGTGATGACATCGCGCGGCACCGGCTCGGGCCGGAACGCCCGGCACGAGAAGCGCTCGTGCAGCAGTTCCTCAAGCACGCCGATGCGTTGCTCGGTGGTGTATTTCGCGGGCCTGCCCGCTCCGCCTTCTGACATCGTCACCGCCCCTTGGTCGGAATCTTGTTGAACGGCACGTTCTTATCGACGCGGATATCGCCGGGCAAGCCGAGCACGCGCTCGGCGATGATGTTGCGCAGGATTTCGTCGGTGCCGCCGGCGATGCGCATTCCCGGCGCGCCAAGCTCCATCGCCTGAAAGCGTCCGTCGGCCGCGACGGCGTCGGCGCCGGCCAGCACCCCGGCCGCGCCCTGCAAATCCATCGCGAACGCCGCGATGTCCTGCACCATGGTGCCGGCCACCAGCTTGCCGATGGAGTTTTCCGGGCCCGGCCGCTCGCCGCGCGACAGCGCCGACAGCGAGCGATAGGCGGTGTATTTCAGGCCGCTGGCCTTGACCGCCCAGTCGGCGAGCTTCGCCCGCACCGCGCGGTCGTCGATCGCCGGGCCGTGCCCGGTCACGAAGGCGTTGCAGAAGGCGAAGATTTCCGGGAAGCCGGTGGCGAGTCGCGCGCCGATCGTCATGCGCTCGTTCATCAGCGTGGTCAGCGACACGTTCCAGCCGTCGCCGACCGCGCCGAGCCGCTGGCGGTCGGAAATCCGCACGTCGGTGAAGTAGACCTCGTTGAACTCCTGCATCCCGTTGGCCTGTTTGATCGGCCGCACCTCGACGCCGGGGCTTTTCATGTCGAGAAAGAACATGGTCAGCCCCTTGTGCTTGGGCACGGTCGGGTCGGTGCGGGCGAACAGCAGACCGTAGTCGGAATAATGCGCGCCCGAGGTCCAGATCTTCTGGCCGTTGACGATCCAGTCGTCGCCGTCGCGCTCGGCGCGGGTGCGAAGCCCGGCGACATCGGAGCCGCCGGCCGGTTCCGAGAACAACTGACACCAGATTTCCTCGCCGGAGGCGATCTTCGGCAGCCGCGCGCGCTTGTCGTCCTCATGGCCGAAAGCCATCAGCGTCGGCCCGCACATGCCCTCGCCGATCTGGAACGGATGCGTCAGCTTGCCGTAGACGCCTTCCTCCTGCTGCCAGATCACCCGCATGATCGGCGACGCGCCGTGCCCGCCATAGTCCTTCGGCCAGTGCAGGCAGGTCCAGCCGGCATCGAACTTCTTCTTCTGCCACGCCCTGGCGACCTCGACGATGTCCGCCGATTTCAGCGTGATGCGGCCGAGCGGGGCCTGCGACAGTTCGGCCTCGAACTGCTTCGGCGCGTTCGCGTCCACCCACCGGCGCGCCTCGGCGCGGAACGCAGCCTCCTGCGGGGTATCGTCGAAGTTCATGGCCAAAGTCCTCCGTCTCCGTCTCGCCGTCGTCCCTGCGAAGGCAGGGACCCATAACCCCTGGTCTTGGTTGTCATCGCAAGCACTGGCGACAAGCGCTTTTCTCAATCAACACTGCTGCGGAGTCTGGGTCCCCGCGGGAGCCCGTCATCGGGCGGCGCTTCGCGCCGACCCGTTGGCGGGGACGACCAATTTCTTATCCCCGCCCCCGCGTCGGAATCTTGTTGAACGGCACGTCCTTGTCGACGCGGATGTCGCCCGGCAAGCCGAGCACGCGCTCGGCGATGATGTTGCGCAGGATTTCGTCGGTGCCGCCCTCGACGCGGGTCGCGGGCGAACGCAGCAGCATCGCCTGAAACTTGCCTTCGACCTCGGCGTGCGCGGGGTCGCCGACCACGCCGGCCGCGCCTTGCAGATCGAGCGCGTAGGTCGCGACCTCCTGGATCATCGATCCCGCCACCAGCTTGCCGATCGAGTTCTCCGGCCCCGGCCGCTCGCCGCGCGACAGCGCCGAGATCGAACGGAACGCGGTGTATTTCAGGCCGCTGGCCTTCACCGCCCACGCCGCGAGCCGGGCCCGCACCGCGCGATCCTCGATCGCCGGACGGCCGTCGAGCATCAGGCCGCCGCAATAGTCGAACAGCTCCGGAAAGCCCGTCGCCACCGACGCGCCGATCGTCATGCGCTCGTTCATCAGCGTGGTCAGCGACACGTTCCAGCCGTCGTTGACCTCGCCGAGTCGCTGGCTGTCGGGAATCCGCACGTCGGTGAAATACACCTCGTTGAACTCGGCCTGCCCGTTGGCCTGCTTGATCGGCTTGATCTCGATGCCCGGACTTTTCATGTCGAGGAAGAACATGGTCAGCCCCTTGTGCTTGGGCACGGTGGGGTCGGTGCGGGTGATGAGGATGCCGTAGTCGGAATAATGCGCGCCCGAGGTCCAGATCTTCTGGCCGTTGATGACCCAGTCGTTGCCGTCGCGCTCGGCGCGGGTGCGCAGCCCGGCGACGTCGGAGCCGCCCGACGGCTCCGAGAACAACTGGCACCACACCTTCTCGCCGGACGCCAGCGGCGGCAGGTATTTGCGCTTATGCGCCTCGCCGGCATAGGCCATCATGGTCGGCCCGCACATGCCATGGCCGATGATGAACATCCGGCTGAGCTTGCCGAACTCGCCTTCCTCCTGCTGCCAGATCACCCGCTCGATCGGCGACGCGCCGCGCCCGCCATACTCCTTCGGCCAGTGCAGGCAGGCCCAGCCGGCATCGAATTTCTTCTTCTGCCAGACCTTCGCGGCTTCAAGCACGTCGGCGCCGCCGAGCGACAGGCGGCCCAGCGAACTCTTGCGCAGGTCGTCCTCGTACTGCTTCGGGGCGTTGGCGGCGATCCAGGCGCGCGCCTCGGCGCGGAACGCGGCTTCCTGCGGGGTGTCGTCGAAATTCATCGGATAATTCTCTCACCAAACACGACCGTCGTCCCCGCGCAGGCGGGGACCCATACGCCGTGTCGTTTCAATTGAAGGAACGGGCTGGCCATCGTGACAAACCGCAAGCACCGGGGTGATGGGTCCCCGCCTGCGCGGGGACGACGACAACTTACGCCGCGTTCTTGCGGCGCATCCGCTCGATCAACTGGTCCTCCCAATAGGACAGGCTGCCGAGCGCCAGCGCCAGCGCGTTGGAGCGGCGATAATAGAGGTGGCAATCGAACTCCCAGGTGAAGCCCATGCCGCCATGCACCTGGATGTTCTGCTTTGAACAGTGCTGGAACGCCTGCGTCGCGCTGATGCGGGCGGTGGCGGCGGCCTCCGGCAGTTCGGCCGCGTCGGTCGAGAGCGCCCATGCGCCGTAGTAGCAGTTCGAGCGCGCCAGCGTGGCGGCGACATACATATCGGCGAGGATGTGCTTGATCGCCTGAAACGAGCCGATCGGGCGGCCGAAGGCGATGCGGTCGAGCGCGTAGTCGCGGCCCATCTCCAGCGCGCGGTCGGCGCCGCCGACCTGCTCGAACGCGGTCAGCACCGCGGCGCGGTCGAGCACGCCGGACAGGATGCTCCAGCCTTCGTTCGCCGCGCCCAGCGGCTCGGCCTTGCAGTCTGTGAGCGTCAGTTCGGCCTGATTGCGCGGGGGGTCGATGCTGGTCAGCGTCCGCGCTGTGACACCGCCGGCCTTGAGGTCGACGAGATAGAGGCCGATGTCGGCATCGCGGCCGCCCGCCCCGTTGCGCGCGGCGACGATGGCGAAATCGGCGACGGCGCCGTCCGCCACCGGCGTCTTGACGCCGTTGAGCACGCCGTTGGCGGCGGTGACCCTGATCGCCTGCGGCGACGGATTGCCCGGCCCCTCGAACAGCGCCAGCGTACCGATCGCCTCGCCCGAAGCGATCTTCGGCAACCACGCCTGTTTCTGCGCTTCGCTGCCGGCGGCGAGCAGCGCTTCCGCGGCCAGATACACCGTGGACGAGAACGGCACCGGCGCCAGCGCGCGGCCCATCTCCTCGGCGATCACGCACAGTTCGAGGCGACCCGCGCCGCTGCCGCCGTATTGCTCGGGGATGGCGACGCCGAGGAAGCCCATCTCGGCCAGCCCCTTCCACAACGCCTTGTCGTAAGGCGCGCCGCCGTCGAGCACCGCGCGCACCGCTTTCGGCGGACACTTTTCAGAGAGGAAACGCCGGGCCTGATCGCGAAGCTGTTTCTGGTCGTCGGAAAATTCGAAATTCATCTCGATGCACTCTGGTTTGAAGGCATGGCTATTCGTTCGAAGAATATCTCTCAACCGGTCGTCCCTGCGAAGGCAGGGACCCATAACCACTTGAGTCAGTGTTTTATCCGGGCTGTCGCCTCATCTTCATTTGCAATTCCTCGGCGTATGGGTCCCTGCCTTCGCAGGGACGACACAGCATTCCGGACTATTTCAACACGATCACGTCGTCCGCCGGCGGATCGGCATAGAGCCGCTCGACCAGCGCGGCGCGGCGCTCGAGTCCGGCGCGCTGGTTGATGTAGCCCTTGTCGGTGAGTTCGTTGCCGTCGATCGAGGGCGGCTCGGCCATCAGCATGGCGCGGCCGATGCGCAGGCTGGACGCACCATTCACCGTGGCATTGTGCGCCTCCAGTCCCTTCCTGACGCAATCGATCACCGCCGGATGTTTGACCACGTCCTCGAACGCCGCTTCCGGATTGCCGATCAACTGCCGGCAGGCATGGAGGTTGGGCCACGCCAGCAGCCCGACATAGGCGCGGTCCTGCCCCGCCACCAGCGCGTCGTGGATCACCGGCGAGGCGGCGGCAATCGCATCGGTGCGCAGCGGGCCGACCTGAACGAAGGTGCCGGTGTACAGCTTGAAGTCCTCGACGATGCGGCCGGCGAAGATCAGACCCTGCGACGGATCGTCGGGATCGACCAGCGTGCCGGCATCGCCGATGCAGTAAAAGCCTTCCTCGTCGAACACCTGCGCGGTGAGATCGGGCTGGTTGTAGTAGCCCGGCGTGACGTGGATGCCGCGCAGCCGCAACTCGTATTTCGGCCCGGACGGCACCAGCTTCAGTTCGACGCCGGGGAACGGCAGGCCGATCAAGCCGACGCGCTCGGTGTCCCAATAGGTGCCGGTGGAGGTCGGCGCGGTCTCGGTCGAACCCCAGCCGGTGTAGAACACGATGCGCTCGCCGGTGGCGCGCACCGCCAGCGCCTGCATCCGGTCGTAGAGGTCGTCCGGCAGCCGCGCGCCGCCATAGGCGATGACGCTCAGATTCTTGAAGAACGAGCGGCACAAGTCGTCGTCCTTCTCCATCGCCGCCGCCAGCACCGCGTAGCCGACCGGCGCGTTGGCGTAATAGGTCGGCGAAATCTCGCGCAGGTTGCGCAAGGTTTCCTCGAACTGGCCGGGGATGGGGCGGCCATCGTCGATATACAGCGTGCCGCCCTCGATCAGCGCCGAATTGAACAGCGCGTTGCCGCCCATGGTGTGGTTCCACGGCATCCAGTCGAGGAACACCGGCAGCGGCCCATCGGGATCGCGCCGGCGCACCTGCGACATCATCGCGGCGTTGGCGCACATCATGCGCTGGGTATTGATCACCGCCTTCGGCGTCCCGGTGGAGCCCGAGGTGAACAGCAGCTTGCCGATGGTGTCGGGCGTGATTTTCGCGATCGATTGCGCCACATCATCGGTGATCGTCGTCGCCGCGAGATCGGCATAGGCGCGACTGGCGATACCCTGCGCCGGGCGATCGACGTGAACCACGGCGATGCCGGTGAGGTCGAGCGCGTTCAGCGCTTTCGCAAACGTCGGCCCATCCTGCACCATCACCAGTTTCGGCTTGATGAGGTCGAACAGGTATTTCAGCTTGGCGTGATCCTGGCTCATCAGCGAATAGGCCGGCGACACCGGCGCCGCCGGATGGCGCGCCTGCATCGCCGCCTGCGTCATCAGCGCGTGCTCGATGGAGTTGCCGGAGAGGATCGCGACCGGCGCGCCCTCCGGCAGTTTCATGTCGAGGATCGCCTGCGTCAGCGCATCGACGGTGCGCCTGGCCTCGGCGTAGCTGACGCGATGCCATTGTCGGCCCGGTCCGCGCCGCTGCGCCAGCCAAGTCTGATCGGGGCGCTCCGCCGCCCAGCGCGCCAGCGCCGCCGGGACATGCGGCAGGTAGTCGTCGAGCGGAAAGCGCGACGTCAGCACCATCACGCCGTCGGGCCGGCGTTCCACCGCGATGTCGCGCGGCAGCCAGTTCACTTTACGGAACGGCGGCCGCTGAAGAACCTTGGCTGCGTTGCCTTCCATGGTCGTTCTCCCGTTGCCGCCGGTTGGGGATCTTGTTTCCGCCTCTAGCGCCGGATGTAGACCGGCTTGCGCTTTTCCAGGAAGGCGCGGATGCCTTCATTGAAATCCTCCGAGCGGCTGCACAGCACCTGGTTGCGATCCTCCATCGCGATCGCCGCCTCGATCGAAGGCGCATCGACACTCATGTTGAGGCACTCCTTCGACAACCGCAATCCCACCGGCGAGGCGGTCAGCATTGCATCAATATAGGGCGTAGCCGCCGCTTCGAGTTGCGCTTCCTCAACGACCTCGGAGACGAGGCCGACCGCCAGCGCGCGCTCCGCCTCGATGAAGCGGCCGGTGAGGATCAGTTCGGAGGCGACCGAGACGCCGACCAGGCGCGGCAGGAAATAGCTGGAGCCGATATCGCAGCCGCCGAGCCCGAGCTTGATGAAGGCGCAGTTCATCCGCGCGCCCTTCGCGGCGATGCGGATATCGGAGGCCAGCGCCAGCGCGAAGCCGCCGCCGGCGGCGGCGCCGTGGATCAGCGAGACGATCGGCTGCGGGCAGCGCCGCATCAGCATCACGATGTCGGCGATGCGCCGCTGCGAATCCAGCGACTCGGTGACGCCCGGCGGCTCCTGCTGGCCGGCCCGGCGCGCCATCGCGTCCTTGAGGTCGAGCCCGGCGCAGAACGCCTTGCCCGCGCCCTTGAGCAGCACCACGCGAGTGTCGCGGTCGCGCTGAAGGCGGCCGAAGTAGGCGTTGAGCGCATCGATCAGCGTCGGATCGAGCGCGTTGAGACTGCCGGGCCGGTTCAGCGTGACGCGGTCGAGGCCGTCGTCGTGTTCGATCAAAAGAGGCTGCGTCATGCGGGTATTCCCAGTCCTTGAAAGTGTCGTCCCTGCGAAGGCGGGGACGACATCGATTGAAGTCCCGCGATCAACTACCGCGGCGCCATCCGGATCGCGCCGTCGAGGCGGATGGTTTCGCCGTTGAGCATCGGGTTCTCGACGATATGCACCGCCAGCGCGCCGTATTCGGACGCGTCGCCGAGCCGCGCCGGATGCGGCACCTGCGCACCCAGGCTCTTGCGCGCCTCCTCGCTGAGGCCCATCAGCAGCGGCGTCAGGAACAGGCCCGGCGCGATGGTATTGACGCGGATCTTGTGCTGGGCGAGATCGCGCGCCGCCGGCAGCGTCAGGCCGACCACGCCTCCCTTCGAGGCCGAATAGGCGATCTGGCCGATCTGGCCCTCGAAGGCCGCGACCGAGGCCGTGTTGATGATGACGCCGCGCTCCTCGCCGTCCGGCGGGGTCGGCACCAGCCGCCCGGCGAACAGCCGCAGCACGTTGAAGGTGCCGATCAGGTTGACGTTGATGATGCGCGCAAACTTGTCCAGCGGATAGATCGAGCCGTCCTTGCTGACGATGCGCAGCGAGCCGCCGATGCCGGCGCAGTTCACCAGCACGCGGGCGACGCCATGGGCGGCTTCCGCCTTGGCGATACCGGCCTGGACCTGTTCCTCGCTGGTGACGTCGGCGTTGATCGCGACACCCTTCACTTCAGCCGCGACCTTCTCGGCGTTGTCCTTGTTCTGGTCGATCACGCCGACCTTGGCGCCCTTGGCCGCCATCGCCCGCGCGGTCGCGGCGCCGAGGCCGGAGCCACCGCCGGTAATGAGAACGGCAACGTCTTTCAACTGCATGGAACAACCTTTCTGCTGAGGGTTCGGTGAATGGTGAAATCGGTGCGGCCGGCCCTCGTCATCGCGCGTCCGCCGGCGTCAGGATGCCGCCGAGCAGCATCTCCTCGACATGCGCGACATAATCGCGGCACACCTCGTCGGTGACCGGGCCGACGCCGACCGCGCGCGACAGCGAATGACGCCCGAAGAACAGGTGATCGCAGGCGCCAATCAGGCTGGTGTAGAACAGCACCGGATCGATCGCGCGGAACTCCCCGGCCTCGACGCCCTCGGCCAGCAGTCGGCGATGGAAATCCAGCAGCGGCGCGACGAAGAACTTCGACACCTCGTCGGCGGCCTCCGCGCTGCTCTGATGCAGCAGCAGATGGATCAGCCGGTTCATGTAGGGAAAATGATGATATGCCTTGATGATGCCGGCGACGTGCAGTTTCAGCTTGGCGGTGGGCGTGATCGGCTGCTCCAGCAGATAGGCCAGATTGGCCATCTCGGTGGCGGCGTCGCGCGCCAACAGCGCCAGGAACAGCCCTTCCTTGTTGCCGAAATGATATTTCACCAGCGCCGCGTTGACTCCCGACTGCTGCGCGATATCGCTCAGCGAGACGTCGGTCGAGTGGCGCGCGATCATCAGTTCGCTGGCCGCGACGAGCAGCTTCTCGGCGGTGGCGTTGCGGGCCGGCGCGCGGCGCGGCACGTCGATCTTGAGAGAAAGTGTCATTGGTGCAGCTAATCCCATGCGGCGACGCGGCTCAAGAGTTAATTGATTGATTGACTAAATCCGACCGCGCCCCTTTAATCGGACCTCACTCTTAAACCCTCGCCCTCATCCTTTGAACCGATCTTCAGGAGTTTGC
>JBASBO010000524.1:0-2404 GCA_049651165.1 Xanthobacteraceae bacterium | reverse complement strand
GCATGCGGGTGGTGCGCGCGGCCTCGGAACTTAAGGCGGCGCTGGAGAGCGCGCGGCGCGAGGCCAAGGCGGCGTTCGGCGACGACCGGATGCTGATCGAGAAATACGTCCAGAACCCGCGCCACATCGAGGTGCAGGTGATCGGCGATACGCACGGCAATCTGCTGTCGCTGTTCGAGCGCGAATGCACCTTGCAGCGCCGCCACCAGAAGGTGATCGAGGAAGCGCCGTCGCCGACATTGAACGCCGAGCAGCGCGAAAAGGTCTGCGAGGCGGCGCGCAAGGCGGCGGGCGCGGTGAACTACGTCGGCGCGGGCACCATCGAGTTCGTCTCCGACGGCAAGGAGGTGTTCTTCATCGAGATGAACACGCGCTTGCAGGTCGAGCATCCGGTGACCGAACTCATCAGCGGCGTCGATCTGGTCGAGTGGCAGTTGCGCGTCGCCTTCGGCGAGAAACTGCCGATGACGCAAGATCAGCTCAAGCTCAACGGCCACGCCATCGAGGCGCGGGTCTACGCGGAAAATCCCGACAAGAATTTCATGCCGTCGGCCGGTCGCATCACGATCTGGCGCACGCCCGACGAGGTCGGCGGCTTGCGGATCGACGCCGGCTACCGGCAGGGCAGCATCGTCTCGCCGCACTACGACGCCATGCTCGCCAAGGTGATCGCCTTCGCCCCGACCCGCGACATCGCCATCGACCGGCTCAATCGCGCCCTGGAAGAAACCGACGTGCGCGGCGTCGTCACCAACATCCCGTTCCTGTCGCGGCTGGTGACCCATCCCGACGTGCGCGGCAACAAGATCGACACCGGCTTCATCGAGCGGCACCTCAAGGACCTGACGCCGCAGCCCGCCGCCCCCGGCGCGCTCGAACTGGCGGCGGCGGTCGCCGTCATCCTCACCCGCGAGCGGCAGGCGATGCGTGCCGATGTGCAGTCGCCGTGGCAGACCGACGGCTGGATGCCGGTCGGACGCCGCCGGCGGGTCTTCAGCTTCCGGCAGGGAGCAGCGGGGCCGGAACTGACCATCGCGCGGCGCTACGGCAGCGGCGGCTCGGCGCTGGAGATCGACGGCCACGAGATCTCGTTCGCGTTCACCGACGAAGGCGACGGCGCTTTCGCGATTTCGCTGGACAACGCGCGCAGCCATGTGGTGGCGGTGCTCGACGGGCACGAGGTCTATGTCCGCACGCGCAACGGCCGCTTCGCCCTGTCGTGGGCCGATCCGTTCAGCGGCGGCGACGACGAGCACGTCGGCGAGGACCGCATCGTCGCGCCGCTGCCCGGCACGGTGGTGGCGCTTCTGGCGAAGGAGGGGGCGACGCTGGAGAAGGGCGCGCCGATCCTGACGCTGGAAGTGATGAAGATGGAGCAGACGCTGCGGGCGCCGTTCGCGGGCGTGCTGAAGCGCATCAACTGCAAGGTCGGTGACATCGTGCAGGAGGGCACGGAACTGGCCGAGGTCGAGCCGGCGGGGGCATGAGCGGCATGAGCGATCGGGTCGCAATCGTCGAGATGGGGCCGCGCGACGGCCTACAAAACGAGAAGGCGACGGTGAGCGTCGCGGCGCGCATCGCTTTCGTCGAGGACTTGGTCGCGGCCGGGCTCGACGTCTGCGAGGTCGGCGCGTTCGTGTCGCCAAAAGCCGTGCCGCAGATGATGGGCTCCGATCAGGTGCTGCGCGCGGCCAGCGCCGCGCTGCCGCAGGGCGAATTTCACGTTCTGGTGCCGAACGAGAAGGGCTTTGAGGCCGCGCGCGCCGCCGGTGCGAAGGTCGTCTCGGTGTTCGCCTCGGCGTCGGAAGGGTTTTCCCGCGCCAACATCAACTGCTCGGTCGCGGAGTCGATCGAGCGCTTCAAGCCGGTGCTGGCGCGCGCAAAAGCCGACGGCGTCAAGGTACGCGGCTACGTCTCCTGCGTGCTCGGCTGTCCGTTCGACGGCGAGGTCAAGCCGGCCGCAGTCGCCGATGTGGCGAAGACGTTGCGGGACCTCGGCTGCTACGAAATCTCGCTTGGCGACACCATCGGCGTCGGCACCCCGGCCAAGGCGCGCGCCATGCTGCGCGCGGTCGGCTCCGAGGTGCCGGTCGCGAAGCTGGCGATGCACTTCCACGACACCTACGGGCAGGCGCTGGCCAACCTCTATGCCGGGATGGAGGAGGGGGTGCGGGTCATCGACGCCGCCGCCGGCGGGCTCGGCGGCTGCCCCTACGCGCCGGGCGCGACCGGCAACGTCGCCACCGAGGACGTGGTCTACATGCTCGACGGCATGGGGATCGCGACCGGCGTCGATATGGACAAGCTGCTCGCCGCGACCAACCGCATCAGCGCGGTGCTGGGCCGCCCGCCGGTGAGCCGGGTGGCGACGGCGCTCAATGCCAAAGGCCGGCGCGCGGCCAAC
>JBASBO010000523.1:0-11594 GCA_049651165.1 Xanthobacteraceae bacterium | reverse complement strand
GTCGTCGCGCGCCGAGCGCCGCCAGTCGACGTTTTGCGCCGGCTCGCCGGAGACGAAGCGGCGATACTGCCAGAAATTTTCACCGGCCCCGGCGCGGCGGCGGCCGTGCACGCCATGGGTGACGTTGGCGGCGATGCGGCGCGCTTCCAGCACCAGGCGCGGCAGCGCGGCGGCGAGCGTGCGGCTTTCGCCGTCGGCGCGCCGGATCGCGATTGTTTCCGCCAAAGGTGGCTGCGCGGCCGTCGCCATCAGCCGATCCGCGTTTTCAACTGACCGATCACGTCGGCGACGGTGCGACCCGCGGCGCGCGCCGCGAAGGTCAGCGCCATGCGATGCTTGAGCACGGGCTCGGCGAGATCGAGCACGTCGTCGATCGAGGGTGCGAGGCGGCCGTCAAGCAATGCGCGGGCGCGCACAGCCAGCATCAGCGCTTGACTGGCGCGCGGCCCCGGACCCCAGGCGATCAGCGTACCGAGGTCGCCGCTGTCGGGGCCCGGACGCGCCGACCTGACCAGAGACAGGATCGCCTCGACCACCGAGTCGCCGACCGGCAGCCGCCGCACCAGCCGTTGCGCGGCGATCAGGTCCTCGACCGCCATTGCCGCCCTGGGCGCGGCTTCCTCAGCGCCGGTGGTTTCGAACAGGATGCGCCGCTCGGCGTCACGATCGGGGTAATCGACGTCGATCTCCATCAGGAAGCGGTCGAGCTGGGCTTCGGGCAGCGGGTAGGTGCCTTCCTGCTCCAGCGGGTTCTGGGTCGCGAGCACATGGAAGGGCTTCGGCAAGTCGTGGCGCGAGCCCGCCACCGTGATGTGCTGCTCCTGCATCGCCTGCAACAGCGCCGATTGCGTGCGCGGGCTGGCGCGATTGATCTCGTCGGCCATCAGGAGTTGTGCGAACACGGGACCTGCGATGAAACGGAACGCGCGCCGACCGGCGGCGCTCTCGTCGAGCACTTCCGCGCCGAGGATGTCGGACGGCATCAGGTCGGGCGTGAACTGGATGCGCTTGGCATCCAGTCCGAGCGTCACGCCCAGCGTCTCCACCAGCTTGGTCTTGGCAAGGCCCGGAACGCCGATCAGCAGCGCATGCCCGCCGGAGAGAATCGTCACCAGCGTGTTGTCGACGACGCGCTCCTGCCCGAAAATAACCGCCGAAATGGCGGTTTTAGCCGCGCGGACGTGTCCGGCAAGCTGTTCCGCCGACCGCACGATCACGTCTTCGAGTTTTTCGGCACCGTCTGCGCCCGCCATGTCTTTCTCCTTGCCGGAACGGTTCTGTCGAATGCTCCCGCCATGGTGGCGTGGCAACGCATTCGCCCGGATGCCGTTCAATACCATGCCAGCGCTTGAATTCTAACATTTGCATCCCGTTGCGGTGGGTACATTCCGCAAATGTGAGAATTAAGGACCGCTGCAAACTTAAGATTTCAGTCGCGTTTTGAATTTGGCGTTCGCTTGCCGGATTCGCTGCAAAAGGGATAGCGAATGTCAAATTCACTCCACTCGAATACCGGCCCACGCCACATATTTCTTGAATCGAACTATCCCCATATTATCGGGAGACGGGAGCGGCGGCCGGATCACGTCCGGCGAGCCGCGATCGGCCATCGGGCGTGTCGGATGGGTGCGTTACGGACCGAAGCGATCAACCTCGGAGTAAACCATGGCGAAGCAAGGGCAGAGCACAAACCGCAGCCTCGAAGGGCTGACCTCCGCCGCGAGTGCGGCCGTCGCCGAGATGGAAGCGGCGAAATCCGGGACCGAACCAGGGGCGAAATCAGGTTCTAGGGGCCTGCCGCCGGTGCATCTGTGGAATCCGCCGTTCTGCGGCGATCTCGACATGCGGATCGCTCGCGACGGCACCTGGTTCTACCTTGGCACGCCGATCGGCCGCCCGGCGCTGGTGCGGCTGTTCTCGACCATCCTGAAGCGCGAGGGCAACAAGCACTTTCTCGTGACTCCGGTCGAGAAGGTTGGCATTCAGGTGGACGACGCGCCGTTCGTAGCGGTGGAGATGCGCGTGGAGACCGGCGAGGGCGGTCAGCGGCTCGCGTTCCGCACCAATGTCGACGACTGGGTGACCTGCGACCGCGACCATCGGCTGCGGTTCGAGCGGGCGGCGGACGGTGGCTTGGCGCCATATCTCCACGTCCGCGCCGATCTGTGGGCCAAAGTCACGCGGGCGGTGTATTACGATCTGGTTGACCTCGGCGAGGAAAGGGTGGTGGATGGACGCGCGATGTTCGGGGTTGTCTCCGCCGGCGAGTTCTTCACAATGGCGGATGCGGACGAGGTGAGGGCGGCTTTTGACTGAACCGATTGTGGCAGCGCAGCCAAACGCCGCGGCATTGCCGGGCGGAACGGCATCGCCCGGCGCAGGGCCGCTTGATAAAACATTGGGCCCGGGCGAGTTTTTCCACCGCGCCCAGACGCGCCTGAATTTCAGTGTTCCGGCGGCGTTGACCGATCCCAATCTTGTGCCCACCAGCGGCGACGAGGGCACCGATCGGATGTGGAAGATCATCGCCGAGGAGAACCCGGTGCGGCCGGCGGCGGTCCTGATTCCGGTGGTCGAGCGCGACGAGCCGACGGTGCTTCTGACCCAGCGCTCGCCGCATCTGTCGAGCCACGCCGGGCAGATTTCGTTTCCCGGCGGCAAGATCGATGCGACCGACCGCACGCCGCTCGACGCCGCGCTGCGCGAGGCGCAGGAGGAGGTCGGTCTGGAGCGCACCTTCATCGAGCCGATCGGCTATCTCGACCTCTACGCGACGGGACTGGGTTTCCGCATCTTGCCGACGCTGGCGCGGGTCAAGCCGGGCTTCGACCTGCACATCAACGCCGCCGAGGTCGACGACGCCTTCGAGGTGCCGCTGTCGTTCCTGATGAACCCCGAGAACCATCAGATGCATAGCGGGGTGTTTCGCGGAATGGAGCGCTCGTTCTACGCCATGCCGTTCGCCGAGCGCTATATCTGGGGCGCGACCGCGGGCATCCTGCGGGTACTGTATGAGCGAATCTATCTGCCATGATCCGCCCGGTTCTGACTGAAGTCGGAATATTCCTGATTCCGTTCGCCATCTACGCAGCCTACCTGCTGGCGACCCGCGCCGGCGTTTTCAACCAGACGTCGTGGCCGCTGCACGTCGTGGTCAAGCTCGCGGTCGGCGCGTTTCTGCTGACCATTCTGAGCCTGATCCTGCTGGCGCATTTCTCCGGCGCGCCGCCAAGCTCCACTTACGTGCCTGCGCATCTCGAAAACGGCAAACTGGTTCCTGGAACCGGAAAATGAGCACCACGCTGACGCTCGCCGACGCACCATGGCTGACTTCCGGGCCGGCCGTGCGGGCGCTGGCGTTGCTCAACGCCGACGGCGAGGAGGCGCGGGTGGTCGGCGGCGCGGTGCGCAACACGCTGCTCGGGCTTGCGCCCGGCGATATCGACATCGCCACCACCGCGCTGCCGGAGGAAGTGGTTCGCCGCGCCGCCGTGGCGCGGATCAAGAGCGTGCCGACCGGCATCGCCCACGGCACCGTCACGCTGGTTATCGACGGACATCCGGTCGAAGTGACGACGCTGCGTCAGGACGTCGAGACGTTCGGCCGCAAGGCCACCGTCGCCTTCGGGCGCGACTGGCGCCTCGACGCCGAGCGGCGCGACTTCACCGTCAACGGCCTGTCGGTGGACGCGGCCGGCACGGTTTACGATTATGTCGGCGGACTGGCCGATATCGCGCGGCGGCGCGTGCGCTTCATCGGCGACCCCGACCGGCGCATCGCCGAGGATTATCTGCGCATCCTGCGCTTTTTCCGTTTCTTCGCCGCTTACGGCGAGGGCGACCTCGACCGCGACGGCTATCTCGCCTGCATTCGTAACCGGGCGGGCCTGTCGCAACTGTCGGCGGAACGCATCGGCATGGAGATGCGCAAGCTGCTGGTGGCAGAGAACGCGCTTGGCGCGGTGGTGGCGATGCGCGACGCCGGCCTGATGCTGCCGATCCTGATCGGCGTGGCCTATCCGGCGACGCTCAAGGCGATGATCGCGATCGAGCGCGCGCGCGGCCTTGCGCCCGACGCCATGCTGCGGCTCGGCGCGCTCGCGGTGGCGGTGACCGAGGACGCGCGGCGGATCAGTGCGCGGCTGCGGCTCACCAACGCCGAAATCCGGATGCTGGATTCGATGGGGCATCGCTGGTGGCGGCTGTCAGGGATGGACGAGGCGACCGCGCAGAAACGGCTCTATCGGCTTGGCGAGGCGCGGTTTCGCGACCGGGTGATGCTGGCCTGGGCGCGCGCCGGGCAGTTGGCCGACGCTGGCTACTGGTCGAACCTGTTGGCGCTGCCGGAGCGCTGGCCGGTGCCGCCGTTTCCGCTCAAGGCGGCGGACTTCACCGCGCGCGGCTTCACCGAGGGACCGGCGCTCGGCCATGTGTTGTCGCTGGCCGAGGATGCGTGGCTCGCGGCGGGTTTTCCCAGCGATCAGGTGGCGCTGGCCGCCATCGCCGACCAGACCGCCGCGCGGTTCGCGCGCGATCACAAGCTGTAGCGCCGGGGCGTTACGGCCACTTCACCTCGGGCGGCATCGACGACAGGATCGAGGCGACGTTGCCGCCGGTCTTCAACCCGAAGATGGTGCCGCGATCGTAGAGCAGGTTGAATTCGACGTAGCGGCCGCGGCGGATGAGTTGCTCCTCGCGATCGGCCGCGGTCCACCCATCGCTGAAATTGCGGCGTACGAGATCGGGATAGATTTTCAGGAAGGCGCGGCCGACGTCCTGCGTGAAGGCGAAGTCGGCATCCCAGTCGCCCGACTCGAGCCAGTCGTAGAAGATGCCGCCGATGCCGCGGGCTTCCTTGCGGTGCGGCAGATAGAAATATTCGTCGCACCAGGTCTTGTACTTTTCGTAGGGCGCGACGCCGGCGTGGGCGTCGCAAGCCGCTTTCATGGCGGCGTGGAACGCCAGCGTATCGGGATCGTCCTGGGTGCGGCGGCGGTCGAGCACCGGCGTCAGATCGGCGCCGCCGCCGAACCACGCTTTGGTCGTCACCACGAAGCGGGTGTTCATATGGACCGCCGGCACGTTCGGATTGCGCATATGCGCGATCAGCGAGATGCCCGAGGCCCAGAAACGCGGGTCGTCGGTGGCGCCGGGAATCTGCGCGCGGAATTCCGGCGCGAACTCGCCGTGCACGGTCGAGCAATGCACGCCGACTTTCTCGAATAGGCGGCCGTGCATCATCGCCATCACGCCGCCGCCACCCTTTTGGCCGCTGTGATCGGTGCGCTCCCACGGCGTGCGTATGAAACGACCCGCGGCCCCCGGATAGAGCGCGGGGGGCGCGTCGTCCTCAAGGCGCTCGAACGCCGCGCAGATGTCGTTGCGCAACTGTTCGAACCAGGCGCGGGCGGTGGATTTGCGCTGATCGATGAGGGGAGCGTCCATGGATGACCTTGGCCAGTTGATTGCTTGTCGCAACGACGAAGAATGGACTACTTCTGCGGCCCGAAATAGGTGCAGGATTCCTGGCAACTGTCGCGATAGATGCTGACGCGGGTGACGTGGCCGGCGTGCTGCACGCGCTCCCAGATGAAGCGGGTGAGGTTCTCCAGCGTCGGCGTGCCGAGCGCCTCGATGTTGTTGAGAAACTTGTGGTCGAGCGCCTTGCGGATGTCGGCCAGCGCGCGCTCCAAAAGGCCGAGGTCGAGCACCATCCCGGTCGCCGGATCGGGCGCACCGCGGATTGCCACCTCGGCGCGGAACGAGTGGCCGTGAATTTCCTGGCTTGCTTCCCCGAGCGTCGTTCCTTGCAGCGAGTGCGCGGCCTCGAAGTAAAACGACTTGGTCAGTTCCCACATGGTTATTACCTGTTCCCGACAACTTGTCCCGGGCGCGATGCGACATTCTTCATGCCGCTTCGCAGAACCGGGACCGTTACGAATGCTGCCTGTGCGACGGCCCCGGATCAGCGGCGCACCACACCGCCTTCGGCGGCGTGATGCACCGCGTCCGGGGCAAGTGCGACATGGGCTCTTTTCGCATCCTTACCTGATCCCCAGCGTCTTGTGCGTCTGCACGCTCAGCCGCCATTGCGGATGGCGCAGACAGTAGTCGATGGCGCGCGCCGTGTTGTCGGCGATATCCGGCCCGTCCATCGGCTGCAACGAGAAGCGCTCGAAGGCGAGGTGCACGAAATCCTCCGGCCGGTTCTCGGCCTGCGGATAGACCAGTTTCAGCTCGTGCCCTTTGCGAATGCGCAAATCCGTGGCCGCTTTCGGGCTGACGCAGATCCAGTCGATGCCCTCCGGCGGATCGAGCGTGCCGTTGGTCTCAACGGCGATGGTGAAGTTTCGCGCATGCAACGCCGTCACCAGCGCTTCGTCCACCTGCAACAGCGGCTCGCCCCCGGTCAGCACCACGTAGCGCATCTCGTCGCCCGCGCTCGCCCATTGCGCGGCGATGGTGTCGGCAAGACTGTCGGCGGAGGCATAGCGGCCGCCGAGGGTGCCGTCCAGCCCGACGAAATCGGTGTCGCAGAAGCGGCAGACGGCTCCCGCGCGGTCCTCCTCGCGGCCGCTCCACAGGTTGCACCCCGCGAGGCGACAAAACACCGCGGCGCGGCCGGCATGGGCCCCTTCGCCTTGCAAGGTCAGGAAGATTTCCTTGACGGCGTAACTCACCGGCCATTCTCCAGCAGCGACGAGCGGGTCTGGCGCAGCGCTTCGCCAACCGCCATCGCCGCCGCCATCGCGACGTTGAGCGAGCGCAAATCCTCCGCGATCGGAATCACCAGCCGCGCATCGGCGGCATCAGTGACGGCGTCCGGGACGCCCGCACTTTCCCGCCCGAACAGCAGGATATCGGTCGGCGCGAAGCGGTAATCAAGGTAACAATCGCTGCCTTTGGTGGTGAACAGCACCAGCCGCGCTCTGCTTTCGGTGCGCCAGTCCTCGAATTTGTCCCAGGAATCGTGGCGGGTGATGACGACGCGGTCGAGGTAATCCATTCCGGAGCGGCGGAAATGGCGGTCGGACACCGGGAAGCCGGCGGGCTCGATGATATGGGCCGCGACGCCGAGGCAGGCGCAGAGCCGCAGAATCGTCCCGGTGTTCTGCGGGATGTCGGGCTGGTAGAGCGCAAGCTGCATGAAGCGCTGTCCTTGATCGGGGGGCCGCTGAAACCGCTGAAATATTTCGCCGAAACGGCCGGTTTTCGTGCATGGCACGCGGCTTTGCCGATAGCGGGCTTGCGCTCCATCGGCAAGGGTGCCAATAGAACGATTCTGGACTGTGTGTTCGGCCCGCCAGGGCAGGATATATTGTCATTCTGCCGCCGCGGGGGTCGCGGGCGCCGGCAGTCTGTCCCGACCGCCCCTGCGGCGTCATCCGGGATGGTCGGCCGGGTGCAGGAAAGAAAGGGTTTGGCATCGTGACGACAGCGTCTTCGGCGGAACCGACACGCCGTGATTTCCTTTTCGTGGCCACCGGAGCCGCGGCTGCGGTGGGGGCGGCGGCTTTTGCGTGGCCCCTGATTTCGCAAATGAACCCGGATGCCTCGACGATTGCCGCCGGCGCGCCGATCGAGGTCGATCTGACCCCGATCGCCGAGGGACAGGACATCAAGGTGTTCTGGCGCGGCAAGCCGATCTACATCATGAACCGCACCAAGAAGCAGGTCGACGAGGCGCGCGCCGTTCCGGTCGCGAGCCTGCCGGACCCCGAGTCGGATCAGGCCCGCGTCAAGGAAGGCCACGACAACTGGCTGGTGGTGATCGGCATCTGCACCCACCTCGGCTGCGTTCCGCTCGCGCACGAGGGTAACTACGACGGCTTCTTCTGCCCGTGCCACGGGTCGCAATACGACACCTCCGGCCGTATCCGCAGCGGCCCCGCGCCGGCGAACCTGCCGGTCCCCCCCTACGCATTCCTTTCCGACACCAAGATTCAGATTGGCTGACGCGGGCTTTGGCGTTCGTCGCAGAGCCTTTTCCTTAAACCGCGTTGCCGCATAATTCCTAGGATCGCATCATGAGCGGACCCTCGACCTACCAGCCGCAAAACGGCTTCCTGAAGTGGCTGGAAACGCGCCTGCCGATCGGCGGCCTCGTCCATTCCTCGTTCGTGGCCTATCCGACGCCGCGCAATCTGAACTACTGGTGGACGTTCGGCGGCATCCTGTCGATGATGCTGGCGTTGCAGATCGTCACCGGCATCATCCTGGCGATGCACTACACGCCGCATGTCGATATGGCCTTCAACTCGGTCGAGGCGATCGTTCGCGACGTCAATTACGGCTGGCTGTTGCGCAACATGCACGCCGCCGGCGCGTCGATGTTCTTCATCGCTGTCTATATCCACATGTTCCGCGGCCTTTATTACGGTTCGTACAAGGCGCCGCGCGAGGTGCTGTGGATCCTCGGCGTCATCATCTATCTGCTGATGATGGCGACCGGCTTCATGGGCTACGTGCTGCCGTGGGGCCAGATGAGCTTCTGGGGCGCCACCGTCATCACCAACCTGTTCTCGGCCATTCCCTATGTCGGCGAGAGCATCGTGACGCTGTTGTGGGGCGGCTACTCGGTCGGCAATCCGACGCTGAACCGCTTCTTCTCGCTGCACTACCTGCTGCCGTTCGTGATCGCCGGCGTCGTGGTGCTGCACGTCTGGGCGCTGCACGTCGCCGGCCAGAACAACCCGACGGGCGTCGAGCCGAAGACCGAGAAGGACACCGTGCCGTTCACGCCCTACGCGACCATCAAGGACGGGTTCGGCATGGCCTGCTTCCTGATCTTCTTCGCCTGGTTCATCTTCTACATGCCGAACTATCTCGGCGACGCGGAGAACTACATTCAGGCCAACCCCGGCGTGACCCCGGCCCACATCGTGCCGGAATGGTACTACCTGCCGTTCTACGCGATCCTGCGCTCGATCCCGAGCAAGCTCGGCGGCGTCATCGCAATGTTCGGCGCCATCGTCGTGCTGGCCTTCCTGCCGTGGCTCGACAGCGCAAAGACCCGCTCGCTGCGCTATCGTCCGCTCGCCAAGCAGTTCTTCTGGATCTTCGTGGTGGTCTGCCTGTTGCTCGGCTGGCTCGGCGGCAAACCGGCTGAAGGCGTCTACGTCACCGTCGGCCGTATCCTGACGTTCTGCTACTTCGCCTACTTCCTGCTGGTGCTGCCGATCCTCAGCCGCATCGAGACGCCGCGCGCGGTGCCGAACTCGATCGCCGACGACGTGCTGGCGAAGTCGAAGGGCCGCGCAACGGTGACGTCGGCGGCGGTGGCGCTGGTCGCGATCGGCGCGCTGGCGATGGGCGGCGCGGGCGACGCCCGCGCGGCGGACCATGCGGACACGCCGCCATCGCAGTCGTGGTCGTTCGCCGGTCCGTTCGGCAAGTTCGATCGCGGCGCGTTGCAGCGTGGCTACAAGGTTTACAAGGAAGTCTGCGCCACCTGTCACTCGATGAACCTGGTGCATTTCCGCAACCTCGCCGATCCCGGCGGTCCGGGCTTCACCCCGGCGCAGGCGGCGGCGGTCGCGGCCGAGTACAAGGTGCAGGACGGCCCCAACGATGCCGGCGAGATGTTCGAGCGGCCGGGCCGCGTCGCCGACAAGTTCCCGGCGCCGTTCCCCAACGAGAACGCGGCGCGGGCGTCGAACGGCGGCGCGTTTCCGCCCGACCTGTCGCTGATCGCCAAGGCGCGGTCCTATGCGCGCGGTTTCCCGCAGTTCATCTTCGATCTGTTCACCCAGTTCCAGGAGCAGGGCCCGAATTACATCGACGCGCTGCTGCAAGGCTATGAGGAAAACCCGCCGGCCGGTGTCACCGTCCCCGAGGGCTCGTTCTACAACAAATACTTCCCCGGTCATGCTATCAAGATGCCGAAGCCGCTTTCGGACGATCAGGTGACCTACGAGGACGGTTCGCCGCAGACGGTTGCGCAATACGGCCGCGACGTGACGACGTTCCTGATGTGGGCGGCCGAGCCGCACCTTGAAGCGCGCAAGCGCCTCGGGATGCAGGTGATGATCTTCCTCATCATCTTCGCCGGCCTGTTGTACTTCACCAAGAAGAAGGTGTGGGCCGACGCGCATTGATCCGGTTGATCGGATCGAGCCTTGAGACGAATGGAAAAAGCCCCCGCAATGCGGGGGCTTTTTTGTTGGGATGGCTGGCTGTTTTTGTTCATTCGCTGCTCGACGTGTTGAGTACGATAGGCGACTTATTACAAACCGCCGATCAAAACGAGGAATCGTCCCTGCGAAGGCAGGGACTCATACGCCGCGGCGGTCGTGACACGGAGGCGCGTATTGTTGCCTCCAACACAACTACGGTCTGATCCAACGAAGTTGGATCAGACCGTAGTTTATCTTTTGTTTGAGCATGATCTTTTCCGAAAACCGGTTTCCACTTTTCAGGATCATGCTTTAACGCAGAGAGTATGGGTCCCCGCCTGCGCGGGGACGACATCGTTGTTGTGGAGAGCCGGGCGTCCGGAAGCATGGCCTCTCGCCTACCGCTTGAACAATCCCATCACCGCCGACTTCGCCAGCGTGTTGAAGTGAAGTTGAAAGCCGACCACGGCCGCCGAGGTATCGGCGGTGGCGGAGATGTCGCCCTTCACCGCATGGACGGTGAAGAAATAGCGATGCGGGTGATCGCCTTCCGGCGGACAGGGGCCGCCGTAGCCGGCCGCGCCGAAATCGGTGCGGGTCTGCAACGCGCCCGCCGGCAGCTTGCCGCTCGCCGGATTGCCCGCGTCGAGCGCGAGTTCGGTGATGTTGGCCGGGATGTTGACCACCACCCAGTGCCAGAAGCCGCTGCCAGTCGGGGCATCGGGGTCGAAGCAGGTCACGGCGAAGCTCTTGGTGCCGTCCGGCGCGCCGCTCCAGCGCAGATGCGGCGACTTGTTGCCGCCGGCGCAGCCGAATCCGAAATCGGCGGACAGGATGTGATCCTTGCCGAGGTAGTCGCCGTCCTTGAAGCTGTCGCTTTCGACCTTGAACGTCATCGTCTTCTCCGTGAGTTGGGTGCCGGGGAGCCTTTTGGTGGCGGGAATCTTAGAGCAGGCCGCGCGAGGATGAAACGACATTTGATGTCCGATTGACCGGCGGCGGGCCGTTGCCTATGCGAAGGGGATGACCGCGGGCATCACGATTTCCAATCTGGCGGACCGGCCGGAATTCTTCGATTCCGTCGCAGACCGCATCTGGCGCGCGTGGTGGCAGCCGCACGGCGTGCCGCTGGCCTATATCACCGCGCGACTGAAGGACGGGCTGGGCGCGGCCGCGATGCCGCGCGCTTTCGTCGCCCATGACGGCGAGACCCTTGCCGGCACCGCCTCGGTGATCGCCTCCGATCTCGATGAGCGGCCGCAATATACGCCATGGGTGGCGGCGGTGTGGATCGAGCCGGCCTTCCGCTCGCGGCTTATCGGCCGCAAGCTGATCGCGCACGCGGCCCGCCACGCGCTCTCCGCCGGCGCGCCGAAGGTTTATCTCACCGCGCGGCCGCCGCGCCGCTCGCTTTACGAGGAACTCGGCTGGCAGGTGGTCGAGGAGGGCGTCGGCGATCTGGATTTCACCGTCCTGTCG
>JBASBO010000522.1:0-3264 GCA_049651165.1 Xanthobacteraceae bacterium | reverse complement strand
GTTCAGACTGGCGGCGACGCCGGAGACGGACGGCTCCGCGCCGGCCGATATCGCAATCCCTCCACGCGGTGCGAAGCTGTCGGAGCACGGCAGCAAGCGGCTGCTGGCGGCGGCGGGGCTGAAGATGCCGCCGGAAACGCTGGTGACGTGGCGCGACGACCTGCATGATGCGGTGGCGCGCGCCGGCCTGCCGCTGGCGATGAAGATCCAGTCGCCCGACATCGCCCACAAGAGCGAGATCGGCGGCGTCCGCCTCGGCGTCGCGTCCGAGGACGAGGCCATGGCCGCGTTCGACGACCTGCTGGCGCAGGCGAAACGGCAGCGGCCGGATGCGGCGATCGAGGGCGTGCTGGTCGGCCCGATGGCGAAGCCGGGAACGGAAATCATCGTCGGCACCGTGCGCGACGCGACCTTCGGGCCGATGGTCATGGTCGGGTTCGGCGGCGTCACCACCGAACTGTTCCGCGACGTGGTTTATCGCTCCGCGCCGGTGGGCGCGGACGAGGCGGTCGCGATGCTGGATGCGCTGAAGGCCGCGCCTTTGCTGCACGGCTTTCGCGGCGCGCCGAAAGCCGATGTCGCCGCGCTCTCGGAGCTGATTTCGCGTGTCTCGCAACTCGCCGCGCGCTATCGCGACGAGATCGCGGAGATCGAGATCAATCCGGTGCGGGTGCATCGCGACGGCGAGGGCGTCACCGTCGTCGACGCGCTGGTGGTGCCGGCGCGTTAGCGCATGACAGGCTGAGGTTCGCGCGTCGGTGTTATTCCGGGAGTCCGACCGTCAATGCGTTTTTCGGGCGGATTTGCGGTCCGAAAACCGTCGTCCCTGCGCAGGCAGGGACCCATAACCACTGACTTTGGTTATCGCGGAATAAACTTGCTCCGAAGCATGGAGTCGAACCGCTGCGGCGTATGGGTCCCCGCCTGCGCGGGGACGACGCGGTGGGCGGAGATAAGTTCAGCGCCCGGTGAAGTTGGGGACGCGGCGCTCCTCGGTGGCCTTGACGCCTTCCTTGAAGTCCTCGGTGGCGCGCAGCCGGGTCTGCTCGGCGAGTTCGTGATCGGTCGCCGCCATCACCCGGTCGGCGAGCCCGGCGCGCATGGTTTCGCGCGTCGACAACAGCCCGAGCGGCGAGCATTCGGCGATCTCGTTCGCGAGCTTGAGCGCCGCCGCGCGCACCTCGCTCAGCGGCACGCATAGATTGGCGAGCCCCATCTTCAGCGCGTCCTCGCCGGTGACGCGGCGCGAGGTGTAGAACATCAGTTCGGCGTTGTTCTTGCCGATCAGCTCCGGCAGCGTCACCGTCAGCCCGAAGCCGGGATGGAAACCGAGCTTGGTGAAGTTCGCGGCGAAGCGCGCCTCGGGGCAGGTGACGCGGAAATCCGCCGACACCGCCAGCCCGAGACCGCCGCCGATCGCCGCGCCCTGCACCGCAGCGACGATCGGCTTCTTGGCGCGGAAGATGCGCACGGCCTGCTTGTAGAGGTGGCTGATGGGGCCGAGGCTGTCGGCGGGGTCGCCGCTCGCCGGTCCGGTTTCCCGGCGGTTGGGATCGTTGAAGTTGGCGCCGGCGCAGAACGCCTTGCCCTGCGCCGCCAGCACCGTGGCGCGCATGTTGGGATCGTTGTCGATGTCGGTCAGCGCGTCGGCGATCTGGTCGATCAGCGAAATGTCGAAGAAGTTGAGCGGCGGGCGCTGGATCTCGATGGTGGCGACGTGTCCGCTCTTGGTGAAACCGATGTCGGTGAACTGGCTCATGATCGATCCTGAGGGGTGAGAGAGGAAGCGGGGCCGGCGTGCGCCGTCAGCGCAGACCGAGCCCGCGTGCGATGATGCCACGCAGCACCTCGGTGGTGCCGCCCTGAATGGTCAGCTTCGGCGCGAGTTTTGTCGCGAAGGCAAGCTGCGCGTCAAGGGTGGCGTGGTTCGAGGCTCCGGCATCGACGAAGGCGGCGAGGTCGCGCACCCGGTGCGGCAGTTGCTGCTCCCACACCGTGCCGATGTCCTTGACGATGGCGGCTTCCACCACCGGCTCCCGGCCGGCCTGCAACATGCCGGCGACCGACACCGACATCCGGCGCATGGTGTGCAGTTGCGCCACCAGCCGGCCGATGCCCTCGGCCGCGCGGATGTCCGGATTGGGGCCGACCGCGCGCACCAGCTCGGTCAGCACGTAGCTGGTTTCGAGGAAGCGCTCCGGCCCGCTGCGCTCGTAGGCGAGTTCGGAAGTCGCCTGCTTCCATGCGCCGTCGATCTCGCCCAGCACATGGTCGTCCGGCATGAAGGCGTCGGTGAACACCACCTCGTTGAACTCGTACTGTCCGGTGATCTGCCGGATCGGATTGACGGCGATGCCCGGCGTTTTCATGTCGACGAGGAATTGCGTCAGGCCGTGGCGGCGGTTCTCCCTGGTGGGCGGCGAGGTGCGGAAGATCGCGATCATGTAGTCGGCGATATGCGCCGAGGAGGTCCAGATCTTGCTACCGTTAATCAGAAAGCCGCCGTCGGTTTTGGTGGCTTTGGTTTGCGCCGCGAACAGGTCGGAGCCGGAGTTCGGCTCGCTCATGCCGATGGCGAAGCAGACCTCGCCACGGCAGATGCGCGGCAGGATGTCCATCTTGATGTGCTCGGGGGCGTATTTCAAAAGCACCGGGCCGCTCTGGCGGTCGGCGACGAAGAAGCGCCGCGTCGGCGCGTTGGCGACGCGCATCTCCTCGGTGACGACGTAGCGTTCGAGGAAGCTGCGTTCGTGGCCGCCGTATGTCTTCGGCCAGGTCATGCCGAGCCAGCCGCGCGCGCCGACGCGGCGGCTGAACTCCGGCGCGTCGTTGTCCTCGCGCTGCGGCTGGTGCGGATCGAAGGTGCCGGCGGCGATTTCCTCGGCGAGAAAGGCGCGCACCTCCTTGCGCAGCGCCTCGCATTGCGGCGGCAGGCGGATCGGATCGAAACGGAGGGCTGCGGTCATCGGCGGTGGTCCTGAATGGAAGTCTGACGTCAGCGCGAGGCCACCAGCGGCCATAGCTCGTCGGCGCCGCGCGCGGCGACACGCCGGCCGAGTTCGACGGCCCAGTGGCTTTCGTTGCCGAAATCGTCGCGCCACGCCAGCGCGCGCAGGGTATAGCGGTGCAGGACGTGCTCGCTGGTGAAGCCGATCGCGCCATGTACCTGATGGGCGATCGCCGTGCCCTTTTCGGCGGCCTCGCTGCTGCGGATTTTCGCCGACGCCGCTTCGAGGAAGGTCGCGTCGTCGAAATGCGTCGCGC
>JBASBO010000521.1:0-6027 GCA_049651165.1 Xanthobacteraceae bacterium | reverse complement strand
CGCCGCTGGTGCTGCCGCCGGGCGGCTCCCGCATGGTCCCGACCGGCCTCGTCGTCGCGTTGCCGCCGGGCTTCGAGGCGCAGGTGCGGCCGCGTTCCGGCCTCGCCGCCAAGTTCGGCGTCACCGTGCTCAATGCGCCCGGCACCGTCGACGCCGACTATCGCGGCGAGATCAACGTGCTGCTGATCAATCACGGCGATGCGCCGTTCACCGTGCGGCGCGGCGAGCGCATCGCGCAGATGGTGATTGCGCCGGTGACCCGCGCGCGGCTGGTCCCGGTGTCCGACCTCTCCGCCACCGCGCGCGGCAGCGGCGGCTTCGGCTCGACCGGGCGCTAGGGTCTGATCCAGCTACGCTGAATCAAACCCGTCGCTTATCTTTTTGTTTGAGCATGATCTTGTCCGAAAACCGGTTCCCACTTTTCGGGATCATGCTCTAGCGATACGCGATGCCGTCGCGCACCGTGCGGAAGCGGTTGAACGCCTCCTGCCACCGGTCGCGCGGCGCGCTGCCGATCACCCGCACCGCGGTGTTGCCGGCGCCGAACCGCAGCCATTGCACCACCGTCACCGGGGTCCCGTCCTTGCCGCTGAGCGCGTCGATGCGGGTCTCGTAGCCCGGCCCGCCGTCGATCCGGATCGGTTCGGAGACGGTGACGCGGCCCTCGCGCAGACCGGGAATCAGGGTGGCGGCCTGCTGGGCGAAACGGGCGCGGTCGTCGGGTTTGTCCGGCACCGCGCCGATGATCCCCAGCACCATGAACGGCGCGGTTTCGATGCCGGCCGCCTCGTCGCCATCGGCAAGCATGACCGCGCCGCCCGGCGTCAGCGTCCGCACCGACTTGAAGTCGCCGCGCTCGGTCACCTTGAAGGGCAGCGTCCCCAACTGCTCCTCCACCGGCACCTCCGGACGGATGCCGACGGAGGCGAACATCGTGCGGATGGCGTCGTCGGTATAGATCCGGTTGGCGTTCTCGGGCACCTGAACCGCGATGAAGCCGGAGAAGGTGCCGCCCGACAGGATCATGGAATAGCGGCGGACCGGGCTTGCGCCGTCCTTGCCGATCTCCACGGTGTAGAACGCCGGACCGGCGGCGGTCTCGACCGTCTCGGGCTTGATGCCGTTGGCGCCGTCGGGGTTTTTCTTGAACGTCGCTTCGACCTCGCGATAGGCCGCCGCCGGCAGTTCGGTCATCAGCACCCGGACACCGCGATCCTCGGTCTCGAAACCGACGAAGGATTTGGCAGGCGCGAGCCCGACCAGCGGGACCAGACCGAGCCGCGAGCCCGGCGGGTAGACCGGATCGGCGGCGAACGACGGCCCCGCCCACAGCGTGGCGATGACGATGGCGACAAGGCGAAGAAGCTGTTTCATGGCGAATCTATTGGGTACGTATTGAGGCCGTTCAATGGTCGGCCAGGGCGGCGGCTTTGCCAAGAGCATTCCCTCTCGCAGACGTTATCGCATATCTTTTCCGAACCGGCCGTTTCGGGACTGGACCGGCGGCGGCTTCATGCAGCCCGCCGCGTCCCGGATCGCCGCGGGCGGAGGGGGCGGAAATCTTCGCGCGAACAGGCGTTTTCGCGCATCAGGGGCGTTGCCGGTCCTTGCGGGCGACACCCCCCCTCCTATATGAGGCTCACGATCGCAGTCTCGCGAAACATTCGATATTTGGGGGTCTGGACCGGGGCGCCGTCAGGGCCCAGCCGACCTGCCGCAACAAGAAGGATATCAGGACCATGGGAAAGGTCATTGGGATCGATCTCGGTACGACCAATTCGTGCGTTGCCGTGATGGACGGCAAGACCGCGAAAGTCATTGAGAACGCCGAGGGGATGCGCACCACGCCGTCGATCGTCGCCTTTACCGACGATGGCGAGCGGCTGGTCGGCCAGCCGGCCAAGCGCCAGGCCGTCACCAATCCGGAGCGCACGATCTTCGCGGTCAAGCGCCTGATCGGCCGCCGCTACGACGACCCCATGGTCGAGAAGGACAAGAAGCTCGTCCCCTACAAGATCGCGAAGGCCGGCAACGGCGACGCCTGGGTCGAGGTCGACGGCAAGACCTACTCGCCCTCGCAGGTGTCCGCCTTCATTCTGCAAAAGATGAAAGAGACCGCCGAGGCCCATCTCGGCCAGAAGGTCGAGCAGGCGGTCATTACCGTCCCCGCCTATTTCAACGACGCCCAGCGCCAGGCCACCAAGGACGCCGGCAAGATCGCCGGCCTTGAAGTGCTGCGCATCATCAACGAGCCGACCGCGGCGGCGCTCGCCTACGGTCTGGACAAGGCCAAGCAGGGCACCATCGCGGTCTACGACCTCGGCGGCGGCACCTTCGACGTCTCGATTCTGGAAATCGGCGACGGCGTGTTCGAGGTGAAATCGACCAACGGCGACACCTTCCTCGGCGGCGAAGACTTCGACATGCGTCTGGTCGAATATCTCGCGGCGGAGTTCAAGAAGGAGCAGGGCATCGACCTCACCAAGGACAAGCTCGCGCTGCAACGCCTGAAGGAGGCGGCCGAGAAGGCCAAGATCGAGCTGTCGTCCATCGCGCAGACCGAGATCAACCTGCCGTTCATCACTGCCGATCAGTCCGGTCCCAAGCATCTGACCATGAAGCTGACGCGCGCCAAGTTCGAGGCGCTGGTCGAGGATCTGGTGCAGAGGACCATCGAGCCGTGCCGGAAGGCGCTCAAGGATGCCGGCCTGTCGGCGGGCGAAATCGCCGAGGTGGTTCTGGTCGGCGGCATGACCCGGATGCCGAAGATCCAGGAAGTGGTGAAGCAGTTCTTCGGCAAGGAGCCGCACAAGGGCGTCAACCCCGACGAGGTGGTGGCGATCGGCGCGGCGGTGCAGGCCGGCGTGTTGCAGGGCGACGTCAAGGACGTGCTGCTGCTCGACGTCACGCCGCTGTCGCTCGGCATCGAGACGCTGGGCGGCGTGTTCACCCGCATCATCGACCGCAACACCACAATCCCGACCAAGAAAAGCCAGGTGTTCTCGACCGCCGAGGACAATCAGAACGCCGTCACCATTCGCGTCTTCCAGGGCGAGCGCGAGATGGCGGCCGACAACAAGGTCCTCGGCCAGTTCGACCTGATGGGCATTCCGCCGGCCCCGCGCGGGATGCCGCAGATCGAGGTGACGTTCGACATCGACGCCAACGGCATCGTCAACGTCTCGGCCAAGGACAAGGCCACCGGCAAGGAGCAGCAGATTCGCATCCAGGCGTCGGGCGGTCTGTCGGAGGCCGACATCGAGAAGATGGTCAAGGACGCCGAGGCCAACGCCGCCGAGGACAAGAAGCGCCGCGAGGCGGTGGACGCCAAGAATCACGCCGACGCGCTGGTGCATTCGACCGAGAAGGCGCTGGCCGAACACGGCTCCAAGGTGTCCGACGGCGATCGCCGCGCCATCGAGGATGCGCTCAGCGATCTTCGGGAAGCGCTGAAGGGCGACGATGCCGAGGCCATCCAGGCCAAGAGCAACGCGCTGGCGCAGGTGTCGATGAAGCTCGGCGAGGCGATGTACAAGCAGCAGGCCGAGAGCGACGCCGCCAAGGACGCGGCGAAGGACGACGTCGTCGATGCCGAGTTCACCGAGGTCGACGACGACAAGAACGACAAGAAATCGGCCTAACCGTCAGGGATCGACGGCCATGGCGTTCGATGGTTGTGCGACGAATGCCCCCGGGCGCGCCCCGGGGGCCGGGGGGACAGCGGCAATGCTCGGGGGTGGCGCGGCGCGTTCCGGCGGCGGCGGTTGCGGGGGACGCTGATGTCGGCGAAACGTTGCTATTACGAGACGCTCGAAGTCGAACGGACGGTTACGGACGCCGGCCTGAAGGCCGCCTTCCGCAAGCTCGCGATGAAGTGGCACCCGGACCGCAATCCCGGCGACAAGGCCAGCGAAGTCCGCTTCAAGGAAATCAACGAAGCCTACGAAGTCCTCAAGGACGGCAACAAGCGCGCGGCCTACGACCGCTTCGGCCATGCCGCCTTCGAGCAGGGCCATGGCGGCGGCGGACCGGGCTTCGGCGCGGGCTTCGCGTCGTCGTTCTCCGACATCTTCGAGGACCTGTTCGGCATGGCCGGGCAGCGCGGCCGCGGCGGCCGCGAGCGTGGCGCCGACCTGCGCTACAACATGGAAATCACGCTGGAGGAAGCCTTCGCCGGCAAGACCGCGCAGATCGAGATCCCGGTATCGGTGACCTGCGAATCCTGTTCCGGCACCGGGGCCAAGGCCGGCACCAAGCCCAAGACCTGCTCGATGTGCGGCGGCGCCGGCCGCGTCCGTCAGGCCCAGGGTTTCTTTACGCTGGAGCGCACCTGCCCCGGCTGTCAGGGGCGCGGCCAGATGATCGAGGATGCGTGTCCGTCCTGCTCGGGTTCCGGACGGGTGACACGGGACCGCACGCTTTCGGTCAACATCCCGGCGGGCGTCGAGGACGGAACCCGCATCCGGCTCGCCAACGAAGGCGAGGCCGGCGTTCACGGCGGCCCGCCCGGCGATCTCTACATCTTCCTGTCGCTGGCCTCGCACCCCTTCTTCCAGCGCGACGGCGCGGATTTGCACTGCCGGGTTCCGATTTCGATGGTGGCGGCGGCGCTCGGCGGCGAGTTCGAGGTTCCAACCATCGACAAGAGCAAGGCCAAGGTCAAAGTGCCCTCCGGCACCCAGTCCGGCCGCCGCTTCCGCATCGCCGGCAAGGGTATGCCTATCTTGCGTTCCCGGCAGACCGGCGACATGTACGTGCAGGTTGCGGTCGAGACGCCGCAGAACCTCACCCGCAAGCAGCAGGAACTTCTGGCCGAGTTCGAGAAGCTGTCGTCCGGCGCGACGCAGCCGGAGGCGGTGGGTTTCTTCACCAAGGTCAAGGACTTCTTCGGCAGTCGCAGCGCCGCGCAATAAGCCTTTCGCTTGACCGGTTTCGCGGCGCGCGTTACGTCTTTGTGACTGGAAGTTGATATCCCGTCGCCGTGACCCCTTTCTGGGTACGAAATGTCCCTTCACTCATCCGTGCGCGCGTTGAAGAAGCAGCCCCGTCTCGACGACGAGGTCCGCTTTCTCCGCTCATGGATCGAGAAGCCGCTGCACATGGGCGCGGTGATGCCGTCGAGCCGCGTGCTCGCCCGCACCATGGCGCACTATGTCGATGCCCATGCGTCGGGACCGGTGGTCGAACTGGGGCCGGGCACCGGAGCCATCACCAACGCGCTGATCGAGCACGGCGTCGAGCAAAATCGGCTGGTGCTGGTGGAATACAATCCCGGCTTCTGCGCGCTGCTGCGTGATCGCTATCCGCAGGCCACCGTGGTGCAGGGCGACGCCTACGCGCTGCGGGACGCGCTGGGAAAAGTGCTTAAAGCGCCGGCCTCGGCGGTGGTGTCTGGCCTGCCGCTGGTCACCAAGCCGATGCTGACCCGGCTGAAACTGATCCGCGACGCCTTCTCGGCGTTGACGCCGGGAGCGCCGTTCGTGCAGTTCACCTATTCGGTGACGCCGCCGATCCCGAAATCGCTGCCGGGGGTGGCGACCGAAGCATCGGAACGCATCTGGATGAATCTTCCGCCGGCGCGGGTCTGGGTCTACCGCAAGGGCTGACCCCTTCCCCGGATACGGCGAAGGGGAAGCCGGATACGACGTAACCCATGCGACCTGACCCGAGGCGGCCTCAAGCATGAACCCGGTGAAAATCCTGGTGATCCCGGGCTCGCTGCGGACCGGCTCGCACAACGTGCGGCTGGCGGGCGCGGCGATGGCCGAACTGGTCGAGACCGGCGCCGACGTCTCGCTGATCTCGCTCGCCGACTATCCGCTGCCGATCTACGACGGCGATCTCGAAGCGAGTTCCGGCGTGCCGACGCCGGCGGTCAATCTCAAGCGGCTGATCGGCGCGCACGACGGCGTGCTGCTGGTCAGCCCGGAATACAACTCCTCGCCGCCGCCGCTGCTGAAGAACGCGCTCGACTGGGTGACGCGGGTGCGCGAGCGCGGCGAGCCGCCGGGACAGGCGCTGCGCGGG
>JBASBO010000520.1:0-5770 GCA_049651165.1 Xanthobacteraceae bacterium | reverse complement strand
CCCTCCGGCGGCCGTGCCGGTTTTGTCGTGCGTTTCGCCGCCATGTCGGAATTGCCCCACGCGCCCGCGCTGCCACGCGAGCGTTATCAATCGTCACGGCCGGATGGAAATCCGGCTATCCGTCCCGGCTTCGCCGCCGCGCTCCAGCGTCGCGGTGCGCGGATGTTCCTTCAAGCGTTTCATATTTTGACGGAAACGTCATTGCCGGGCTTGACCCGGCAATCCATCTTTTTGAAGAAGATGGATGCGCGGATCAAGTCCGCGCATGACGCGTGATGATTCCGTCAGAAGCCGAAGGGCTCTAATTCTGAAAGAAGACCACCCAGATGATACCGAGGATGACGATGGCCAGGCCCGTGCTGACCATCAGCAGGGCGAGCATCGACGGTCCCGGTTCAGCCTGGCGCGCCTCGGTCGGCGTTTTGACGATCTGTCCATGCTTCTTGGTTGGCATCGCATCTTCACCCTGGAAACCGCGTTTCATCCATAGCGTTTTCAAGCGAAGTGGGTACCGGTTCGCGTGAAGAAAACGCGTCAAAGTGTGAGGGCAGAGCCCGCTTCTGGCTTTGCCAGAAGCGGAAAGGCTCTGCTGCCGACCGCTCGTTCCGGATCGACATCGAGGCAACGCATGGCGAAGAATGAATGTTCCTGCTCAACAGGTTGAAGGCGACATGGAACCCGTCGCGCGAGCGGCGCGGCAATGTCTCGCCGTGCCTCGCCGCCGAACCCAATTGTGGAGCATGACGTAACCTTACCCGAGCAGCGTCACGCTGTCAAGGGATAAATTCCTAAATGCGCAGACCGCCGACTGTCGCCCGACCGGTTTACTTCCCGATCCCGTCCACCCCTCGCTCGACGCGCTGGTAGCTTCCGGCGAGCGTGGTGCCGAGCGCCTGTACGACGGCGACGATCGCCACCGCGATCCCCATCGCGATCAGCGCGTATTCGATGGCGGTGGCTGCGGACTGGTCGCTGAGGAATCGCCTGAATAACGGCCGCACGGATATCTCCTGTGATCGGATGCGCGGTCCCCGCCTTTCGGACAAGGGCAATGGATACGGAATGACATTAGCGGCAAAAGATTGCCCGCGCGCTAACGGCATCACCGACGGATCGCTCGAATGCCACCGATTCCGTTGATGCTTTGCACACCCGCCCTTACTCCGCCAGTCACTCGGCCATCTCGACCGGCGGCGCGGCCGAAGGCCCGGCCAGCGGGCGCTCCTCCATCACCACCATGCACAGGAAGCCGACGGTGATCAGCGCCACCGCCACGCCGAACACGTAACGGAAGGCCGCGATCATCTCGGCGGGGGTGGCGTCGTGGAAGGCGTCGGCGGCGACGCCGTGGCCGGCGGCGTCGGGCGCGGCCACGCCCTGCCCCAGCGCGATCAGAAGCGCCGCCGTCATCGCCGCCACCGTGAACGACGCCATCAACGCGCGGAAGAAGTTCATCGCCCCGGTCACGGTGCCGATCTGCGGCCGCGCCACCGCGTTCTGGATCGAGACGATGCAGACCGGAAACGTGGTGCCGAGCCCGAAGGCGAACGCCGACAGCACCGTCAGCAACCCCCACAGCGGCAGCGTCGTCACCGTCATCACCAGCCCCATCACCACGCCGATGCCGGTGCCGATCACGGCGGCGAGCTTGTAGCGCGGCAGCGTCACCATCACCCGCCCCGCCGTCCATGCGCCCAGCACCGACACCGCCACCAGCGGGATCAGCGCCAGGCCGGCCTCGCTCGCGCTCAGGCCATAGACCACGAGGTAATAGATCGGCAGATGCACCGTCAGCCCGACCACCGCGCCCACCGCGCAGCCGCCGGCGAGGATGCCGAACGGCACCACGCGGCCGCCAAGCAGCGGCAGCGGCAGGAACGGCTCGTCGATCCGCAGCGCGTGCCAGACGAACAGCGACGCCAGCGCCACCGTCGCGCCAAGCATCGCCAGCGCCTGCGGCGACGACCACGCGATCCGCGTGCCGCCCCAGGTTAAAAGCAGCGTCAGGATCACCGCCGCCGCCATCAGCAGCACGCCGCCGAGCCAGTCCACCTTGCGGCGGCGATGGAACACCGGGATCCGCTTCATGCGCGGCAACAATAGCGCCAGCCCGGCCGCCGCCAGCGGCAGGTTGATCCAGAAGATCATCGACCAGTGCAGATGCTCGGCGAACACCCCGCCGAGGATCGGCCCGCCGATGCCGGCCGCCACCCACACGCCGCTGAAATAGGCTTGATACTGGCCGCGCTCGCGCGGGCTGACGACGTCGGAGATGATGGTCTGGACGATCGGCATGATGCCGCCGCCGCCGAGCCCCTGAAGACCGCGCGCCAGAATCAGCACGGTGATGCTGGGGGCCAGCGCGCACACCACCGATCCGGCGATGAACAGGCCGAGCGCCAGCACCAGCATCGCCTTGCGGCCGTAGATGTCGCTCAAGGTGCCGAACACCGGCGCCACCGCGGTCGAGGCCAGGAGATAGGCGGTGATGATCCACGACAGGTTGGCGGCGTCGCTGAACTGGCTGCCGATGGTCGGCAGCGCGGTGGCGACGATGGTCTGGTCCAGCGCGGCCAGGAACATCGTCAGCATCAGGCTCATCAGGATGGTGTGAACCTCGCGCCTGGTCAGCGCCGCGGGCGGCGGCGCGTCATCGCCGCCGTCGCGTTCGATCAACTCGTCGGCGAGCCGCCGCGCCTCGCTGTCGGACAAAGGACGCACCTCACCCGATCCGCTGTCCTGGGGTTCGAACGTGTTCATCGCAATTGCTGAAAGATGGCCCGGCGCCCTTGCGCCGCGGGTGCCGCACGGTCACCCCGCAATTCCTTAGCGGGCGAAACGTGATCCGCCCAGCCGGTCCGGCGCATGGGTGGCGCGCGGCGCTGCATACGCGATGACAGGGTTGTGACAGCCGCCGGCCGCCCAATCAGGCCGGCCGCTTCTTCAGCCGCGCCCGCTTCGGCAGCAGCCCCGGCCAGCGCACGATGTGATCCTCCAACTCCGAATCGGGAACGTCGTCCTCGGTGCCGAACACCCGCCCGCGCACCGACACCCCGGCTTCGTGAACAGTGTTCGGATCGCCGGAGATCAGCGGGTGCCACCAGTAGAGGTCCCGCCCCTCCGCCACCAGCTTGTAGGCGCAGCTCGGCGGCAGCCAGTTCAGGGTGCGGACGTTCTCCGGCGTCAGCCGCACGCAGTCGGCGACCTTGTCTGAACGATGGGCGTAGTCCTTGCAGCTGCAGGTTCCGGCATCGAGCAGTTTGCACGAGACATGGGTGAAATAGATCTTGCCGGTGTCCTTATCCTCGAGCTTTTCCAGGCAGCAACGGGCGCAGCCGTCGCACAGGCTTTCCCATTCGGCGTCGGTCATTTCTTCCAACGTCTTGGTTTTCCAGAAGAAACCCTCCTGAGGGGACGGCGGCGGCGGTTTGCGTGTCATGTCGTCGAGGAGTCCGTACGAGGTTGTCCGGCATGGTGTAGAGGCTGCCCGCCCCGCCGCGCAAGCGATCAGCCGGCCGGCTATCCCCGGACGTCCCGCAAGGCGCCCCGGCGCGGTTCACGCTATCGGCGGAAAAGCCAACGACACCATTGGTTTATGGCTCGCGCTCGGCTAGAAGATGGCCGCGCCGGCCCGGACGCAAAAGCGCCACGGGATTGCCGCAAGATTCCCGGATGACGTGTGAGAGCGCTCAGGCCGGGCGTTCGAACGCCGCGAAGGTCAAGGGTCCCGGTGCGCCATCTGTTGCCGACCGACTGGAAACAACGAATCCGGCACGCGCTGCTGGACCTCGACGCGCGCATCGATTCCAGCGTGTTCGCGTCAGGTGCTGCGAGCCGCGAACTCTACGAACGCTATTCCGCTTTCATGGATCGCTTCTATGTCGGCCGCTGGAAGCGCTGGATTTTCATCGAGCCGTTGTCGGAAGCCGCGACGATCGGGCTTGCGGGTCTGATCCTGTTACTTGCGCTCGCGGTGCCGGCGTTTCGCGAAACCGCCGACGACAACTGGCTGAAGAAGTCCGATCTTGCGGTGACCTTCCTCGACCGCTACGGCAATCCGATCGGCAGCCGCGGCATCAAGCACAACGATGCGATTCCGCTGGAGGACTTTCCCGACAACCTCATCAAGGCGACGCTCTCGACCGAGGACCGCCGCTTCTACGATCACTTCGGCATCGACGTCGCCGGCACCTTCCGCGCATTAGTCACCAACGCGCAGGCCGGCGGCGTGCGGCAGGGCGGATCGTCGATCACCCAGCAACTCGCGAAGAACCTGTTTCTCAGCAACGAGCGCACCATCGAGCGCAAGGTCAACGAAGCCTTCCTCGCCATCTGGCTTGAGACGCGGCTGACCAAGAACGAAATCCTGAAACTCTATCTCGACCGCGCCTATATGGGCGGCGGCACCTTCGGCGTCGACGGCGCGGCGCATTTCTACTTCAACAAATCGGTGCGCGACGTCAATCTCGCGGAAGCGGCGATGCTCGCCGGCCTGTTCAAGGCGCCGACCAAATACGCACCGCACATCAACCTGCCGGCGGCGCGCGCGCGCGCCAACGTCGTGCTCGACAACATGGTCGAGGCCGGCTTCATGACCGAAGGTCAGGTGTTCGGCGCGCGGCGCAATCCGGCCACCGCCGTCGACCGCCGCGACGAGAACTCGCCGAACTACTATCTCGACTGGGCCTTCGACGAGATGCGCAAGGTCGTCGATACGTTTCCGAAATCCTACACCGAGCGCGTGTTCGTGGTGCGCACCGCGATCGACATGAACGTGCAGCACGCCGCCGAAGCCGCGGTTGAAAACCAGTTGCGCCAGTTCGGCCGCGATTATCACGCCACGCAAGCGGCGACCGTGCTCGCCGATCTCGACGGCGGCGTGCGCGCGATGGTCGGCGGCCGCGACTATGGCGCCAGTCAGTTCAACCGCGCCGTGGATGCGATGCGCCAGCCCGGCTCCTCGTTCAAGCCGTATGTCTATACGACCGCGCTGCTCAACGGCTACAAGCCGGACTCGCGCATCGTCGACGGCCCGGTGTGCATCGGCAACTGGTGCCCGCAGAACTACGGCCACTCCTATTCCGGCTCGGTGACGCTGACGCAGGCGATCACCCGCTCGATCAACGTCGTGCCGGTGAAGCTGTCGATCGCGCTCGGCGGCAAGGGCGGCCCGAAAGCGGGCCGCGCCAAGATCGTCGAGGTCGCGCGCAAGTTCGGCATCAAGTCGCCGCTGCCCGATACGCCGTCGCTGCCGATCGGCGCCGACGAAGTCAACGTGCTCGAACACGCCGTCGCCTATGCCACCTTCCCCAACAAGGGCAAGGCGGTGACGCCGCATGCGGTTCTCGAAGTGCGCACCGGCATGGGCGATCTGGTGTGGCGCTGGGACCGCGACGGACCGGAGCCGCGGCAGGCGATCCCGGCATCCGTCGCCGCCGACATGGCCGGCATGATGAGTCACGTCGTCAGCGAGGGCACCGCGCGCCGCGCCGCGCTCGACGGCATTCCGACCGCGGGCAAGACCGGCACCACCAACAATTATCGCGACGCCTGGTTCGTCGGCTACACCGGCAACTTCACCTGCGCGGTGTGGTACGGCAACGACGATTACTCACCGACCAACCGCATGACCGGCGGCTCGCTGCCGGCGCAGACCTGGCACGACATCATGGTCGCCGCACATCAGGGCGTGGAGATCAAGCCGATCGCCGGCGTCGACGTGCCCGCCAAGCCGTCGGCAGCGAACGCGGCGGCGCTGGCCGCACTCGAC
>JBASBO010000519.1:0-10753 GCA_049651165.1 Xanthobacteraceae bacterium | reverse complement strand
GGCAGCGACAGCCCGCCGGCCGCCAGCAGCAGCGGCAGGCCGGCGGTCAGGATGATGACGCGCATGGTCTGCACCACGGCGATGCCGGCGACGTTGGCGTCGCGCTCGCTCGCCAGCATCACGATCTGCGACAGCGCGCCCGGACTGCCGGCGAGCAGCGCCGAGGTGCGGTCCCAGCCGTGAACCCGTTGCAGATAGACGTTGCTGCCGAACGTGGCGCAGATCGTGGCAAGCGCCAATAGCGAGATCGTCAGCGGATAGGCGCTGATGTCCTGGAGCATCTGGCGCGACACCAGCGAACCGAGCGAGATGCCGAGCAGCACCAGCACGACCTGGGTGAGCAGCGGCGGCATCTTCAGCGGCCGGCCGGCGAGCGCCGCGACCGCGACGGTGATCATCGCGCCCGAGATCAGGCCGCCCGGCAGTTGCGCCCACTGAAACAGCAATCCCCCGGCGGTGCCGAGCAGCAGGGTTTCCAGGGTGTGCAATATCGACGAGCGGGCGGCGGCGGAAGGCATGGCCGGCGATGTACCGCATCCCGCGCCGCCGTCAACGTGAGCCACGGCGGTGTGCCCATGCGCGCCGACCATAACGCGCGATCCGGCCGCGGGGGCATCGCGGCCGGGTCGGGGCGGGCCTGGAGGTTTTGCGGTCGCGGCCGGGTCAGGCGGCGATGCTGTCGATGCCCGAATTCTTGAGCAGTTCGGCGAGTTGCTTGCGGGCGTAGAACATCCGGGTCTTCACCGTGCTCTGCGGGATGCCGATGATCCGGCCGGCCTCCTCGACCGACATCTCGTGGTAGTAGACGAGGTCGATGATCTCGCGATGCGCCGGCGACAGCTTGGCGATGCAGGCACGCAGGATGGCGCGGGTCTTGCTGCGCTCCAGCGCGGCCTCGGGCGTGTCGGCGTGGTCGATGCTCTCCTGCACCTTCTCCTGATCGAGGTCCTCGTGGGTCCGCTGGCGCAGCGCGGTCAGCGCCTTGAAGCGGGCGATCGACAGCAGCCAGGTCGAGACCTGGGCGCGGCCCTCGAACTGGCCGGCGGTCCGCCACACGTCGAGGAACACCTGGCTGACAAGGTCTTCCGCGGTAGTGACGTCGTGCACCATGCGCAGCACGAAACGGTACACCCGGACGCGGTGGCGGGCGTAAAGGATGTGCATCGCGGACGTGTTGCCGTCGGCGATCCCCTCCAGCAGCATGTCATCGGAGGTTGCCTGCGCGGCCAAAATCCCCTGCCGCGCGGCGGCATTGATGGCGATGATGTTGTGCATGACCGGCTCCCTGTGTCGCTTTTTGCGGCGTTGTTGAGGGAGATTTCTATCCGGCGGGTGTTTCAGAACATTTCCGTGCCAGGGAGAAAAAGGTTTCGTCGGTGAAAGGATTGTTTCGTTTCGCATTGCAAAATGAAACATTCGGGACAGAATGTTGCGGCGCGGCGCAATAAAATGTCGCGATTCTATGCCTTGTCCCCGGCCGGGCTGAACAGGTAGCCGCCGCCGCGAATGGTGCGGATCACCGAGGGTTTGGCCGGATCGGGCTCGATCTTGCGCCGGATCCGCATGATCCGCAGATCGACGGCGCGGTCGAACGCCTCGGCGTCGCGGGCATTGGCCAGTTCCAGCAGACGCTCGCGCGACAAAACCCGCTTGGGATTGGCGGCGAACACCTTCAACAGGCCGAATTCCGACGCCGTCAGCGGGTGCTCGTTGCCCTCGTCGTCGCGCAGCGCCTGGGCGTCGAGGTCGAGCCAGCGGGTACCGAAGCGCACCAGATGGCGGTCGGCGGGTTTTGCGGCTGCGGGAGCGGCCGCGGCGCCGGGCTGGCCGGCGGTGTTGGTGCGCCGCAGCACGGAGCGGATGCGCGCCATCAGTTCGCGCAGTTCGCAGGGTTTGGCGACGTAGTCGTCGGCCCCCAGTTCGAGCCCGACGACGCGGTCGATCGGGCTCGCGGTGGCGGTCAGCATGATGACCGGGACGTTGGTGCGGGCCTTGAGGTCGCGGATGATGGACAGGCCGTCCTCCTCCGGCATGTTGAGGTCGAGCACCACCAGATCGGGCAGGCCGGCGGCGATGGTGTCGCGCAGGCTGGCGCCGCCGTCGCACAGCGTCACCGCGAAGCCGTGCATCCGCAGATAGTCGCCGACCATCTCGCGGGCCGGGGCTTCGTCGTCGACGATGATGATGTGCGGGCTCTGGCTCATGTCATGTTGCGGAGGTCACCGGAAGTCGGATCGTGAAGGTAGCGCCCTGACCGGGGCCGGGGCTGTCGGCGGCGATGGTCCCGCCGTGCATATCGACAATGCGTTTAACAATCGATAGCCCGAGGCCGGTGGAGCTTTCGCCGGCGGTGGGCTTGGCGGACAGCCGCTGGAAACGGCCGAACAGCCGGCCGAGGTCCTCGGGCGACAGTCCCGCGCCCTGATCGGTGACGCGAATGGTCACATGGTCGGGCTCGTAGACCACGCCCAGCGCGATATCGCCGCCGATCGGGCTGTACTTGATGGCGTTGCTGACGAGGTTGTCGATCGCCTCCCTCATGCGGTCGGCGTCGCACATGGTCTGGCGGTCGGGCGGGGCCGACACCGCGATGACCTGCTGCTTGTTGGCGGCGGACAGCCGGTTGGCCTCGGCGACCTCGGTCACCAGCGCGGCGATGTCCACCGGCTCGCGGCGGATGGTGATGTCGAAAGCGTCGGCCATGGCGTCGGAAATCAGGTGATCGACCATCGAGGTCAGCCGCCGCGTGGCGTCGCGGATGTGGGTGACTTGCGCGGCGATGCTGTCGCGCGAGGCGTCGGCGCCGATCAGTTCACTCAGCATCTCGGTGCGGCCGAGGATGACGCTGAGCGGATTCTTCAGGTCGTGGGCGACGGTGCCGAGGATTTCATTCTTGAAGCCGTTGGCGCGCTGGAGCCGCAGCCACTGGGCCGACAGTCGCCGGTTGGCCAGCATCAGCGCGCGGGTGCGTTGCGCCACGCGGTCCTCCAGCCGGGTGTTGGCCTCGTGAAGCTGCTGGTAGAGGATGACGTTGTCGAACGCGATCGACAGCCGGCTGCCGAAAATCTCCACCAGCGCACGGTCGGTTTCCGACAGCGGCCGCTCGGCTTGCAGTAGCACCACCACCTCGCGGCCGCTGCCGGTGCGGATATAGAGCACGGTGCGGTGATCGGCGAACTCGTGCCTGCGGCGGCGGAAGGCGTCCTCGACCATCTGGCGCAGATCGTTGTCGAGTCTGCCCGGCCCGGCGCTGCCGATGAAGCGGCTGTAGCAGCCGGAGCCGGCAAGCACCGCGAAATCGTCGCTGACGTTGCCGCCGTCGCGCAGCACCAGGATGCCGGCGCAATCGACGTTGAGCAGCGACGAGATTTGCGTCAGCACGCCCTCCGCCAGCCGCTGCATCGACTTGAAGTCGTAAAGCGTCGAGGCGGCGTCGATGATGATTTCGAGGCCGCGCCGGGTCTGCACCATGCGTTCGAGCTGCTGATAGCTGCGCAACGCCGCGGTCAGCGAGGTGAACAGCTTGTCGGCGGTCAGTTCGGTCTTGGCCTTGTAGTCGTTGATGTCGTAATCGACGATCACGCGGCGCTCGGGCGCCTGACCGGGTTGGCCGGTGCGCAGCACGATGCGCACGGTCTCGTTGCGGATCTCGTTGCGGATGTATTCGACGAGGTCAAGCCCGGCGGAATCGGTTTCCATGATGACGTCGAGCAGCACCGCCGCGATGTCGGTGTGCTTGCGCATCAGTTCGCGGCCCTCGGCGGCGGAATAGGCCGAGAGGATGTCGAGGCCCTGGCCGTTCAGAACGTAATCGCTCAGCGCGAAGCGGGTGCCTTCATGGACCGCGGGGTCGTCGTCGATGACCGCGATTTTCCATTTTCGGGCGGGGGACGAGGGAGCGGCGGGTCCGGTGTCGTCGATCAGGTGGAGGACATCGTCCTGGTCGGCCATGATGTGGTTCCGTCACTGCTCGGATCGGCTCTGCACGCAGCGCGCGAACGCCGCTGGCGGCATGATAGTCCGATGGGAGGAATTTGTCGCGGCCTGCGGGCCGCCGGCGTCTGTCGTGCGGATTGCCGGGAAAGTTCACGGCGGCGGTTCCACCGACTGTAAAGCAGGACTATGCCGGCAAGCGGAAGTCGGCGCGCCAGCCGAGGTCGCGCTGCGCCTTGCCGGTTGCGACCAGATCGTTCGGCCCGGCGATGTTGTAGATGCCGGGCGCGCCGCGATCGATCGCCAACAGCGCCGCGTAAGCCGCGGCATCGACATGCAGCGGCGCGACGGCGCGCGGTGTGTCGCTGCCGGTGCCGGGGCCGTGCAACTGGCCGTAGCGCAGCACGATGCCGTCGAGCGGCGGCGATTGCAGGGTCTGGGTTTCCAGCGACACCACGCCGGCGAGCGACACGCCGCGCGGACCGTCCGCCGCGTGATCGAGCGGATCGCTTTCCGCGTGCGGCTGCGGCCCCGGCGCGTACATCCAGGCCAGGCTTTGCGCGATCAGTCGCGTTGCGCCGGCGGCGATGGCGGCGGCGATCAGGTTGCGGGTGCCTTCGATGCGGATGCGGGTGTTGCGGCCGATGGCGTCGGCCATCCTCGCGGGATCGAGGCCCGGCGGCAGGTCGGTCAGTTGATGGATGACGATCTGCGGCCGCGCGGCGGCGACGGCTTCCGTCAGCGCCGCGGCGTCGTACACGTCCACCACCGCGGGCTCGGCGCCCAGCCGGCGCAGCGTTTCGGCTTTTGACTCGAACCGCGTTGTCCCGACGACGTGATGACCGGCATCGCGCAGCAGCGGAATCAGGCGCTGGCCGATTGCGCCGGTGGCGCCGGCAAGAAAGATGCGATAACTCATCGTCGCTCACCTTTGAAACGATCCGCGCCGGCAGCGGCGCGACGATCGTCAAGTATCCGGCGCGCGCTTGTCATGCACAAGCAGTCATGCACAAGCGCGGCCGCTATCGCCGACCGCGTCATACGGTCGGCGAAGGAGACGGCTCGACGGCGCGTTGCCTCACTCCCCCGAGACGGGGACGCTGAGGTGAGCGTAGACGATGCCGCCGTCAACCGCGATGGCGTTGCCGACCACGTAGTCGCCGGCGCGCGAGGCGAGATAGATCGCAAGGCCCGCCATGTCCTCGTCGTTGCCGATGCGCTTGGCCGGAATCCACTGCGAGATCTTGTCGGCCTGATCGCGCGCCGCGCGGTTCATATCGGAGGCGAATGCGCCGGGACAGATCGCGGTGACGACGATGTGATCCTGGATCAGCCGCGCCGCCATGCGCCGGGTCAGGTGGATCACCGCGGCCTTGCTGGCCTGATAGGAATACGTCTCCATCGGATTGACCGAGAGGCCGTCGATCGAGGCGATGTTGATGACCTTGCCGGGCTTCTCCTTCGTCGCCGCCGCGCGCAGCGGTTTCGCCAGCGCCTTGGTGAGGAAGAACAGCGACTTGACGTTGAGGTTCATCACCTTGTCCCAGCCGCTCTCCGGAAACTCGTCGAAGGTCGAGCCCCAGGCCGAGCCGGCGTTGTTGACAAGGATGTCGAGCTTCTGCTCGCGCTTCATGAATTCCTCGGCGAGCGCGTTGCAGCCTTCAACCGTGGACATGTCGATCGGCAGCGCGATGCACTCGCCGTCATAGGCGGCGGTCAGTTCGTTCGCCGTCTCCTCGCAGGGGCCGGCCTTGCGCGCGGTGATGTAGACCTTCGACGCGCCGTAGGCGAGGAAGCCCGCGGCGATCATCTTGCCGATGCCGCGCGAACCGCCGGTCACCAGCGCGACGCGGCCTTGAAGCGAAAACAGATCCTTGAACATGGTGTCTCCCGTTGATGGCGGGGAATTAGTCCCGGTGGCGGGAGGCAAGTCAAGGCGGGCGGCGTCAGCCTTCAGCGCCAGTAGTTGTTGGCGGCGGCGATGGTCTGGAAATGCACGGCGATGACATGCGACGACGCGATCAGTTGCGCGGTGTCATGATCGTAGGCGCCGCGCAGGCTGGAGCGCACTTCGTCGGACGGCTGGGTATACTTGACGCCGACGCGCGACAGCTTCACCGCCAGTTCGAAGCCGGCCTGCGGGGTTTCGGTCTTGAGAGAAGGAAGCCAAGTGTCGCTCATGAGATAGTCCCTGCTGGATAGACTAGAACTGTTCTTATCTGAACCACCCGTTGCCGGCACTGGCAAGGCCTGCGGCGCAAATAGATGTAAATAATTTATATCTTTTAGTAGCGGAATCAGCAGCGCGACGGAGGCGTCGGGCGCTATCTTATTTTTATTTTAATGGAATCAGTATCTTAGGCGACATCAACGCGGCGGAACCGGTTCCATAGCGCCGTCGCGGTGCCCGAGGTCAACACCGGCAGGTAGCGCTCGTCCTGATAATTGCCGTTGAGGGAGATGCGCGGCAGCGCGGTCGGATGGGCAGCGTTTTCGGCGAAGACCATGCCGGGCCGCGTCGTCACCGCGGTATCGAAGCCGGCGCGGCGCGCCAGCGCGAACTCGCGCGGCCCGGCGGCGATCTTGTCGCCATAGGGGTAGGCGAGATGCTTCACCGGCCGTTGCAGCGCCGCTTCGATGTCGGCGCGGTTGGTGGTGATTTCACTGAGCGCCTCGGCCTCGCTCTGCTTGGCGAGGTTGTCGTGGGTGACGGAATGGGCGCCGACGGTGAGCAGCGGCTCGGCGGCGGCGAACGTCTTCAGTTCGTCCCATGACAGGCACAGTTCGCGGCTGATGGTCGTCGCGTCGATGCCGTGGCGGGCGCACAGCGCGTCGACCTCGCGGTTGATGGTGGCGCTGTCGGGCAACCGGCGCAGTCCTTCATGAAGATAGGCGAAGGCCGCCTGCTTGCCCTCAAGCGTGCCGGTGTCGAGGCGCGTCGCGACGCCGCCGATATCGGTTTCGATGGAGTCGGCGCGCGCCAGCACCCGCTCCAGCGCCACCCACCACATCCGGCCGGTGCCGTTCGCGAAATCGCTGGCGACGTAGACCGCGTAGGGTGCGCCAAATTCGCGCAGCACCGGCGCGGCGTAATCGCGATTGTCGCGGTAGCCGTCGTCGAGGGTGAAGCAGGCGAAGCGGCGTTTGAAATCGCGCGCGGCGAGCCGGCGGCGCATTTCGTCGGGAGAGACGAGATCGATGCCGCTGCGGCGCAGATGCAGGAGCGCCGCGCGCAGAAAGCCGGGCGCGATCTCCAGGTGATGGTTCGGCTGGAACGCGACCTCGCGACGCGGGCGGACATGATGCAGCATGAAGATGCTGCCGACGCCGGCGAGCATCGGCCGTAGCAGATGGTGGGCGCCGGTCAGATGCAGCGCGCTAAGACCCGAACGTATCACCCGCTCGCGAAAAGACGTCATTCCAATCCGATCGTTCGATCAATCGTGGCCTCGCGGGCGTGCGAGGCTTCCAGCCGACGCGGCGCGAGCCTACCTTGTTCGTCGCTTCGGACAAGCCCTTGTTCGACGACTTCGGCGGAATGCGTCAATGCGGCGCATTTCGAAATTGACAGCGTTCCAAGCATTTGTTTTCACTCCGTTTCAGGACCCGTAGGGAATCGAATGCGCGGACTTTTCAAGTGGAGCAGGAAGTGGTGGCCGGGTCTCGTTCCGCTTGCCGCGCTATGGCTTTGGGCGGCATGGGATAAAACCGTGCCGCTTGAGCAGGAGCTTGCGGCCGCGTCTACGGCCGCGCTGAAAAGCGACGTTCTCGACAAAACGCGGATCGATGTCGCCGGCCGCGACGTCACGTTCTCCGCCGACGCCTTCTCGGAGGAAGGGCGGCGCAGCGCGCTCGCCTCGGTCGAGGCGGTGCCCGGCGTTCGCCTCGTCAATGACAACACCCGCCTGGTGCCTGAAGCGAAGCCTTACGTCTGGTCGGCCGAACGCGACGTGGTGCGGGTGACGCTGAGCGGCGCGACGCCGCTGCCGGCGATCAAGGCGCGGCTTTTTGATGCCGCGCGGGCGGCGCTCAACGGCGTCGAGGTGGTGGACCGCACCGGCTTCGCGCGCGGCGCGCCGTCGCGTTTCGACGCCGCGGTGCTGTTGCTGATCGAGCAGATCGCGCGGCTGAAGGAAGGCAAGGTGACGCTGTCCGACAAGACCGTCAGCCTGTCGGGAATGGCGCGCGATCTGGGTGGCCGCGAGGCGATCTGGTCGGCCTTGCGTAACCTGCCCGAGGGCTATTCGGTCGCCGCCAACGATATCGCCGCGCCGCCTTACGTGTTTCAGGCCAACAAGGACCCGGTCGCCGGCACTCTGACGCTGAGCGGCTACGTGCCCGACAACGCCGCTCACGCCGCGCTGGTCGAGGCGGCGCAGCGCAAGTTTTTCGGCGAGAAGGTGAATGACGCGTTGAAGGCCAGCATCGGCGCGCCCAAGGGATTCGCCGAGGCGGTGACCCGCGCGCTGGGCGCGCTGTCGCGGCTCTCCACCGGTTCGCTGGAAATCGCCGACCGCGAGATCAAGCTGTCCGGCGACGCGCTGTTCGACGGCGCCGCCAACCAGATCCGCCAAAGCCTCGCCAAGGACCTGCCGGAAGGCTGGAAGGCCAAGGCCGAGATTTCGGTCAAGCCGGCCGCCGCGCCGGTCGATGCCGGGGTATGCCAGCGGCTGTTCTCGGAGGTGCTGGGTCAGGCTCGCATCCGCTTCGAATCCGGCAGCGCCACCATCAGCGCCGATTCCGCCGGGCTGCTCGACCGCCTCGCCGAGATCGCGCTGCGCTGTCCGGCGGCGGCCATCGAGATCGTGGGCCACACCGACAGCGACGGCGACCCCGCCGCCAATCAGGCGTTGTCGGAGGCGCGCGCCAAGGCGGTGGCCGATTATCTGGTCAAGGCCGGGCTGCCCGCCGACCGCTTCAAAACTTCGGGAATGGGCAGTTCCCAGCCGATCGCCGACAACGACAATGAGGCCGGCAAGGCGCGCAACCGCCGCATCGATTTTCTGGTGAGGTGAGCGCGATGACCGCTTTCATGACCTTTCATTGGGGCTGGCTGGTCGGCGCGCTGCTGCTGGGGCTGGCGATGGGCTGGATCGCCGTGGTCCAGCACGGCGAGGGGCTGTCCAAGGCGACCGTTCAGCGCATCGCGCTGGCGCTGGTGGTGGCGATCGGCATCGCGGTGGCGCGCGTCGTTCCCGGCCGCCCCGGCTACTGGCTCGATCTTGGTCTGGTCATGTTTGCTTCCTATCTGGTGGGGTGTGCTATCGGCTCGGCCTTGCGCGATCGCGTCGTGGCGCGGCAGGTTGCGGCCGGGCGCGTCCCGGTGTCGCCCGATCAGCCCGGCCCGAGCCCCGAGCCCTGACATTCGTTGCCGGGCCCGATACCCGAAAGCGCCGGGAGGGCTGGGTGCGCCGATGAAGGAGGCGTCGCGCCGCATGGAGCGCTGTGCCGCAGGGTGGCAGGGTTGACGGCGCGAAGACCGGCGATGATGTTTCGGCAACGGGTTTCTCGTATGACGATTCAGGCGGCGCGCGGTCGGGGTGCGATCCGGCGAGCCCTTGGGATTTGGATCACGAGAGGACATGAACGACGCCCGCGAAAGACGCTCATGAAAGGTGCCTGTGAAAGTTGCCCGTGACCCCGGCGATCCGGTTTTCCTTCGCCCCGAAACGCGCTACCACGGCGCTGCCGAAGCGTGTGTCGCGGGGGTCATGACCCCGGTTACGGGCCGGATGCCGCGCGGCATCGTCATTCGAGGTTAGGATGCGGGAACTCATTCGCAGGACGCTGGAGGTTCTGCGCGCCGGACAGGTCCTGCGTCGGCTCGGTGTGGTGATCAGCCTCGCCGTGATCGCGACCGCCTGCTACATCCTGTTCCACCTGCTGCGCACCATCGACGTCGATCGCGTGATCGACGCGCTCGGGCGCAGCGACCTGCGTTCGATCGCGCTGGCCGGCGCGTTCGTTGCGGCGAGCTATTTCACTTTGACCTTCTACGATCTGTTCGCGCTGCGCACTATCGGCCATCCCGAGGTGCCCTATCGGGTCAGTGCGCTCGCCGCCTTCACCAGTTACTCGGTCGGCCACAATGTCGGCGCCAGCGCCTTCACCGGCGGCGCGGTGCGCTACCGCATCTATTCGTCGCGCGGTTTGAGCGCGGTCGATGTCACCAAGATCTGCTTCGTCGCCGGCCTGACCTTCTGGCTCGGCAACGCCGCCGTGCTGGGGCTCGGCATCGCCTATCATCCGGAAGCCGCGTCGGCGATCGATCAACTGCCGCCGTGGGTCAACCGCATCGTGGCCTGCGCCATCCTGCTGGCGCTCGCCGGCTATGTCGCCTGGGTGTCGGCGCGGCCGCGCCAGTTCGGGCGCGGGCCGTGGGCGGTGGTGCTGCCGGGCGGCGGGCTGACGCTGTTGCAGATCGCCATCGGCATCGTCGATCTCTCCTTCTGCGCGCTGGCGATGTACATGCTGGTGCCGTCCGAGCCCGATGTCGGCTTCGTGGTGGTGGCGGTGATCTTCGTCTCGGCGACGTTGCTCGGCTTCGCCAGCCATTCGCCCGGCGGGCTCGGGGTGTTCGACGCCGCCATGCTGGTCGGTCTGTGGCAGATGGACAAGGAGGAACTGCTGGCCGGGATGCTGCTGTTCCGGCTGCTCTACTATATCGTTCCGTTCGTGCTCTCCGTCATCCTGCTGACGTTTCGCGAGGTTATTCTCGGCTCGCGGTCGCGGCAGCCGCGGTCCCTGGCCACGGCGGGGGACGCCGCGACCGGCCTCGGTCTTCCGCGATCGGAAAAATACGGTGACACCGGCGCCTGAC
>JBASBO010000518.1:0-2740 GCA_049651165.1 Xanthobacteraceae bacterium | reverse complement strand
CACCAGCACCACGACGTTCCGGCGCAGCGTCGCCACCGCCAGCGCGGTCTTCGGCACGTCGAGATCGCCGCGCACCACAGCGAGATCGGCGGTGTGGTCGGCGATGGCCGCGGCGCTTGCACCGACGCTGTCGGTGATCACCAGGCGCAGCCGGACGGAATCCTGCTGGCGGGCGAACGCCTGCGCCAGCCCCTGGATCACCTTGACGTCGTCGCCGTTGGCGGGGCCGACCGCGATCCGCAGCGTCACCGGCCGCATCGCGAAATAATAGGCACCCGCCACCAGCCCGATGAGGGCCAATGCGCCGGCCAGCACAATCAGCATGACCTTGCGCCGGGCGGAACGCGGCGACAGCGGCGCGCTGTCGTGATTCTCGCGCTCAGTCGCGGCGGATGTGTCCGCGCCGCTCAAGGCCGGCAACCCGATCGTGTCAACGGTCATCTCCTCGCAAAGGGGATCGCATCCTGGCAAATCGGAAGGCCACGGGCCCGACCTGAATCAACGCTGGGCCGCCTTTGGTTCAATATTGTGGCACGGCTCGCGACGACGCAATTCGATGCTACATTAAAGATCGGAAAGATCGCGGGAGACACCGACATGGCGGAACGGCTGGCGAAGGCGGCGCGGACGGCGGCATTGAAAGAGCTTGAAGGCTGGATCGAGGTCGAGGGCCGCGACGCCATCGCCCGCACCTTCACCTTCGGCGATTTCAGCGAGGCGTTCGGCTTCATGACGCGGGTGGCGCTTGCCGCCGAGAAGGCCGATCACCATCCGGAATGGCGCAACGTCTACAAGACGGTCGAGGTGACGCTCTCGACCCACGATGCCGGCGGCGTCACCGCGCGCGACATCGAACTGGCGACGATCATGAACGCCCTCGCCGCGTCATCCACCGGCGGCTGAGCCCGCCTTGCGGCATCCGTCGAAAATGACCACATCAGCACCATGACGATCGGCGTCACGCCGCATCACGCAGGAACTCTCTCGCGATGGCCTCAGAGCGCATCATGGATTTCGAGCCGGCCGCGCGCCTCGCCGAAGACCCGGCGCGGCTGCGCACCGCATTCTGGAACAAGCTGAAACGCGTCGCCGCCAGGCTGCCCTTCGTCGAGGACCTGCTGGCGGCTTATTATTGCGCCTTCGACCGCCAGACGCCGCGTCATGTGCAGGCGGCGCTGCTCGGCGCGCTGGCCTATTTCGTCCTGCCGTTCGACTTCGTGCCGGACCTGATGCCGCTGGTCGGCTTCACTGACGACGCCGCGGTGCTGGCGACCGCGATCCGTCTGGTGGCGAGCAACATCCGGCCCGAACACCGCGACGCCGCCCGCGCCGCGCTCACACGCGGGCTGGAGGACGACACGGCGGCGTAACGTCAGGATGAGTGGTCGCCCCTGCGCGGGCAGGGACAACCACCGCTCATCGCACTCCGCATCCTCACGGATGCAGGATCACCTTGCCCATCGCCTTGCGGCCGGCGAGCACCTTGAGCGCGTCGGCGGTCTGCGCCAGCGGGAAGGTGCGATCGACATGCGCGGAGATCTTGCCTTCAGCCGCCCACTGCGCCAGCCGTTCGAGGTTGGCGCGGTGCTTCTGCGGATTGATCTTGGTCCATGCGCCCCAGAACACACCGCGGATGTCGCAGCCCTTCAGCAGCGTGAGGTTGAGCGGAATCTTCGGAATTTCGCCCGCCGCGAAACCGATCACTAGAAAGCGGCCTTCCCAGGCGACCGCGCGCAGCGCGGCTTCCGAATAGCTGCCGCCGACGGGATCATAGACGATGTCGACGCCCTTGCCGCCGGTGAGTTTCTTCAGGCCGTCCTTGAGATCGTCCTTGCTGTAGTTCAGCGTCAGTTCGGCGCCGTGCTCTTTCGCGAACGCCAGTTTTTCATCCGACGAGGCGCAGGCGATCACCTTCAGCCCCAGCAGCTTGCCGATCTCGCAGGCGGCGAGGCCGGTGCCGCCGGCCGCGCCCAGGACCGCCAGCGTCTCGCCCGCCTTCGGACTGGCGCGATCTTCCAGCGCGTGCAGCGTCGTGCCGTAGATGATGGTGATGCCGGCGGCGCGATCGAAATCGAGGTTGTCGGGAATCTTGATGATCGCTTCCGCCGGCAGCGCGATCTTCTCGCGCGCGCCGTTGTGGCCGCACGACGCCATCACCCGGTCGCCGACCTTGAGATCGGTGACGCCCGCGCCGACACTCTCGATCACGCCCGCGACTTCCGCCGATGGCGAGAACGGGAACGGCGGCTTGATCTGATACTTGCCCTGAATCATCAGGAGGTCGAAGAAATTCAGCGCCGCCGCCTTGATCGCGATCACCGCCTCGCCGGGTCCCGCCACCGGATCCGGGACCTCGGCCAGCACGAGATCGTCGGGACCGCAATATTGGGAGCACAGAATCGCTTTCATGACACCACCTGAAGTTGCCAGCCGGGCTGGAGGAAACGGGAGGAACCCGCGCGGGAAACGTCTTGCCGGATTTATCGGCCGGCGACAATCTGGTTCGAACTCGCGCGCGTTGCAAGAAGCGCGGGCTCGATGCGCGAGCTTGGCGAGCCGGGCGCCCGCGCGGCGTGGAAAATTCCGGCGGATGGAAGGTTTCAAACGATGTTCGAAAAAGGGCTGCTGGCGGGCAAGCGCATTCTGGTCACCGGCGGCGGCTCCGGTCTCGGCGCGGCGATGGCTGGCCGCTTCGCCGAACTCGGCGCGGCGCTGGTGATCTGCGGCCGCAGGACCGAGG
>JBASBO010000517.1:0-8690 GCA_049651165.1 Xanthobacteraceae bacterium | reverse complement strand
CCTTCCATTTTCGAAGGAGGCCAGCCATGGCGATGACCGCCCAAGAGATCACCGCAATCATCGGCCCCGCCGACGAACAATTGCTCAGCGAAATCATGCTGACCGGAGCAACCGCCGAGGAACTCGCACAGGCCTGGGCGTGGGTCAACAGCGACGACGTGCTGATCGACGCCGGCCAACCGCTGCCCGGAGGCAAGATAGCGGAGCTGATCGATCTGCTTGAACTGATCGACGACCAACCCGATCGCTGAGACGGCGCCTCCCTGCCGTGTGGATTTCATAGCGCCACGTCATAACGTCTCGGCGACCCACCCGATCAACCCTGCGGCGATACGCCCGAACGCGGCGTCAAGCGCGGCGCTGGCCGCTTTCGGATCGAGCTTGTCGAACGCCTGCGTCGCCTCGAACAGGCGCGCCGCCGTCACCTTGCCATCCTTGTCGAGGATTCGCGCCGACAGTCCGATATCGGCGTGCGGGCCGGCATCCGTCGCGATCTGAAAGCGCCGGATATCCAGAACCAGCCGATAATCGGCCGCGTCTTCGTCACTGGCGCGAAGCGGCGCGTGCGACATATCGTAGTTCTCGAAACTCTCGATCAGCCGCGCCTGAACCAGCTTGGGGATGCTGTCGGCCCACATCGCATCGGCAAAGTCCGGCTGCTCCTCGGGCGGCGAAAACAGAAACCGCTGCGTGTCCAGCATCGCCACCGCGGTCGGCTCGGGGACCGCCAGCGTCGCGCCGAGCGTCTTCTTGGCGATCGCGGAAAAGCCCCGCACGGCATGAAGGTCATAGGTCACCTTTTGTGCCGGCGCGCCGCCGCCGGTCATGCGTTCCAGACCCGAGAGGATACCGTCGATCTTGCCGGTATTACGCGACAGTCCTTCGGAGAACACCTGAAGATTGGCGATGGTCGTCTTCAACGGCTCGGCATTTTCCGCCAGCAGCGTATCGACCCTGCGCAACGCATCGCGCGCAGCCTGGGTCATGCTCTGCCCGGCCCCAGGCTCGGCAATCAGCGTGGTCACCGTCCCGCCAAGCTGTTGCCCGCCTTCGAGGGCCACCACCGGCACACCGGTCAGTCCCTGAAATTCGAGACCGACCCGGGTGTCGGGCCGCACCGGCGTGGTCGAGGCGACCGCAATCGTCGCATCAACGCGGCGCGGATGATCCGGCGCGAGCGCCAGAGCGGTCACCTCCCCGACGCGAATGCCATTGAACAGCACCCCCGCGCCGACCAGAAGACCGGGCACCGCTCCGTCGAACTGAACGTGATAACTCGTCCGCGGCCCGATGCCGCCGCTGTTGTGCAGCCAGTACACGAAGCCGAACACCGCCACGATGGCGGCGAGCACGAAAGCGCCGACAATGACAAAAGGAGCACGGGTTTCCATCGCTCAACTCGCCTTCTGTTGCAGCATCAACGAGCGCTTGCCGTGGAAATAGGCGCGCACCCAGGGGTGTTCGGATCGCAGCACATCGCGCATCTCGCCAATCGCGACAATCCTGCCGTCGGCGAGCGCAGCGACCCGGTCGCAGACGGCGTTGAGGCTCGCGAGATCGTGCGTCACCATGAACACCGTCAGCCCCAGCGTCCGTTGCAGCGTCTTGATGAGCGTGTCGAAGTCGCCGGCGGAGATAGGATCGAGGCCGGAGGTCGGCTCGTCGAGAAAGACGATCGCCGGATCGAGCGCCAGCGCCCGTGCCAGCGCCACGCGCTTGGTCATGCCGCCGGACAGCTCGGACGGATACTTGTCGCCGTCCTCCGCGCTCAAGCCCACCATTTCCAGCTTGGCGAGCGCGATTTCATCCATCAGCGTCTCCGACAGATCGAGATTTTCACGCAGCGGGAACTGGATGTTCTGCCGCGCGGTCAACGACGAAAACAGCGCGCCGTACTGAAACAGAACGCCCCATTGTCCCGCGACCTCCCGCGTCGCGCGGTCGCCGGCGGTCCCGATTTCGACTCCCATCACTTCAATAGATCCGGCCCGGCGCGGAATAAGGCCGATGATGGTGCGCATCAGCACCGACTTGCCGCCGCCGGAAGCACCGACCAGCCCGATGATCTCTCCCCGACGCACGTCCAGCGACAACTTGTCGAGAATGATCCGGTGCCCGAACCCGACGACGAGATCGCTGACACGAATTGCAAACTGGTCGGTGGACGCCTGCATGACTACATTCCGATCGACGCGAAGAACACCGCGAAAAGCCCGTCGAGCACGATGACGAGAAAGATCGACTTCACCACCGAGGTCGTGGTCTGCCGGCCGAGCGATTCGGCGCTGCCCTTGACGCGCAGGCCCTCGCTACAGGCGACGATCCCGATCACCAGCGCCATGAACGGTGACTTGATCATGCCGACCTCGAAATGCGTCACCGAGATCGCTTCGTGCAGCCGCGCGATGAAGATCGCCGGCTCCATACCGCCATAGAACCACGCCACCAGTCCGCCGCCGTAGAGCGCGGCCATCGAACCGATAAAGGTCAGGATCGGCAGCGCGCAAACCAGCGCGAGGATGCGGGGCAGGATCAGCACCGTGACGGGATCGAGCCCCATCGTCGAGAGCGCGTCGATCTCCTCGCGCATCTTCATCGAGCCGAGTTCGGCGGTGTAGGCGCTGCCGGAACGGCCCGCGACCATGATCGCCACGATCAGCACGCCGAGTTCGCGCAGAACCAGAATGCCGACCATATCGACAACATAGGAATCCGCGCCGAACTTGCGGAAATGGAAAATACCCTGCTGCGCGATGATCGCGCCGATCAGAAAGGTGATCAGCAGGATGATCGGAATCGCCTGCCAGCCGACCCGATGCAACTGATAGACCAGCGAGGTCAACCGCAGCGAGCGCGGCGAGCGGACGACGCCGAGCAGCGCCACGCACACCGCCCCGAGCATTTGCAGAAAAGCCGCCGCCGCCTCGCCCGCACCGAAGGTCGCGCGGCCGACGTCTTCGACCCGGGCAACGATCGGGTTGCGTGCTTTCGGCGGCGGCGCGGCGCGGCGATTGACCTTGCGGATCGCCTCCACCAATCCTGCATGACGATCCGCGACGCCGACAATCTCGACCTGACCTGGCGCGGAAACCTGTCGCGACAGCTTTTCGAGAAGCCAAGCTCCCAGCGTGTCGAGTTCCCGCACGCCGGCCATGTCGATCTTCAGCGCCTGCGCCTGCGCGGCCTGCACCGCCACGCCGTCCCACAGCGCCTCCAGCGCAGCGCCATTCGCCGCGACCCAAGAACCGGACGGCCGCAACTCAAGCGTCTGCGCCCTCCGCTCGGCCGCGAGAGAAGGCGCGTAGGTCTGATCTCGATCCGTCACGCGCGGCGGAACTCCTCTGCCTGTCGGCGATCCGTTCGGAACCATGGTTGTCACGGCCCGGGCCTGCGAATGTTGACCCGCATCAAGGCCGCATTGCGTTCTGCATGATTTATGACGCCATGTGGTCCTTGTTGAAAGAGAAGCTGCTGGACGTCTTCAAGGCCGTCGCGCCGCTGGTCGGCATCGTTATCTGTCTCCAGATCACCGTCGTTCATGCGCCGCTTGCGGTCTTCATGCAATTCCTCGCCGGCTCGGCGCTGGCCGTCGCCGGGATGCTGCTGTTATTCACCGGCGTCGATCTCGGCATCCTGCCGATGGGGCGCTTTATCGGTGCCGAGTTGCCGAAAAAAGGCTCCATCGCGCTGATTATCGCGGTGGTCTTTTCTCTCGGCTTCGCGACGACGGTCGCGGAGCCCGACGTGCTGGTGCTGGCCGGACAGGTTGACGGTATCTCGCAAGGCGCGATATCCGGTCATGCCGTGCTGTACGCCATCGCTCTCGGCGTCGCGGTCTTCGCCGCCATTGCGATGGCGCGCGTCATCGTCGGCTGGCCGATCCGCCTGCTGCTGGGGGCCATTTATACGGTCGTCATCGTGCTCTGCCTGATGACGCCTACTCAATTCGTGCCGCTCGCCTTCGATGCGGGAAGCGTCACCACCGGCGTTCTGTCCGCTCCGGTCATCATCGCCCTCGCCATCGGCCTCAGCTCCGTCCTTGCCGGACGCTCCGCCGTCTCCGACGGCTTCGGCCTGCTCGGGATTGCGTCCGTCGGCCCGATCATCATTCTCCTGCTGGCGGGAGCGCTACGATCGTGATCGCGGCATGGGCCGACGAAATTTCGGCAACGGCGTGGAGCGTGGCCGTCGCCGTCGGCCCGCTCGCCGTGCTGTTCCTGGTGTTCCAGGTTTTTCTGCTGAAGCTGCCGCGGCGACAGGTTGCCGACATCCTGAAGGGCACGCTCATGGCCACCGCCGGCCTGTTCCTGTTCCTGCTCGGAATCGGCATCGGCTTCCTGCCGTTCGGCCGCATCATCGGTGAAAGCCTCGGCGCGATGGATCGAACCTGGCTTTTCTTCTTCATCGGGCTGCTGCTCGGATTCTTCACCACCTGGGGAGAGCCGGCGGTGCGAATTCTGGCGGATCAGGTTGAACAGGCATCGAACGGCTCGATTCGCCGCACGGCGGTTCTCTACGCGATATGCGCCGGGGTCGCGCTATGGGTCGGCATCGGCATCCTCAGGATCGCCTATGAGATCCCGCTGCAATATCTGGTCGTGCCGGGCTACGCCGTGGCGATCGTCCTGATGATTTTCAGCGACAGGAACTTCGTGGCGATTGCCGCGGATTCGGGCGGCGTCGCTACCGGGCCGCTCGCCAACACGTTCCTGCTGGCCCTCGCCCTCGGCGCGTCGGCGTCGACCGACGGCCGCGATCCCATCCTTTACGGCCTCGGCTTCGTGGCTCTGATCGCGCTCGCGCCGATCCTCTCGGTGATGGCATTGGGATTCATCATACGGCCTGCACGAAGCAAACAGGAGGGCTAGACATGCGCAATCCACGCCTGATCGTCAGCATCGTGCGCAAGGGTTGGGGCGACACCATTCTGGAAGCGACGATGAACGCCGGCGCCCATGGCGGCACCGTTCTGTTCGGACGCGGCATTGGCCGCAACGAGCAGCAGCGCGTTTTCGGCATTCAGATCGAGCCAGAAAAGGAGGTTGTCCTGACGGTGGTCCCATTGGAACTGAAAGACGCAATCCTTCAGGAAATCGTTCGCGCCGCAGAACTCACCGTACCCGGTCACGGCCTCGCCTTCGTTGTCGCGGTGGAGGATCTGGCCGGCATCGTTCATCTCGTCGAGGACAATCCCGTTTGACCGCCGACAGCAACCTGGAGAGGCGTGGCAATGCGCCGCTGGGCCGCGCATCCAGGGAATTGACCTGAATCATCCCGCCGCACCCGGCCGTTGCTATCCAAAAAACGTTATCAACGCGCACCCTGAAGCATGGATACCGGATCGGCTAAACTGACGACACGCGAGCCCTATCGGCAAACCGCCGGGGAGGTTCTCGCCGCGCTTCGCACCGATGCCCGACATGGCTTGACCCGGGCCGAGGCGGAGCGCCGCCTTGCGCTCCATGGCGCGAACGAACTCGACGCCGCCGCGCCACGCGCCGAATGGCGGAAGTTCCTCGATCAGTTCGGGGACGTTCTGGTGCTGCTGCTGATTGCGGCGGCGGGAATTTCCGCGGCGATCTGGCTGAACGAGCGGGTCACCACGCTGCCCTATGAGGCGATTGCGATCATCGCCATCGTCATCCTCAACGGCGTGATGGGCTATATTCAGGAGGCCCGTGCCGAACGCGCGGTCGCGGCGCTGCGCGACATGTCGGCGGTCCACGCCACCGTCGTCCGCGACGGCCGGCAGCACAGCATCCCGATCACCGCCCTGGTGCCGGGCGATATTGTGATCCTTGCCGAAGGCGACACCATTCCGGCCGACGGACGGCTCATCGAAGCGACGGCGTTGCAGACGACCGAGGCCGCGCTGACCGGAGAGAGCGTCCCGGTTCTCAAGGAGACTGCACCGCTCGCCGGCTCAGGCGAGCTTGGCGAACAGCACAACATGGTGTTCAGCAGCACCACCGTGGTCTACGGACACGGCCGCGCCGTCATCACCACAACCGGCATGGCCACCGAGATCGGGCGGATCGCCGGCCTGCTGCAAAAGGCGCCGGACGAAATCACACCCCTGCAAAAGGAACTCGCGCGGGTCGGCAAAGCCCTTGCCGTCGCGGTGGTGGCGATCGCCATCGTCATGATCGGGGCGATCTACTTCGTCAGCGACATCCACGATTTCTCCGGATTCTTCAATCTGCTGATCCTCGGCGTCGCCCTTGCCGTCGCCGCCGTCCCGGAAGGATTGCCGGCGGTGGTCACCGCCGTGCTGTCGCTCGGAATGCAACGCATGGCCGGCCGGCGCGCGATCGTCCGCCGGCTCGCCGCCGTCGAGACGCTCGGTTCGGCGACTGTTATCGCCTCCGACAAGACCGGAACGCTGACAAAAAACGAGATGACGGTACGCCGCATCGTCACGGCCAGCGGCTGCACCACCCTGTCCGGGACCGGCTATGCGCCGCATGGCAGGATCGATCGCGACAGCGGCGCATCGGCTGACGCACTGGAGTTCGAGCTTGCCCGCGCGCTGACCGCGGCCGACCGTGCCAACAACGCGATCCTTCAGGAACACGAGGGACGATGGATCGTCCACGGCGATCCGACCGAGGGCGCCCTCATCGTCGCCGCGCGCAAGGCCGGCCTGCTGCCGGATATGCTCGACGCGCGCTACGTCAGGATCGGCGAGGTGCCGTTCTCGTCCGAGCGGAAATTGATGACGACGATCCATATCGATGCCGAGCGCAAGGATCGCGTGATCGTCGTGACCAAGGGCGCGCCCGACGTGCTGCTGTCCCGTTGCAGCCACGAGCTTGTCGGAAAAGATGCGATCGCGCTGACAAAGGCGCGCCGGACCGAGATCATGTCCGGCAACGACGCCTTGGCCAGCGAGGCCCTGCGCACGCTTGCCGTCGCCTTCCGGTCGCTTCCGAACAAACCCGAGGGCAATCATTCCTTCGGCGTGGCGATCGAGCGTGAACTGGTCTTTGTCGGCCTGATCGGCATGATCGATCCGCCGCGTCCGGAAGCGCGCGAGGCCGTGGCGCAGGCTAAAGCCGCCGGCATCCGGCCGATCATGATTACCGGCGATCATCCCAAGACCGCGGCCGTCATCGCGGCCGAACTCGGCATCGCCTCAGGTCCGCTTGCGATGACCGGCGCCGAACTCGAAGCGATGACGGACGATGCGCTGGAGCGCACGGTGCGCGAGGTTTCGGTCTATGCGCGCGTCAACCCCGAGCACAAGCTCAGGATCGTAAAGGCCCTGCAACGCAACGGCGAAATCGTAGCGATGACCGGCGACGGCGTCAACGACGCTCCGGCGCTGAAGACCGCCGATATCGGCATCGCCATGGGCATGACCGGCACCGACGTGTCCAAGGAAGCCGCCGACATGGTTCTGGCGGACGACAATTTCGCCACCATCGTCGCCGCCGTCGAGGAAGGGCGGGCGATCTTTCTCAACATCAGGAAATTTCTCCGCTACCTGCTGTCGTCGAATATCGGCGAGATCATGACGATGTTTTTCGGCCTGCTTTTTGCCAGCATGATCGGCCTGGTGGATTCCGCCGGCGAAATTGTATTGCCGCTGCTGGCGACGCAGATTCTGTGGGTCAATCTGGTGACGGACGGCGCGCCGGCGCTGGCCATCGGCGCCGACCCGGCGGATTCGGATGCGATGCGCCGCCCACCCCGACCGCGGAGCGAGGGCGTCATCACAGCGCGGATGTGGCGGAACATCTTTCTGGTCGGACTAGTCATGGCGATCGGCACGCTTCTGGTGCTCGACGCCGCGCTCCCCGGCGGGCTGATCGAGGGCACCGGATCGGTCGCCTACGGCCGAACCATGGCGTTCACGACTCTCGTGCTGTTCCAGCTTTTCAACGTCTTCAATGCACGTTCGGACAAGCGCAGCGCATTTGTCGGCCTGTTCGGAAATCGCTGGCTTTGGGCTGCCATTGTACTGTCGCTCATGCTGCATGGCGTCGTGGTCTATACGCCCGTCCTTCAACAAGCGTTCTCCACGGTCGATCTCAGCGCCGGCGACTGGCTGCTCTGCACCGCGGTCGCAAGTTCGGTGCTATGGTTGAGCGAGTTGCGCAAGGCAATCGAGCGCATAGCGCAGCGCGATATCATGACACAAACCCATCCTGAAAAACAACGGTCGGCGGCATGATTGAGAAAGTGAAAGCCCTTTTCGGCCGGTTCTGGTTCTGGATCGTTCTTGCGCTGGCGCTTACGGCCGGCGGCTGACATCTCGCGCAACGGTTCACGGGCAATGCGCTGCCGGAGAGCATCGCCCACGGCAACGGTCGCATGGAGGCCGTCGCGATCGACATTGCCCCGCGCGCACCGGGTCGCATCAAGGACATCCTGGTTCAGGAAGGCGAGACGGTCGCTGCCGGGCAGGTTCTCGCCCACATGGATACGCTTCAGCTCGAAGCAAAACTGCGCGAGGCCCGCGCCCAGTTGCAACGCAGCCGGATCGCCCGGGAAGTGGCGCAAAGCGGGCAGACCCAGCGCGAGGCGGAACGCTCCGCCGCCCTCGCCGTGCTCGCGCAAAGGACGACGGAACTGGCCGCTGCCGAACGGCGTCTCCAGCGCTCGGAACAACTGGCGTTACGCGATGCCGTGTCGCTGCAAACGCTGGACGACGACCGCACCCGGGCGGAGGGCGCAAAGGCCGCGCG
>JBASBO010000516.1:0-1775 GCA_049651165.1 Xanthobacteraceae bacterium | reverse complement strand
CTGCCGGGACGGCCCGCGACCGGCGCGCCGGCGCAGGCCGAGTTCGTGCAGGTGCCGGCCGACTATGTGCGGGAATCGACCATCGCGCGGCTGGCGCGCGAGGGCCAGAACCTGATGCGGCGGCATCAGGCGACGCTTGCGGCGATCGAGCAGCGCTTCGGCGTCCCCGGTCCCGTCATTCTGGCGATCTGGGGCCGCGAGACCGATTACGGCCGCCACCGCCTGCCCTACGACGCGCTGCGGGTGGTGGCGACGCAGGCCTATGTCGGCCGCCGCAAGGAGCAGTATCGCGACGAACTGATTCTGACGCTGAAGCTGCTCAGCAACGGCGCGGTGGCACGCAAGGATTTCCGTTCGTCATGGGCGGGGGCGACCGGGCTGACCCAGTTCCTGCCGTCGGAGCTTTACAAGCACGGCGTCGATTTCGACGGCGACGGCCGCGTCGATATCTGGCGCTCGGTGCCGGACGCGCTGGCCTCGGCGGCGCAACAACTGGTCAACAAGGGCTGGCAAGGCGGCGTACGCTGGGCCTACGAGGTGCGCGCGCCGGCCAATGCCGATTGCACGCAGGGCCGGCCCGAGGTGACGCGGCCGCTCGGTGAATGGCTGCATGCGGGATTCTCGCCGATGCGCGGCGAGAAGTTGAGCGCCGCCGAGCAGGCGCAGCCGGCCTCGCTGTTGCAGCCCGAGGGCAGCTACGGTCCGGCGTTTCTCACGACGAAGAATTACTTCGTCATCAAGGAATACAATTTCTCGGATCTTTACGTGCTGTTCGTCGGCCATCTCGCCGACCGCATCACCGACGGCCTGCCGTTCGCGACGCCGTGGTCGGCTTCGACGCAGTTACGCAGCCGCGACGTCGAGGCGATGCAACGGCATCTGACGAGGCTCGGTTTCTATCGTGACAAGATCGACGGCAAGGCCGGGATGCTGACGCGCGCCGCGCTCGGCGCGTTCCAGAAATCCGCCGGGCTCAAGGTCGATTGCTGGCCGAGCGAGGCGGTGCTGCGGGCGATGGACGCGCACTGAAGATCGTTCAGACGCGACATGAAAAACCCGGCCATGGCCGGGTTCTTCGTTTGTCGCTTGCCGCTTGCGAAAAGGATCGCTTCAGTCGCAGACGCGGATGTGCCGCATCCGCCAGCCATAGCCGTCCCAGAACCGCTCGCGCTCGACGTGGCACGGCGGCTCCTCGACGTAGACCGGCGCCGGCGCGACATAGGCCGGCGGCGGTGCGGCATAGGCCGGTCGTGAATTGGCGATCGCTGCGCCGAGCAGCGCACCGCCGAGCAGGCCGCCGGCCACGCCGGCAGCGATGCGGCCGCCATCGGCTTGCGCCGGCGGGGTCGCGACGGCCAGCGAGCCGGCAACGGTGGCGATGGCCACCAAAGCGGTGAATGTCGTCTTCATGGAAACTCACTCCTCGACGGGTGCGCCAGCGGCGCGGGCTTTTTTCGAGGTGACTCACTCGGCTGCAAAGGTGGCATTTTCACGCCAAACAGAACGCTCCGGGCGGCGGATGGGCCAACCCGAAGCATTTTTAGTGAAGTAGCGTTGACGGACGGTTGCGTCAGTCGGGTGCGGATGCGTCAGTCGCAGACGCGCACCCGACGCACGCGCCAGCCGTAGCCGTCCCAGAACCGCTGGCGCTGCACGTAGCAGGGGCCTCCGACATAGGCCGGCCCGCCGTAGTAACCGTAACCGGGGCCGGGGCCATAATAGCCCGGTCCGTATCCGTAATAGCCCGGTCCGGCCAGCGCGCCGCCGAGCAGGGC
>JBASBO010000515.1:0-3129 GCA_049651165.1 Xanthobacteraceae bacterium | reverse complement strand
CGCTTCGCCGAAATTCTCGCCGAGCACAATCTCGGATTCATCGGACCCAAGGCCGAACACATCCGGCTGATGGGCGACAAGATCGAAGCCAAGCGCACCGCGAAACGGCTCGGCATTCCGGTGGTGCCGGGCTCCGACGGCGCGATCACGTCCGCCGACCAGGCAATGGCGGTGGCTGAGAAAATCGGCTTCCCGGTGCTGGTGAAGGCGGCGGCCGGTGGCGGCGGACGCGGCATGAAGGTGGCGCAGAGCGCCGGCGATCTCGCGCTCGCGGTCGTAACCGCCGGCAACGAAGCGCGATCGGCGTTCGGCGACGCGTCCGTCTATCTGGAAAAATATTTGCAGAAGCCGCGACACATCGAGATTCAGGTGCTGGGCGACGGCCGCGGCGGCGCGATCCATCTCGGCGAACGCGATTGCTCGTTGCAGCGGCGTCATCAGAAGATCTGGGAGGAAGGTCCCTCGCCGGTGCTGACATCGGCGGCGCGCGCGCGGATCGGCGAGACGGTCGCCAAGGCGATGCGCGAGATGCAATATCTCGGCGTCGGCACCGTCGAGTTTCTCTACGAGGACGGCGAGTTCTATTTCATTGAAATGAATACTCGCATCCAGGTCGAGCATCCGGTGACCGAGGCGATCACCGGCATCGATCTGGTGCTCGAACAGATCCGGGTCGCCAACGGCGCCGACCTGCCGGCGACGCAGAACCAGATCGTTATCAACGGCCACGCCATCGAATGCCGCATCAACGCGGAGAATCCCGAAACCTTCCGGCCCTCGCCCGGCAAGATCCTGCGCTACCATCCGCCCGGCGGCCTCGGTGTCCGCATCGATTCCGCCGTCTATCAGGGCTATACGATCCCGCCCTACTACGACTCGCTGGTCGGCAAGCTGATCGTCCATGGCAAGACCCGCGCCGAATGCCTGATGCGGTTGCGCCGCGCGCTGGACGAGATCGTCGTGGACGGTATCGAGACGACGTTACCGCTGTTCCGCGCGCTGGTCCGCGACCACGACATCATTGACGGCGACTATCATATCCATTGGCTGGAACAGTATCTGTCCGGCGGCGACAGAGCGCGCTGAGCGGCATACGCAGTATGCTTGAACGCAACGTAGCCTGCTGCAATCCGGTATCGACATCTTGCGATGTATCAAGGACAATGCGCGCCTGAAACGTGCAGCCGCCGCTATAACCACGATCACCGACGCCGCGATGCGATCCGACAATTCGAATTGTTCTATTCCTTGATTCAGGGTCTGCAAGACGCCCCATGAGCGCCGATACTCCCTGCCTCCTGTATATCGACGACGATGCGGCGCTGGCCCGCCTGGTAACGCACGACCTGTCGCATCAGGGTTTCGAGGTGATCCACGCCGCGAGCGGCGAAGCCGGCATCGCCCGCATTCAGGACGGCGGCATCGACGTGGTGGCGCTGGACCAGTACCTGCCGGACGCCGACGGACTGGAAACGCTGGCGCGCATTCTCGCCATTCCCAACCCGCCGCCGGTGGTGTTCGTCACCGAGGCGCAGGACAGCACCGTCGCCGTCACCGCGCTCAAGGCCGGCGCCGACGACTATCTGGTCAAGGACGCGCAAGGCGTGTTCATTCCGCTGCTCCACGTCGCGGTCGAGAGCGCGTTGCGTCAGGCCCGCATCCGCAAGGCACGCGACGACGCGGAAGCCGAGGTCCACGCCTCGCGCGATCGCTACGCCGCGCTCGCAGCCGAGCGCGAGGTGCTGCTGCGCGAGGTCAACCATCGCGTCGGCAACAGCTTACAGATCATCGCCTCGCTTCTGCATCTTCAGGCCAGTTCGAGCGACGACGACGACGTCAAGGCGGCGCTCAGCAACGCGATGGGCCGGGTCGCCGCCGTAGCGCAGGTCCACCGCCGGCTCTATACCTCGCGCGCGCTCAATAGCGTGCTGCTCAATCAGTATCTCGAAGCGCTGCTGGAAGATTTGCGCCGCTCCGCCGAGGGCAACCGTATGTCGCGCCTGACGCTGAAGGCGGACACGGTCGAGATCGATCCCGACCGCGCGGTGGCGATCGGCATCAGCGTCAACGAACTGGTGATGAACGCGGTGAAATACGCCTATCCTGAAGGGCCGGGACCGATCCACGTCCGCCTGATCGCCGATGGCGACATGCTGGAACTATCGGTCGCCGACGACGGCGTCGGCCTTAACGCCAAGGTCGATCCGCGCTCGACCGGAATGGGCCAGCGCATCGTCAGCGCGATGGCGTCCAAGCTCGACGCCAGCGCCGAGCGCGATCCCGACCACGCCGGCACGCGCATCGTGCTGCGCTTTCAGCGTCGCAATGACACCGACGGCAAGGGCGCGCCCGCGACCGGTTAGGATTTCGTGCGCGGTCTGCTATTCTCGACGCCATGGCCCAGCGCGACTCCACGCCGTCCGAGATCACGCCAGAGGTGCTGCTGCGCGCTTATGCCTGCGGCATCTTTCCGATGGCCGAAAGCGCCGACGATCCGACCCTGTTCTGGGTCGAACCGGAACGGCGCGGCGTCCTCCCGCTGGTCAACTTCCATGTTCCGGCACGGCTTGCGCGAACTATCCGCGCCGACACCTTCGAGGTCAGTGTCGATCGCGCCTTCAAGGCAGTGATCGCCGGCTGCGCCGAACCGCAGCCGCAGCGCGACAACACCTGGATTAACCGGCGCATTCGCGATCTCTACGTCGGGCTGTACGATCTGGGGCATTGCCACAGCGTCGAGGTCTGGCGCGACGGCGATCTGGTCGGCGGGCTCTACGGCGTCAGCCTCGGCGGCGCGTTCTTCGGCGAAAGCATGTTCCACCGTGCACGCGACGCTTCCAAGGTGGCGCTGGTGCATCTGGTCGCGCGTCTGATCGCCGGCGGTTTCGTGCTGCTCGATACCCAGTTCGTGACGTCGCACCTGCAACGCTTCGGCGCGACCGAGATTTCACGCGACGCCTATCGCAACCGGCTGGATGCGGCGATTACACGAAGCGCCGACTTCGCACGGCTGTCGGTCGAGCGCCCGGTTCGCGGCGCGGACGCGCTCGCCATCATCGCGAGCGCCACGCCGGCGCGGCAACGTTAGTTATTGCTGGAACGGCGGCAGCGGCGCGGGCGGGGGCGGCG
>JBASBO010000514.1:0-2704 GCA_049651165.1 Xanthobacteraceae bacterium | reverse complement strand
ACCTGACGCCGCGCGAACGCGAGATCTGCGAAACCATCGGCCCGGCGTTGCGCGCGCGCGGCCTGTTGTTCGTCGGCATCGACGTCATCGACGATCACCTCACCGAGATCAACGTGACTTCGCCGACCGGCATCCGCGCCATCGCCAATCTCGGCGGCGCCGACATCGCGGCGATGATCTGGAACAGGATCGAAGCCAAACGCGGCTGATTTCGAGACATCGCCGCAGGCGGACGCACGCCGCCGGCGCGCTCGCGCCGAAATCCGGCCGCACGATCCGCGCGGCCGCCACGCTTGCGGCGCGGCGTTTGGCTTGTCCGGCGTAGCGAGCACCGCGCAGACTGATCCTGACCGCATCGCGCGCCGTACTGGAAATCGCCGGCGACACGATCGCGGCGATCGCCGCTCCAATCCTGCGGCTGCGACTTGAATTATCGATAAACCCGATGACGGTCTTCGGAAGACCGAAATCATATACAGCCCATTAAGAAAGACTGGGTACAAATATCCAACGTCTTCGGTCGCATGCTGATCCATATCCGTCGGAGCAGCAGCGCAAACAAAAAATTGCGTCAGGGCACAACACCCATGAAATTTTTTCATTTATCCATTGGAAGCAAGATCTACGCGATTATTTTCGTCGCAATCCTCGGCTCGGTCATGGCGACCGGCCTCACTTTTATCGATGCGCGCAACGGGCTGGAATCGCAAAAGCAGATCGAGCTGAAGCATCTGACGGAGCTTGCCTACGGCATCGTCGAGGAAGAACACGCAGCGGCGGCGAAGAACTCGATATCGACCGAAGAAGCGCAGAAGCGAGCCGCCACGCGCATCGCCGCGTTGCGCTATGGCCAGGGTGACTATTTCTGGATCAACGACATGCACCCGCGGATGGTCATGCATCCGATCCAGTCAAAGCTGAACGGCGCGGACCTGACCGAGAACAAGGACCCGAACGGCAAGCGGCTGTTCATGGAGATGATCGATGTCGTCAAGCGCGATGGCGCGGGCTTCGTTCCCTACGAATGGCCGAAACCGGGAATGGACAAGCCGCAGCCGAAGCTCTCGCATGTCATGGGTTTCGCGCCGTGGGGCTGGGTCGTCGGAACCGGCGTCTATGTCGACGATCTGCAAACGCAGATCTGGAGCATGATCCGCCGCGCCCTCATCATCACGGGCGTGATCACTCTCATCTCGGGCGCCCTGGCGATTTTCATCGCCCGACGCACGTCGGCGGCGTTGAGAGCCTCGACGAACGCGATGCGGCGGCTCGCCGACGGCGATTTCTCGATCGTTCTGCCGGGTCTCGATCGTAAGGACGAGATCGGTGAAATTGCCGGTGCGGTCGAGGCGTTCAAGGTCAAGATGACCGAGAAGGTCGAGCACGAAACGAAGGCGAAGGCGGAGGCCGATCGTGCGGTGGAGCTTGAACGCAAGCAGGCGATGATGCAGCTCGCGGACTCCTTCGAACAAGCCGTCGGCGACATTGTCGAAACGGTGTCGTCGGCATCGAGCGAACTGGAGACGGCGGCCGGCACCTTGACGGGCACGGCCGAGACGACGCAGCGCCTGTCGGTGACGGTCGCGGAGGCCTCCGAACAGGCGTCGGAGAGCGTGCAGAACGTCGCCTCGGCGGCGAACGAGATGACGTCTTCGGTGAACGAGATCGGCCGTCAGGTTCAGGAAGCCGCCGGCATCGCCGGCGCCGCGGTCAGCCAGGCCGACATCACCAACGACCGCGTCAACAGGCTGTCGCAGGCCGCCGGGCGCATCGGCGACGTGGTCGAGTTGATCAACACCATCGCGGGGCAGACCAACCTGCTGGCGCTGAACGCCACCATCGAGGCGGCGCGGGCCGGCGATGCCGGACGCGGCTTCGCGGTGGTCGCCTCCGAGGTCAAGGCGCTGGCCCAGCAGACGGCCCAGGCGACCGGCGAGATCATCCACCAGATCACCGATATTCAGACCGCGACCGAGGAGTCGGTGATCGCCATCAAGGAGATCAGCGGCACGATCAGCCGGATTTCGGAAATCTCCTCCACCATCGCCGCCGCGGTCGAGGAACAGAGCGCGGCGACGCAGGAGATTTCCCGCAGCATCATGCAGTCGGCCGAAAGCACTCATCAGGTGGCGACCAACATCGTCAGCGTGAGAAACGGAGCGCACGAAACCGGCGCGGCCTCAAGCCGGGTGCTGACCTCGGCGCAGGTGCTCTCGAACGACAGCGCCCGGCTGAAAGCGGAGGTCGACAGGTTCCTGGCCACCGTGCGCGCCGCCTGAGGCTTCGCGAAGCCGGCTTGATCCGGGATTGAACTATGAACCGGCCATAGCCGGCTTCGGTCGGCGGCGGCCGGTTTCGTTCCGATCGCGCCTTGTCCGACCGGAATGTTCATCAAACGTTCTTGCGTCGGCCCGCAGAGCTGCTAGAGTTCCGGCAGGTGTTTTTCCGCCCTGCCAGCATCGTCGGCCCGCACACGCGCCGTCACCGGCTTTCAGGGACGGACAGGACGGCCGGGGGTGGGGCCCATGGTTCAGCACGTCTCGACGGTTGCCTTCGAAGGCATCGACGCCCGCGCGGTCGATGTGCAGGTCCAGGTCGCGCCCGGCCTGCCGGCCTTCGCCATCGTCGGCCTGCCCGACAAGGCGGTCTCCGAGGCGCGGGAGCGGGTGCGTTCGGCGCTGATCGCCTCCGGGCTGGCGCTGCC
>JBASBO010000513.1:0-22102 GCA_049651165.1 Xanthobacteraceae bacterium | reverse complement strand
CCTGCCGCGCCATCCGAAGCCAGGCACGGCGGCCGGCATCGGCGACCGCGCGCTATTGCGCGTCGAGGTCGACCGCGACGGCGGCGAGGCCGCCTATGTCGGCCGCGTCATCAAGGTGATCGATCACGCCCGCGCGCGCATTCTCGGCATCTTCCGCCGCCTGCCCGGCGGCGGCGGGCGGCTGGTGCCGGTCGACAAGAAGCAGGCCGGCCGCGAACTCAACATCGCACTGGCGGACGCCGCCGGGGCCGAGGACGGCGACCTCGTCAGCGTCGATCTGATCCGCGGCTTCGGCCTTGCCTCGGGCCGCGTCAAGGAACGGCTCGGCTCGCTCGCGACCGAAAAAGCCATCAGCCTGATCGCGATCCACGCCCATGGCATTCCGCAGGACTTTTCGCCGGCCGCGCTGAAGGAGGCCGAGGTGGCGGAGCCCGCCACCCTGAAGGGCCGCGAGGACTGGCGCGCCGTCCCCCTCGTCACCATCGATCCACCGGACGCCAAGGATCACGACGACGCGGTTCACGCCGAACCCGACGACGATCCCGCCAACGCCGGCGGCTTCATCGTTCGCGTCGCCATCGCCGACGTTGCCTATTACGTGCGGCCGGACTCGGCGCTCGACCGCGACGCGCTCGCGCGCGGCAACGCGGTGTATTTCCCCGACCGCGTGGTGCCGATGCTTCCGGAGCGCATCTCCAACGACCTGTGCTCGCTGCGCCCCGGCGAGCCACGCGGCGCGCTGGCGGCGCGGCTGGTGATCGGGCCGGACGGCCGCAAGCGTTCGCACTCGTTCCATCGCGTGCTGATGCGCTCGGCGGCGAAGCTCCATTACGCGCAGGTGCAGACCGCGATCGACGGCCATCCCGACGACACGACATCGCCGCTCGTGGAGCCGATCCTCAAGCCGCTTTACGCGGCCTACGCGCTGGTGAAGCGGGCGCGCGACGCCCGCGAACCGCTCGACCTCGAACTGCCGGAACGCAAGATCATCCTCAAATCCGACGGCACGGTGGATCGCGTCACGATTCCCGAACGGCTCGACGCGCACAAGCTGATCGAGGAGTTCATGATCCTCGCCAACGTCGCCGCCGCCGAGACGCTGGAAAAAACCAGTCTGCCGTTCATCTACCGCGTTCACGACGAGCCGACGGTGGAGAAGGTGCACAACCTTCAGGAGTTTTTGAAGACGCTCGACATGCCTTTCGCGAAAGCTGGCGCGCTGCGGCCGGCGCTGTTCAACCGGGTGCTGGCGCGGGTGAAGGGTCACGACGCCGAGCATCTGGTCAACGAGGTGGTGCTGCGCGCGCAGGCGCAGGCCGAATACGCCACCGAGAACTACGGCCACTTCGGCCTCAACCTGCGCCGCTACGCGCACTTCACCTCGCCGATCCGCCGCTATGCCGACCTCGTCGTGCATCGCGGCCTGATCCGCGCGCTGGGACTGGGCGCGGGCGCCCTGCCCGACACCGCGACGCCCGAAGTGCTTGCGGAGGTCGCGGCGCAGATTTCCGTAACCGAGCGGCGCGCCATGAAGGCGGAACGCGAAACCGTGGATCGCCTGATCGCCCACCATCTCGCCGACCGCATCGGCGCGACGTTCCAGGGCCGGATCTCCGGCGTCACCCGCGCCGGCCTGTTCGTCAAGCTCGACGATACCGGGGCCGATGGCCTGATCCCGATCCGCACGCTGGGAACCGAATATTTCCAGTACGACGAGGCCCGCCACGCGCTGGTCGACTCACGCAGCGGTGCCATGCACCGGCTGGGTGACGTGGTCCATGTTCGTCTGGTAGAAGCAGCCCCGGTTGCCGGCGCTCTACGCTTCGAACTGCTCTCGACCGGCGACGGCGAACCGCGCATCGGCCGGAGCCCGCGCAAGGAACGCGAGCGCACCCGCACCGCGCGCGACAGCAAACCGCCGGCCCGCAAGCCCGCGAAAGCGAAGGGCAAGCGGACGCCGGCAAAGGGCAAGGCCGGCAAGAGCAAACCCGGCAAGGCAAAAGGCAGGAGCAAAGGCCGATCGTGAAACCACTCGCCGCCTCGACCTGGACACAGAAGGCCGCGCCGCCGGAGCGCCGCGACGTCTGGCTCTCCATCAAGCGCGGCTTGCGCGGCCGCTGCCCGCATTGCGGCGAAGGCCGGCTGTTCCGCGCCTTCCTCAAGGTCAACGAGGCCTGCCCGGCCTGCGGCGAGCATCTGTTTCATCACCGCGCCGACGATCTACCGGCTTATCTGGTGATCGTCGTGGTCGGCCATATCGTGGTGCCGATCGCGCTCGCCGTTGAGACCGCCTTCGCGCCGCCGATGGCGCTGCAACTGGCGATCTATCTGCCGCTGACGCTGGTCGCCTCGCTGCTGCTGCTCCAGCCCGTCAAGGGCGCGGTGGTCGGCTTGCAGTGGGCGCTGCGGATGCACGGCTTCGACGACACTCACCCCACCGACACCCCGATCCGCGACCGCGCCGGCGGCGTCATCATTCCGGACACCCAATGACCGATACAGCGAAAGACGAAAAAGAAGCCGATCACCATCCCTATCGGCGGCCACGCGATGCCGCGACACTGATCCTGATCGACCGCAGCCATGCGCGCCCGCGGGTGCTGGTCGGCCGGCGGCACAACAACGTAGTGTTCATGCCGGGGAAATACGTGTTTCCCGGCGGCAGCGTCGACAAGACCGACAACCGAATACCGGTTGCCGCGCCGATTCCGAAGGAACTCGAAGTCAACCTGATGAAGGGTAGCCCCCGGACCGAGCCGTCGCGCGCGCGCTCACTGGCGATCGCCGCGATCCGCGAAGCGTGCGAGGAAACCGGTCTGTGCCTCGGCTACAAGTGCGACGATCCTGGCATGCGGAAGCTCAACGGCGCGTGGCAGCCGTTCGCCGACGCCGGGTTGCTGCCGGACCCCTCCGGCCTGTTCCTGATCGCCCGCGCCATCACCCCACCCGGCCGCGTCCGCCGCTTCGACACCCGCTTCTTCACCGCCGACGCCTCCGCCATCGCCCATCGGGTCGAGGGCGTGGTTCATGCCGAGGCGGAACTTGTCGAGCTGGTCTGGGTCGAGATCGGCTCAGAGCCGCTGGCCGATGCCCACATCATGACCAAGAACGTGCTGCATCAACTGGACCGGCGGCTCGCCGGCGGCCCACTCCGCCACGACACCCCGGTGCCGTTCTTCCACTTCTACGGCGGCCGGATGCAGATGGACCTGCTGGGGGACTGACACCGGCCTATCCGAGGCAGGTTCCATCCATCGTCAGCCGTTCCGGATATTCGACGGTCCGAACCTTGACTTTGGGCCATTGCCGGGTAGTTTGCCGGCCAAACGCGGATTGGCGCTCGCTGATCGGCTGCCGATTCCTGATTTTTCGAGGTTGAACCATGGCCAAAGCGGTCACCATCAAGGTCAAGCTGGTTTCCAGCGCCGACACCGGCTTCTATTACGTGGCCAAGAAGAACTCGCGCACCATGACCGACAAGATGGTCAAGAAAAAGTACGACCCGGTCGCGCGCAAGCACGTCGAGTTTCGCGAAGCCAAAATCAAGTAAACGTCTCAAGCGTTTGGGTGAGATTTCGAACGGGGCCGCGCGGCCCCGTTTGTCGTTTTAAGACCCTCGATTCGTTATTCTTTGTGCCTGACGCTTTCCGGACAGGGTGCAACACGATAACCGTCATGCTCCGCGAAGGCGGAGCATCCAGTACGCTCTGATGGATCGAGTTTTTGTCGCGACCGCCACGGAATACTGGATCGTCCGCCTTCGCGGACGATGACGCCGCGTTTTCCAACCGGCCCCTACGCCGCCGCCGCGACCACGCGGTTGCGGCCGTCGCTCTTGGCGCGGTAGAGCGCGAGATCGGCGCGCTTGAGCACGTCGGCCACCGGCTCGCCCTTGCGCTCCAGCGCCGCGAGGCCCACCGAGATAGTCACCTGAATCTGCCGAGCGCCCTTGTCGATGACGAACGGCTCCGCCGCCACCGCGCGCCGCAACCGCTCCGCGACCATGCCAGCGACGTGCAGATCGGTTTCCGGCATCACGATCACGAACTCCTCGCCGCCGTAACGGCAGGCCAGATCGATGCCGCGGATCGACTTGCGGATCCGCACCGCGAACTCGCGCAGCACGTCGTCACCGGCGTCGTGGCCGTAGGTGTCGTTGACCGACTTGAAGAAATCGATGTCGAGCATCATCAGCGCCAGCGACTTGCCGCGTGCCGACGCCTGCTCCGCCAGCGTCCCGAGATGGGTTTCCATGTAGCGGCGGTTGTGCAGCCCGGTCAGCCCGTCGGTGATCGCCATCTCGATCGAGTTCTGCACATTGTCGCGCAGGTGATCGGTATAGCGCCGCTTGCGGATCTGGGTGCGGGCGCGCGCCAGCAGTTCGTTCTTGTCCACCGGCCGCAGCAGGTAATCGTTGACGCCGATTTCGAGGCCGCGCAGCAGCCGCGTGTTGTCGTCGGCGTCGGCGATGGCGAGGATCGGCACCTGCCGGGTGCGCTCCAGCGAGCGCGCCTGGCTGCACAGCCGCAATCCGTCGAAATTCTCAAGGTTCAGCGATACGATCAGCAGATCGTAGTTGCCCTCGGCGGCGTGAAACAGCGCCTCGGCCGGATTGGACTCGACATCGACGGAATGCTCGGTGGCGAGAACCGGCGCCAGCCGCTCGTAGGACGAGGGCCGGTCGTCCACCAGAAGCACGCGGCCGCCCTTGCCGACGTCGGCGACGGCGTTGCGCTCCGGCGCCTGCACCCCGATCTCCATCGAGGTCAGCGCCCGCATCCGCAATTCGTCGGTCATCATCTTGAGGCGGGTCAGCGAGCGCACCCGCGCAATCAGCACCACGTCCGACACCGGCTTGGTGAGGAAGTCGTCGGCGCCGGCTTCAAGGCCGCGCACGCGATCCGCCGGGCTGTCGAGCGCGGTGACCATCACCACCGGGATGAAATGCGTCGCCGGGTTGGACTTCAGCCGGCGGCAGACCTCGAAGCCATCCATGTCCGGCATCATGACGTCGAGCAGGATGATGTCGCATTCTGCGCGCGCGCTCATCTCCAGCGCCTGCTTGCCGTTGCAGGCGGTGATGACGTCGAAATACTCGGCCGACAGCCGCGCTTCCAAAAGCTTGACGTTGGCGGGGACGTCATCGACGACCAGAACACGCGCGGACATCGCAAACTCCTGGAGCTTGGTTCAACTGCGTTGAACCAAGCTCGTCGTTAGTTACTGTTTGAGCATGATCTGGTCCGAAAACCGGCTTCCACTTTTCGGGATCATGCCCTAACCGATAAACCGGCGAACGGTTTCGATGAATTTTCCGACCGAGATCGGCTTCGACAGATACGCCTCGCAGCCGCCCTCGCGGATGCGCTCCTCGTCGCCCTTCATGGCGAAGGCCGTGACCGCGACCACCGGGATCGCCCGCAACTCGGGATCGTCCTTGATCCAGCGCGTGACTTCGAGGCCGGACACCTGCGGAAGCTGAATATCCATGAGGATCAGGTCGGGACGATGCTTGCGAACCAGTTCGATCGCCTCATGACCGTTGCCGGTGCCCGCCGTCCGATAGCCGTGGGCCTCCAGCAGGTCGCGAAAGAGCTTCATGTTCAGTTCGTTGTCCTCGACGATCAGGACGGTTTTCGCCATCCCGTCCCTCCCATCCTGCAACGACCCGCCGCCATCGCCGCCCGCGCCTCACACCGTGCGACGCCGGACGACGGCAGCCTCAATCTTCAAACTCGCCGGAATGCGCCCGCCACCCGCGAATGTCGAATCCCAAACGCCGCCGGGAGCCTGTAACCTACCCATCGTCCCTTGATTCCGTCGTTCACGTAAACACCTGCCGGAAGGACGCGTAAACGACGACGAACGAACGCCGGGAGACTCGGACATCTGCCGCGCAAAATAGAGCCCATAAGTTACGGAAAGGCAAACAGGATCGATGACAAAGCGTGCTCGAAATCCACGCGAAGTCGCTGAAATCGTGGCGATTCAGGCGCTTTCCTTCATCGCCGGCGAGCCTAAGCGGCTCGGGCAGTTTCTGGCCGAGAGCGGGATCGGCCCGGAGACCTTGCAATCCTCCGCGAGCGACCCGCAATTTCTCGCCGGCGTGCTCGATTTCGTGCTGCGCGACGACGAAGTGGTGAAGGCGTTCGCCGATTCGGTGGAACTGGACCCCACCAACGTCGCAGCGGCGCGGCAGGTGCTGGGCGATCCGCAATGGGAGCGCGACATCCCGTGACCGCGCCCGCGCCGGAAGCAGGTTCGTCCCGCTGCTTCTGCCGCGACTGCCTGCGCGACCTCGACTTCGCGATCAGGCGCTGCACCGCCTGCGGCTCGCCGCGCCTGGTGCGCCATCGCGCGCTTGCGCAACTCGCCATCGCCCATGTCGATTGCGATGCGTTCTACGCCACCGTCGAGAAGCGCGACGACCCGCGCCTTGCCGACAGACCGGTGATCGTCGGCGGCGGCAAGCGCGGCGTGGTGTCGGCCGCCTGCTACATCGCGCGGACCTTCGGGGTGCGCTCCGCCATGCCGATGTTCAAGGCCCTGGCGCTGTGCCCCGACGCCACCGTGATCCGCCCCGACATGGCGAAATACGTCCGCGTCGGACGCGAGGTGCGTCAGGCCATGCTGGCGCTGACGCCGCAGGTCGAGCCGCTGTCGATCGACGAGGCGTTTCTCGACCTGTCCGGCACCGCGCGCCTGCACGGCATGATCCCGGCCAAGGTGCTGGCGCGCTTCGCCATCGGCGTCGAACGCGACATCGGCATCACCGTCTCGATCGGGCTGTCGTGCAACAAGTTCCTCGCCAAGATCGCCTCCGACCTCGACAAGCCGCGCGGCTACGCGCCGCTCGATCAGGACGACGGCCGCGCGCTGCTCGCCGACAAGCCGGTCGGCTTCATCTTCGGCGTCGGCCCGGCGACGCAGGAACGCCTGACGCAACGCGGTTTCCACACCGTCGGCGACCTGCAACGCGCCGACGAGATCGCCCTGATGCGGCAGTTTCCCTCCGAGGGCCGCCGGCTATGGCGGCTGGCGCGCGGCATCGACGAGCGCAAGGTGGTGGCCGATCGCGGCGCCAAGACCATCTCCGCAGAGACCACGTTCGAGACCGACACCCGCGACGGCGCGGTGCTGGAAAAAATCCTGTGGCGGCTGTGCGAGAAGGTGTCGGCGCGGCTCAAGGCCGGCGAATTGTCGGGATCGACCATCACGCTGAAGCTGAAGACCGCCGATTTCCGCCAGCGCACCCGCTCGCAATCGATCAATGAGCCGACGCAGCTTGCCAACCGCATCTTCGCGGTCGTGCGCGAGATGCTGCACAAGGAGATCGACGGCACCGCCTTCCGCCTGATGGGCGCCGGCGTCAGCGCGCTGCGCGCCGGCTCGGCCGCCGGCGACACCGACATGCTCGACCGCCGCTCGGCCCATGCCGAGCGCGCCATGGACGACCTGCGCAGGAAATTCGGCGACGCCGCGATCATCCGCGGCATCGCCTATGACGGGCCGGAGCGGCGGCGGTGAGCACACAAAAGCGTAGCCGGCTCGATTACTCCTACTTCCGGCCCGGCGCGCAGGGTTTCGCCGCTTTGACGTCGAACTTCTCCAGCGTCCCCGCGATCACGAAATCGTTGTAGTCGAGCTTCAGCGCGCGCGACACGCCGTTCTCGTAAAGCTCGAACGACATCGCATAGACCGGGGTCTGCTCGCCGCTGTTGGCCTTGGCGTCGCGGTCGTAATAACTCACGGTCACCGGCCAGCGCGTCAGCGCCTTCATCGCGTCGTTGGCGGTAGACGGATCGGGCGCGGCCGACGCGCTGTCGCCAGCGATCGGCTTCCCGATCACCGTCAGCGTGTTGTAGACCTTCTCGCCGGTGTCGGAGCCGTCATAGACGGTGAGTTCGAGCAGCGACTTGCCCTCGCGCGCGGCGGCGATGATGCGGCGGACCTGCTCGGTCGGAAACACCGTGCTGCCGTCGAGGGTGAACGTCTTCGCCGCCGGATGAGTCAGCTTGACGGTGACGCGATCGCCGGTGCGCTCGGCGACGCCGTCGACGTCGGTGGCATCGCCGTCGTTCATCCGCGTATCGATCCTGAAGCGGTAGCTCTTGCCTTCGGCGTCCTCCCAGCTTGTCGAGCGCAGATCGCTCAGCATGGTCTTGCCTTCGCTGCCGTTCAGTTCCGACACCTGGCGAAACTCCGAGGTGTAGCCCTCGCAGGCGCTGCCGGTGAAGTTGTAGAGGATACGGCCGCGCGCGCTGTCCACGGCGGCGGCGCCGTTGCGGGATTTGAGCAGACTCAGATTGTACAGCGCCTGATGCGGCAGGAACGGGACGTTCGCGGCCTGCGCCGGCACGGCGGCCAGCAGGACGACGGCCGCGACCGTGGCCGCCGCGACGCGCGGAACCTGCGATACAGGCGGCAAAATCCGATATAAACAATGGTAACGACGCATGGCGTCTCCTTGGGATCGGCGAATCCGTAGCATATTGAGAGCCCTATTACGCCGCAATCGGGGCGCTCGCGCGATTGTGTCGGTGAGAGGCGGATCGCGGTTCGCTGCCGATGCCCCTCGCAGCGCTCCCTCGGGACCGGCGCGCGCTTGCATGTCGCCATCCGATAGGCGAAATAGACGCTTGCGTCCGCGCCAGCGGCCACAGGCGCTTCGATACCGCAGCAATCATTTGGGGACCACAATGGCAGGAACAGTCGAGCAGAAACTTGCGGAGCAAGGAATTGTGTTGCACGAGCCCGCGAGCCCGGTAGCGAACTATGTCGGCTTCGTGCGCACCGGCAACCTGCTGTTCGTGTCGGGTCAGGTCTGCGTCAACGCCGAGGGCAAGCTCATCGCCAAGGGCAAGCTCGGCGCCGGCGTCACCATCGAGCAGGGCGCGGCGGCGGCGCGCGGCTGCGCCATCAACCTGCTGGCGCAGATCAAGGCCGCGCTCGGCGATCTCGACAAGGTGGCGCGCGTGGTGCGCCTCGGCGGTTTCGTCAATTCGACGCCCGACTTCGCCGACGGGCCGAAGGTGCTCAACGGCGCCTCCGACCTGATGGTCGCCGCCTTCGGCGACAAGGGACGCCATTCCCGCTCCACCGTGGGCGTCGCCGCGCTACCAGGCGATGCCGCGGTCGAGGTCGAAGGCATCTTCGAAGTCGGCTGACGGGAAAGCGCGATGCGGGGACCCGACTGGCTCGCGGCACGTCCGGTCGCCCATCGCGGCCTGCACGACCGCGCCAGCGGCATCGTCGAGAACATGCCGGCCGCGTTCGTCGCGGCGATCGAGGGCAACTACGCCATCGAACTGGACCTTCAGCTCACCGCCGACGGCGAGGCGATGGTCCATCACGACGACCGCCTCGGCCGCCTCACCGAGGGCGACGCCGCGTTGCGCGACATGACCGCGGCGCAACTGCGTCAGGTCGCGTTCAAGGACACCACCGAGCGGATGATCTCGCTCGGCGAACTGCTGGCGATGGTCGCCGGCCGCGTGCCGCTGTTCGTCGAGGTCAAGAGCCGCTTCGACGGCGACCGCAAGCTGGTCGCGCGCATGGCCGAGCTTCTCGCCACCTACAGCGGCCCGGCGGCGGTGATGTCGTTCGATCCGGATCAGGTGTTCGCCTTGCGTGAAAAAATTCCGGCGCGGCCGCGCGGCATCATCGCGCAACGCAGCTATGACGATAGCTACTGGAGTTGGCTGACACCGGCGCAGCGCGACGGCATGTTGCATCTGCGCCATGCCTTCCGCACGCAGCCGCATTTCATCAACTACTGGGGCGAGCAACTTCCCGCCCCCGCGCCGTGGATCGCCCGCAACCTGTTCGGTTGCCCGCTGTTGGCCTGGACCATCCGCACCCCCGCGCAGCGCACCCACGCCGCCCGCTATGCCGACCAGATCGTGTTCGAGGGGTTCCGGCCATAACCCTTCCGCGACCTTGACGGCGCGGCTTGCAGGTCCAATCTGTAGACCTGTCACCAGCCGCCGATGGCTGTTCCGCGTGACCGGTTTGTTTGTTGATGGAATCACCCGACATCACCCTGGAAGCCGTGTCGTCCGCCCGCCAGATCGGCGCGGCGGACTGGGACGCCTGTGCCAGCCCGCCGGCGGCGCAAGCCTGCGGCCAGGCCTACAATCCGTTCGTCTCGCACGCGTTTTTCGACGCGGCCGAGCAATCCGGCTCAGCCTGCGCGCGCACCGGCTGGGGACCGCGCCATCTGGTGGCGCGCCGCGGCGGCGCGGTCGTCGGTCTGGTGCCGTGCTATCTTAAATCGCATTCGCTGGGCGAATACGTGTTCGATCGCGGCTGGGCCGACGCCTATGAGCAGGCCGGCGGCCGCTATTATCCGAAACTCCTGGCCGGGGTGCCGTTCACGCCGGCCACCGGGCCGCGCCTGCTGGTGCGCGCCGGCATCGACGATTCCAACCGCATCCGAACCGCGCTTGCCGACGGGCTGACGGCGCTGTGCGGGATGAGCGAGGCGTCCTCGGTCCACGTCACCTTCGCGCCGGAGGATGAGTGGAATTTCCTCGCCGCGCGCGGCTTCCTGCAACGCACCGACCAGCAATTCCACTGGCGCAACGCCGGCTACGGCTCCTTCGAGGACTTCCTCGCCACGCTGTCGTCGCGCCATCGCAAGGCGATCCGGCGCGAGCGGCGCGAGGCGCTGGCGAACGGCATCACCATCCATGTGCTGAGCGGGCGCGACCTCACCGAGGCGGTGTGGGACGCCTTCTTCGCCTTCTACATGGAGACGGGATCGCGCAAGTGGGGACGGCCTTACCTCACGCGCGATTTCTACAGCCGGATCGGCGCCACCATGGCCGAGCACATCGCGCTGGTGATGGCGAAACGCGACGGCCGCTGGATCGCCGGCGCGATCAACTTCATCGGCGGCGACACGCTGTTCGGCCGGCACTGGGGCGCGATCGAGCATCACCCCTTCCTGCATTTCGAGGTCTGCTACTATCAGGCGATCGACTTCGCCATTCGTCACGGCCTTGCGACCGTCGAGGCCGGCGCGCAGGGCGAGCACAAGCTGGCGCGCGGCTATCTGCCGCAAACCACCTGGTCGGCGCACTACATCGCCGACCCGGCGCTGCGCCGCGCGGTGCGCGATTATCTCGCGCGCGAGCGGCTCTATGTCGCCGAGGCCGGACGCCAGCTTGCCGAGGCCGCGCCGTTCCGCAAGGGTCTGCCCGGCGATACGCCATCTTGACCGCGCCGCACCGGGCGGTGAAAGTGGCGCGCGATTTCAAATCCACTCCATCAGGCGCGACCATGGCCAGCTACGACACCAACAATATCTTCGCGAAGATCCTGCGCGGGGAAATCCCCTGCTACAAGGTTTTTGAGGACGCGCACACGCTGGCGTTCCTCGACATCATGCCGCGCTCGCCGGGCCATACGCTGGTGATCCCGAAAGCGCCGGCGCGCAACCTGCTCGACATCACCGCCGACGACTTCCTCCACGTCGCCCGCGCCACCCGCCTGCTCGCGCGCGCCGCGATGCGCGCCTTCAAGGCCGACGGCATGATGATCGTGCAATTCAGCGAGCCGGCCAGCGGCCAGGAAGTCTATCACCTGCACATGCACGTATTGCCGCGCTTCGAGGGCGTCGCGCTGCTGCCGCCCGCCACCACCAAGGCGGAGGCGGCGGCGCTCGCAGCCAACACCGCGCTGCTGATCGAGGCGCTGAAACAGGAATAGGCCGCGCCGGCGCGCGTGATTCCAACTGAAGCATTTCCTCTTTTGACGAAAACGCTTCAAAGCTGTCATTGCCGGGCTTGACCCGGCAATCCATCGTTTTTCGAAAGATGGATGCCCGGATCAAGTCCGGGCATGACGAACCGTGATTGCATCAAAAGCGGAAAGACTTTAACTGCCAACCTCGAAATCGCCCGGCTGCGGAGGCGCGAGTGGGGTGAAATCGCAGCGGTTCGGCTTGAGGTCGATCAGCGGCGTGCCGTCGAGGCAATCGAGCCCGCGCACCAGCACGTTCGCGCCCTCGACGCCGACCAGCCGGACCATCGAGGTGCCGATCGGGTTGGGCCGCACCGGCGAGCGCAGCGAGAAGGTGCCGCGCACCGCGCCGTCGTTCTTCGGGCTTTGCAGGATGATATCGCGCCGCGACAGGTGCAGCCAGTACAGCACCTCGATGCTTGGATAGTTCTCGATGCCCTGTAGCGCCGGCACCCACGGCTCGAACACCTCGATCCGGCACACCGGACCGTCGATGCGCCCCTGTCGCGGCGTCATGTCGCGCGAGGTCCACGGGGTATGGATGCGCCCGATGAAGACAAGGCCGGCGTCGTTCGGCGGCGGCGCGTCGATCACAACTTCACCGGCCCGAATTTCGCTTTCCTGTACCATGTCACGGCCTCCCGTCCCGGCGATATATCCGATGGAATAGGCCGCCGAAACGCTTCACCGTCAAGGCAAGAATGGCCGGCCGTCACCCCTTGAAACGCATGTTGCGCAACACCAGGCACGCCTGCCCGGCGTGGCGAATGCGCTGGCACAGATCGTTCGCTTCAGCGCGCGTCGCCGCGCCGATCCGCACCTGATAGAACGTGCGCGTGCCGCGGCTGCGCCAGATCGAGCCCAGCAGCATCGGATCATGCTCGCCGATCGCCGACGTCAGCCGCTTCATCGCCCGCGCATAGGACGCCAGCGCGCGGTCGCGGGCGAAGCCGGCGGCAAGCTGCACGCCCCACGGCCGGTCGGCGCCGACTTTCACCCGCTGCGTCAGGCCCTCGACGAACGGATTGGGCGCGCGCTGAAGCAGCACCATGAGATCGCGGCAACTCATGACCCCGGCCTGTCGAGGCTGCGGCGGCTTTGCCGCATTGGCATCCTTCCAGTCATCGACCGGGACGCCGGTGATCGCGACCACATAGTTGCGCGTCTCGGCGGGCATCGGCCCCGTGCCCTCGATCCATTCGCGCACGCGGCGCGGCCCGGCATTGTAGGCCGCCGCCGCAAGACCGAGATTGCCGAACTGATCGCGCAACTCACGCAAGAACTCCGCCGACTTCGGCAACGCCTGAACCGGATCGAACGGATCGAGCAGCCGCCGTTCACTCGCCGTCCCCGGCATGAACTGCGCGATGCCCTGCGCGCGATCGCCGTTGCGCGTCACCGGCCCGACCGCGTCCGGCTGGAAGCGGCTCTCCTGCCAGATCACGCGGGAGAAAAAATCCAGCGGCAGGCCCGCCTCCCTGGCGGCGGATTCGATCATCAGGCAAACCGCCTCGCGGGTGTCCGTGGCGGCGGTTGCATCGGTTGTCGCGGGCGGCGACGCCGATGGTGTGTCCCCGGCGGCGGACGGCACGATCGACACGAACATCATGCCGACAAGCACACAGATCGCTTTCGCCTTCAGCACTGACATTGCCGCCTTCCGTCGGCCGCACGGCGCTGCTTGACAGCCGCGGTCAAGCAGCTAGCTAATTCATCGAGCAGATAGCCCCGAATTGGGGCGCAAGCGTGGGACGGCTGGATGGCCGAGGCACTGCACGATCACAACGGTTTCGCGCCCGACGACGACCGGCCGATTCCCTACATGGCGCGCACCCGCGCCTATTACGCGGCGATCGGCTACACCACGCCGTATCGCTGGGCGCACTATACGTCCGTGCCGTTCCAGCCGCTGAAGAAGCCGCTGGCGCAAGCGCGCGTGACCATCATTACCACCGCCGCGCCGTTCGATCCGGACAAGGGCGATCAGGGACCCGGCGCGCCCTACAACGGCGGCGCGAAGTTCTTTTCCGTCTATGACGGCGACACCGCGAAGCCGCACGACCTGCGCATCTCCCACATCGCCTACGACCGTATCCATACCAGCGCCGAGGACAGCGGCACCTGGTTTCCGCTGCCGCAACTGATAAAAGCGTCGGCGCGCGGACGCATCGGCGAGGTGGCGCCGCGCTTCTTCGGGCTGCCTACCAACCGCAGCCACCGCGTCACCATTGAGACCGACGCGCCGGAAATTCTGGCGCGCTGCCGCGCCGACGGCGTCGATGCCGCGGTGCTGGTGCCGAACTGCCCGGTGTGTCACCAGACCGTCAGCCTGGTCGCGCGCCACCTTGAGGCGAACGGGATTTCGACCGTGGTGATGGGCTGCGCCAAGGACATCGTCGAGCACGCCGCCGCGCCGCGCTTCCTGTTCAGCGACTTTCCGCTCGGCAATTCCGCCGGCCGGCCGCACGACCCGGCGTCGCAGGAACTGACGCTCGAACTGGCGCTGCGGCTGTTGGAGGCCGCGCCGGGGGCGCAGACCACGATGCAGTCGCCGCTGCGCTGGAGCAGCGATGCGTCATGGAAGCGCGACTACAACAACATCGAGGCGATGAGCGCCGAGGAACTGGCGCGCCGCCGCCGCGACTTCGACGCGCAGAAGGACGCCGCGCGTCAGGTGCGCGACGGGGCGGTCTAAATCGAAAATCCGAAACTGCGACGAAAGCCCTCCCGGCCCTTCGGCGTGACCTGCAAGGCGCGCGGGTCGCGTTCGCGCCGGACCCAGCCGAGATCGAAGCAGCGCGTGGCGATCGCCGCGCCGACCGTACCCGACAGATGAAAACGCCGCTCGGTCCAGTCGAGACAATGGCGGCAGAACGGGCGTCGGCTGTGCCTCGGAAAACCTGCGCCGAAATCGTGGAGGAACGCCATGCCGGCCTCGGTCACCTCGCCGCCGTCGTCGGAGAGGATGACGTGCCGGCGCTCGCACAGCGCATCCGCGATCGACACGCCGAGCACACCGGCCAAGTGATCGTAGCAGGTGCGCGCCTGCCGCAGCCGTTCCTCACGCGCGCTGCGCGGGCGATGGCGCGGCGGCGCACGGGCGGCGACCGTCATGATGCTCTCCAGCATCTGCGCCACCTGCGGCGTCGCCAGCCGATAGTAGCGGTGGCAGCCCTGCTTCAGCACCGTCAGCAGACCGGCCTGCGTCATCCAGGCGAGATGGCCGCTGGTGGTCTGCGGGGTGACGCCGGCCGCGAAACTCAGTTCGGTCGCGCTCAGCGCGCGGCCGTCGAACAGGGTGCTGAGGATGATGGCGCGGGCCGGATCGCCCACCAGCGCGGCGATCTCGGCCATCTGCAATGCAGTCATGGCGCGCAGTCTAGGCCGAACGTGGCAGCACGCAATCGCCAACGCTTCGGCCGACAGCGAAGCATCGGCTATACGCCAGACCCTGCGCGAACGAAAAAGGCGGCGGAAATATCCGCCGCCCTTTCATCGTTCTTGGGTATGCCGCTCACACCTTGACCAGCGGTCCCTTTGAGGACGACCCGGACGACCCCTTGGGGCCGCCGCCCGGCCCGCCGGAGCGCGGCTTGCGCGGCGGCGCTTTCTTGCGCGCGCCCGGCAGCTTCTCCGGCTTCGGCGTGATCGGGCCGTCGAGATATTCGAAGCCGATCTTGTCGGCCCCCGCCTCGTCCTTCTCCAGAACCACGCGGACGTGGCCGCCGCCCTTCAGCGCGCCGAACAGCACCTGATCGGCCAAGGGCTTCTTGATGTGCTCCTGGATCATGCGGCCCATCGGGCGCGCGCCCATCTGCTCGTCGTAGCCGTGCTCGATCAGCCACGCCTTGGCCGGCTCCGACAGCTCGATGGTGACGTCGCGGTCGGCGAGTTGCGCTTCCAGTTGCAGCACGAACTTCTCCACCACCATGCCGATCACCTCGGCGTTGAGGTGAGCGAACGAGACGATGGCGTCGAGCCGGTTGCGGAACTCGGGCGCGAACTGCCGGTTGATCGCCTCCTGATCGTCGCCCTCGCGCTTGTTGCGGGTAAAGCCGAACGCCTGCCGCGCCAGATCGGCGGCGCCGGCGTTGGTCGTCATGATCAGGATGACGTTGCGGAAGTTGACCTGCTTGCCGTTATGGTCGGTCAGCTTGCCGTGATCCATGATCTGCAACAGCACGTTGTAGAGATCGGGATGCGCCTTCTCGATTTCGTCGAGCAGCACCACGCAATGCGGATGCTGATCGACGCCGTCGGTGAGCAAGCCGCCCTGATCGAAGCCGACATAGCCGGGAGGCGCGCCGATCAGCCGCGACACGGTATGGCGCTCCATGTATTCCGACATGTCGAAGCGGATCAGTTCGACGCCGAGCGACGCCGCGAGTTGCTTCGCCACCTCGGTCTTGCCGACGCCTGTGGGGCCGGAGAACAGGTAGGAGCCGATCGGCTTCTCCGGTTCGCGCAGGCCCGCGCGCGCCAGCTTGATCGATGCCGACAGCGCCTCGATCGCCTTGTCCTGACCGAACACCACGCGCTTCAAGGTCTGTTCGAGATGCTTGAGCACCTCGGCGTCGTCCTTCGACACGCTCTTGGGCGGAATCCGCGCCATGGTGGCGATGGTCGATTCGATTTCCTTGATGCCGATGGTCTTCTTGCGCCGGCTCTCGGCTACCAGCATTTGCGCCGCGCCGGATTCGTCGATCACGTCGATCGCCTTGTCCGGCAGCTTGCGGTCGTGGATGTAGCGCGACGACAGTTGCACCGCCGCCTCGATGGCGTCGTTGGTGTATTTCAGCTTGTGATAGTCCTCGAAATACGGCTTCAGCCCCTTGAGGATGGCGATCGCGTCTTCCACCGTCGGCTCGTTGACATCGATCTTCTGGAACCGGCGCACTAAAGCGCGGTCCTTCTCGAAGTGCTGGCGATATTCCTTGTAGGTGGTCGAGCCCATGCAGCGGATGGTGCCCGACGCCAGCGCGGGCTTCAGCAGGTTCGACGCATCCATCGCGCCGCCCGACGTCGCGCCGGCCCCGATCACGGTGTGGATCTCGTCGATGAACAGGATGGCGTTGGGGTGCGCCTCCAGTTCCTTGAGCACCTGCTTCAGCCGCTCCTCGAAGTCGCCGCGATAGCGGGTGCCGGCCAAGAGCGTTCCCATATCGAGCGAGAACACGGTGGCGGCGGACAAGACCTCCGGCACCTCGCTGTCGACGATGCGCTTGGCCAGCCCTTCCGCGATCGCGGTCTTGCCGACGCCGGCCTCGCCGACGAACAGCGGGTTGTTCTTCTGGCGGCGGCACAGCACCTGAATGGCGCGGTTGATCTCGGCGTTGCGGCCGATCACCGGGTCGATCTTGCCCTCGCGCGCCTTCTTGTTGAGGTTGATGCAGTAGGTTTCCAGCGCCTCGCCCTTCTTCTTGGGATCGTCGCTGGTCTTGGACTCGGCGTCCTCGTCCACGCCGCGCACCGGCCGCGCCTCGGAGACGCCGGGCCGCTTGGCGATGCCGTGGCTGATGTAGTTCACCGCGTCGTAGCGCGTCATGTCCTGCTCTTGCAGGAAATAGGCGGCGTGGCTTTCGCGCTCGGCGAAGATCGCGATCAGCACGTTGGCGCCGGTGACTTCCTCGCGCCCGGAGGACTGGACGTGAATCACCGCGCGCTGGATCACGCGCTGGAAACCCGCCGTCGGCTTGGCGTCGTCGCTGCCGTCGGTCACCAGATTCTCGAACTCGGTTTCGAGATAGTTGACGAGGCTGGTGCGCAGCTTGTCGAGATCGACGCTGCACGCGCGCATCACGGCGGCGGCGTCGGAATCGTCCACCAGCGACAGCAGGAGATGTTCCAGCGTCGCGTATTGATGGTGCCGCTCGTTGGCGATCGCGAGAGCCCGATGCAGCGACTGTTCAAGGCTTTGAGAAAAAGTTGGCATTCGCGTCCTCTATGGCCCCCTGCCATCATGATCGTGGATGCCCGATCAGGCAACAACAACCTTTTGGAATATATAAGCGTGCCGGCGGCGAGCGGAAGACCGGTTCCCGGCGCGGCGACGCCGGACACGCGCGGCACGGCCGCGCACGCAGGCAACGCGGCGTCACGAGCGAGGCGACGAGACGGGACGCGACAAGGTACGGGACGCGACAGGGGCAACGCGCGACATGCGGCGGGGCCGAGCCGGACAGCGCCCGGCCCTACTTCTTTTCCATTACGCACTGCAACGGGTGCTGGTGCTTGCGGGCGAAATCCATCACCTGCGTCACCTTGGTCTCGGCGATCTCGTAGGTGAAGACCCCGCACTCGCCGATGCCATGATGGTGAACGTGCAGCATGATCTTGGTGGCGGCTTCGGCGTCCTTCTGAAAGAACCGCTCCAGCACATGCACGACGAACTCCATCGGGGTGTAGTCGTCGTTGAGGATGAGGACGCGATAGAGGCTCGGCCGCTTGGCCTTGGGCTTCACCTTGGTGATGACCGACGTTGTCGGTCCGCTCACACGCCCCTGATCGCCGCTCATGCGGGGCGGCGCGGCGGCGGCGCTACGCGGACCGGCAGCCCCCTCAGCATGACAATACGTCTTCGACATGATCCGTTATTCGCCATCTCAAACGAAAGCCCGGCGCGCCACCCGCCCAAAGCCAGAGACCCACCCAAAGCCAGGGACAAGGCCGCCCTGCGCCGTCGCCGCCCGCCGCGACCACGGCGAAGTCCAGCCGTGCCAATATGGGTCGAGGCGGGCACAGCCGCAAGCCGCCGTCCGCCGCGCGGGCCGACAGCATCCGGGGCGCGCCCGCCCTCCAAAGGTTAACCCATCGTGTCCGATTCGTCAGGATCCGCGCGTATCCCGTTTATCCGCCGTTGACCGTGAAACCAGCGCCGCGGCGGCGCTGCGGATTTATCCGGCAATTTACCGGTTTTCTCGACACGACTTTACCACCTGTTTAGCGGCTCGCGCAGAAATGGCGGCACATTCCATTTCACGGTGACCGTCATGATCGGGAAATCGTTGTTGACATCGCTTAAGGTCGCCGCCGCCGACCTGATCCGCGCCGAGCGCGGCAACGTCGCGGCGATTTTTGCAATCGCCCTGGTCCCCATGCTGGGGATCGTCGGCGCGGCGATCGATTACAGCCGCGCCGCCGCCGCACGCTCGGCGATGCAGGCCGCGCTCGATACCACCGCGCTGATGGTGTCCAAGGACGCCCAGGCCGACCCGACAATGACATCGACGCAGGCCACCGAAGCCGCGCAGAAATATTTCGCCGCGCTGTACAAGGAAGGCGGGGTCAACGGCATCACGATCGAAGCCACCTACACCGCCAACACCGGCTCGGGCTCAAGCGTGGAGATCAACGCCAACGGGTCGATCGCGACCGACTTCATGAAGATCGCCGGGTTCGAGCAGATGTATATCGGCAGCCATTCGAAGACCAAGTGGGGCAACGTGCGGATGCGCGTGGCGATGGCGCTCGACAACACCGGCTCGATGAGCAGCGACGGCAAAATGCCGGCGCTCCAGAGCGCGGCCAAAGATCTGATCGACCAGTTGAGCCCGCTGGCGAAGACCACCGGCGACATCTACATCTCGATCATTCCCTTCGCCAAGGACGTCAACGTCGGCAGCAGCAACTACAACAAGCCCTGGATCAAGTGGAGCAGCCAGTCCGACACCTGGGACGAGGTCAACGGCAGTTGCAGCAGCGGGAGCAGCAAGGACAACACGCAAAGCAAATGCACCGGCAAGGGCACTTGCAGCATCTCCAGCAAGACCTCCCAGAGCTCATGCACCGCGGCCGCCAGTTGCTCGATTTCCGGTTATAACACTCAAAATTCCTGCACCGCGGCCGGCACCTGTTCTGTCTCCGGCTATACGAGCAAGAGCACATGCACCGCCGTCCAAGTCTGCTCCAATTCGAAGTACACGACACAATCCAAATGCACCAGCAACGGCGGCAGCTGGGGACCCGCGACGTGGACGCCCGGAAGCTGGAATGCCGGCGTCTGGACCCCCTATGCCTGGACGCCCAAAAACCATACCACCTGGAACGGCTGCGTGATGGACCGGGACCAGAACTACGACACGCTGAACACCACGCCGACCACGAGTAACAGCCAGACCCTGTTCCCCGCCGAACAGTGGAGTTCCTGTCCGGTCGAATTGATGCCGATGAGCTATGACTGGGCCGCCCTCAAGAGCAAGATCGACGACATGACGCCCGCCGGCAACACCAACCAGTCGATCGGGCTGGCCTGGGCGTGGCAGTCGCTGAGCAGCGAAAGCCCGCTCTACGCGCCCGATAAGGAGGATGGCTACACCTACAAGGACGTCATCATCCTGCTGTCGGATGGCGAAAACACCCAGAACCGGACCAGCAGCAACGCAACAACGATCGACAACCGGCAGAAGATCATGTGCGACAACGCCAAGGCGGCGGGGGTGACGATCTACACCGTCCAGGTCAATACCGGCGGCGACAAGACCTCCAGCGTGCTGCAATATTGTGCGAGCAATCCGAACAACTTCTACCTCGTCACCAACGCCAGCCAGACCGCGACGGTGTTCACCTCGATCGGCATCTCGCTGACCCAGCTCCAGATCGCCGAATAGACGAGGCCCTGCCCCACGAAAAAAGCCCGGTCGCACGCGACCGGGCTTTCTTCATTGCAGAAAACAGAAACGCTGAACTAACGCCTTACTGAACCGTGACCGGCGCGAACTTGCCGACCACGCCTTCGAGCGGCTTGAAGCTCTGCTTGGCCAGCTCGACATAGAGGCCGCCGATCTTCTGCGACTCGGCGACGAAGGTCTCGAAGCTGGTCTTGATGTACTCGCTCTGCACTTCGAGCGCCTTGTCGAACGACTTCGACGCCGCCAGCTTCTCGAAGAAGGCGTTGCCGTCCTCGAACGACTTCTTGGAGTAGTCGCCGAACGCGGTAACGATCGCCTGGAGCGTCTGCTGGACGCCGTTTGCAGCCGAAACCGCCGCCTCGAACTGGTCCTTGCCGTACTGTTGCAGGTCTTCAACCTTGGCCATGGGAAATATCCTTCGTGGGTTACGGGGTGAAACTCGGAAACGCTGCCGGCGGGCCGGCTGATATCTTGATGGATGTTAATATATCGCAACGCACAAAAATGTCAACCAGAATGACGCAATGCACAATTCGCGCGATCGCGCAAATCCGATGCGGGTCGGCAAGGGTTACTTAACCTTTTCGAAACTTGGGCCCCTTACCCTATTCCGGCCATCGTTGCAGTCCGGCGCAAGGCTCGAAAGCTGCGCAAATGCAGGCTCTTAGCTGATTCCGAGAGAGATCCGGAGCGCTCGGGGCCGGCGATGCGTCGGCCCGTCGGGCAGGTCCTGTCGCCGGGCGCCGGACATCATTCGGCCTCACAGACCGGTGACAGGATTGAAATCTGACGGGGACGTCCATGCTACGCACAACCTCAGCCTCCTCTCGCGCCCTGCGGATTTGCGTTCTCGGACTGGCCACCGTCACCGCCGCCGTCATCTTCACCACCGACACCGCCGACGCACGCCGCCGTCACCGTCACCATCGTCATCACGCGGTCCAGCAAAGCTACAATCCGGCGTTCGCCTCGATCATCGTCGACGCCAATTCCGGCGCGACCCTCACCGCCACCAATGCCGACGGGCTGCGCTTTCCGGCCTCGCTCACCAAGATCATGACGCTCTATATGCTGTTCGAGCGGCTCGACGCCGGCCGGATCAGCCTCAATTCTGAGATGCCCGTGTCGGCGCATGCCGCTTCGCAAGCGCCGACCAAACTGGGCCTGCGTCCGGGCCAGTCGATTCGCGTCGAGGACGCCATCAAGGGGCTGGTGACCCGCTCCGCCAACGACGCCGCGGTGGTGATCGCCGAGGCGCTGGGCGGCGACGAGGACGACTTCGCCAAGATGATGACGCGTAAAGCGCGCGCGCTCGGCATGACCCGTACGGTGTATCGCAACGCCTCCGGCCTGCCCAACGACGATCAGGTCACCACGGCGCGCGACCAGGCCACTCTCGGGCGCGCGATCCAGGAACGCTTCCCGCGCTATTACCGCTATTTCGCCACCTCGTCGTTCAACTTCCGCGGCCGCAACATCCGCAATCACAATCACCTGCTCGGCAGCGTCGACGGTGTTGACGGCATCAAGACCGGCTACACCCGCGCCTCGGGCTTCAACCTCGTGACCAACCTGCGCCGCGGCAACCGCCATCTGGTCGGCGTGGTGATGGGCGGCCGCAGCAGCGGCTCGCGCGACGCCACCATGCGCAACCTGCTCGCCGAGAATCTCGACAAGGCCTCGGGCCGCCGCACCGTCGCAGCCATCGTCGAGCGCGGCCCGTCGGAAGC
>JBASBO010000512.1:0-10646 GCA_049651165.1 Xanthobacteraceae bacterium | reverse complement strand
GCCACGCGCCGCGGCGGCAACCGCCCGGCGAGCGCGCGCAGTGCATCGGCGGCCTTCGCGCCGGACACGCGCCCGATGGCGATCGCCGTCGGCGGACGGCCCGACGACAATGCGAAGATGGTTTGTTCTCGCGGGTGCATGGCCTATCTATTCAACGATCGCGACGCTTCTCGCAACCGTGTGTCGCAACGCAACCGAAAGGCCGCAGCATGACCGAGGCATCGTCGCACACCAACCGGCTGTCGCGCGAAACCAGCCCGTATCTGTTGCAGCACCGGCACAACCCGGTGGACTGGTGGCCGTGGGGCGCGGCGGCGCTGGCGGAAGCCAAGCGCACCAACAAGCCGATCCTCTTGTCGGTCGGCTACGCCGCCTGCCACTGGTGCCACGTCATGGCGCACGAGAGTTTCGAGGACGAGGCGACCGCGAAGGTGATGAACGAGCTGTTCGTCAACATCAAGGTCGACCGCGAGGAACGGCCGGACATCGACCAGATCTACATGAACGCGCTGCACCTGCTGGGCGAGCAGGGCGGCTGGCCGCTGACGATGTTTCTCACCTCCGACGGCGAGCCGTTCTGGGGCGGCACGTATTTCCCGAAGACCGCGCAATACGGCCGGCCCGGCTTCACCGATCTGCTTGCGACCGTCGCGCGGCTCTATCGCGACGACCCCGACAAGATCATCCACAACCGCGACGCGCTGCTGGCGAAACTCGGCGAGCGCAGTCGCGGCGACGCCGCCGCGCGCATCGGCGTCGCTGAACTCGACAACGCCGCGGTGTCGATCGCCCGCGCCACCGATCCGGTCAACGGGGGTTTACGCGGCGCGCCGAAATTTCCGCAATGCGCGATGCTGGAATTCCTGTGGCGGGCAGGGCCGCGTAGCGGCGACGACCGTTTCTTCATCACCGCCAATCTGGCGCTGACGCATATCAGCCAGGGCGGCATCTACGATCATCTTGGTGGCGGCTATGCACGCTACTCGGTCGATGAGAGATGGCTGGTGCCGCATTTCGAGAAGATGCTGTACAACAACGCGCAACTGCTCGACCTGCTGACGCTTGAGCACGCGCGCGCGCCGAACGCGCTCTATGCGCAACGCGCTGCCGAGACAGTCGGCTGGCTGCTCCGTGAGATGACGACGGGCGAGGGCGCGTTCGCCTCGTCACTCGACGCCGACTCCGAAGGCGAGGAGGGCAAGTTCTACGTCTGGTCGCTGGCGGAAACCGAGGACGCGCTCGGCCCGCGAGACGCCGCCGCTTTCGCCGCGCGCTACGACATCACCGAAGTCGGCAACTTCGAAGGCCACAACATTCCCAACCGCCTGAAAACCATCGATCTCGGCGACGACGACGATGACTACATGCGCACTTTACGCGAAAAGCTGCTGGCACGCCGCGCCGCGCGCGTGCGCCCCGGTCTCGACGACAAGGTGCTGGCCGACTGGAACGGGCTGATGATCGCGGCGCTGGTTCACGCCGCCATCACCTTCACGCAGCCGGCATGGCTCTCGCACGCGCGCCGCGCTTTCGATTTCATCGCGACGACGATGACCCGCGACGGCCGCCTCGGCCATTCGTGGCGTGCCGGGCTGTTGCTGGTGCCGGGGCTCGCGTCGGACTATGCCGCGATGATCCGCGCCGCGCTGGCGCTGCACGAGGCAACCGGCGAGGCGTCGTATCTGCACCAGGCACTCGCGTGGCAGCAACTGCTCGACCGGCGCTATGCCGACGCCGGGCACGGCGGCTATTACCTCACCGCCGACGATGCCGAGGGTCTGATCGTGCGGCCGCATTCCACCGTCGATGACGCGATCCCCAATCACAACGGCGTCGCCGCGCAGAATCTGGTGCGGCTGGCGGTGCTCAGCGGGGACGAGACGTGGCGCGCCCGCGCCGACGCCCTGTTCGCGGCGTTGCTGCCGCGCGCCGCCGAGAACATGTTCGGCCACCTGTCGCTGCTGAACGCGCTCGACCTGCACCTCACCGGCGCGGAGATTGTCGTGGTGGGCGAGGGCGGGGAGGCCGATGCGCTGCTCCGCGCCGCGCGAAACCTGCCGCACGCGACCACGATCGTTGCTCACGCGCCGCGCGCCGACGATCTTCCCCAAAGTCATCCCGCGCGCGCCAAGGCGGACAGCGTCAGCGGCGCAGCCGCCTTCGTCTGCCGCCGGCAAAACTGCTCGCTGCCGGTGACGACGGCTCAGGCGTTGAACGAACTCGTGAAGCACGCCGGCGTATGACGGAAGTCGTCCCGCCCGCCAAAGGCCGGAACACGGCAGCGTCGAAGGTCGGCGACGCGCCTCACGCGACGAAAGATCGAATCGAGTCTTTTCCCTTGAGGAGCGGTTAAGCATTGACGGCTTGACGACAAGCCGCACGTAAGTCGCCTTTAACGAGATCCGGCTAGCGTCCTTCCATGTCGTCGGATACCCCTGACCTCACGGCTTTCGCACCGGCAAACCGGATCATCTGGCTGCTTATCGCAGCCATGGCCGTAGGGCTCGCCGTCAGTTATTGGGCCGCCGGCCTGTCGCTCGATCTGTGGAGCGGCTGGCAAATCCTGATCCTCCTTCCGCTGTGCTTCTTGGTGGCATGGTACTATCGCTATCGCCGGATCGACCCATGGATATCCGCCGGCGCGGGCGCGGCCGCGCAACTCACGCTGATCCTGCTGCTCGGAACCCTTTTGAGCTACGCCGCCGCGGCACCCGCGTTTCCATATCGCGATGCCGAGCTTTACGCCGCCGACAGGGCCCTCGGTTTCGACTGGCGGTCCTATCTCGCATTCTTCAACGCACATCCGATCGCGGGCTCTATCGGCAACATCGCCTATTTTTCGATGAAATTGCAGATTCCGCTCATCCTGATCGTGCTGGTGGCGACATCGCGAATCGTCAAGCTGCAACAGTTCGTCATCGCCACCGCGGCATCGCTCGCCATCACGCTCGCGGTCTTCGTCTTTGTTCCCGCCGTGGCCTATTACGCCTATCTCGGAATTCATCCCTCGGATTTTTCCAACCTGACCCCCTCGACGCCCTACGCCCACATCCGGCACCTTGAGGAGATCCGCAGCGGTCTCGTGCGCGTCGTTCGCTTCAACGATCTTGAGGGTCTGATCACATTTCCAAGCTTTCACACCGTCTCGGCGCTTCTCTATGCCTGGGCGCTGTGGCCGATCCGGCGATTGCGCTGGCCCGCCGTCGTCGTCAACGTCCTGATGATTGCTTCGACGCCGATCGACGGCGCGCACTACGCCATCGACATTATCGGCGGAATCGTCGTCGCGGTCGTCGCCATCGGCCTGGCGACCCGCGTCAGATATCCGGCTACCACGAAAGCCGGCTCTCCGGTCCGCGACACCGGCGCCCCGATCGCGCATGAACCGTCGCTCTCCTCCGGGCCGGTATAAAGCAAAACGCCCGGCCGTGAGGCCAGGCGCTGCTTGCAGTCGATGGAACGAAATACCTCAGGTATTCATCGAATCGAAGAACTCGGCGTTGTTCTTGGTGCTGCGCAGTTTGTCGAGCAGGAACTCGATGGCGTCCATGGTGCCCATCGGGTTGAGGATGCGCCGCAGCACGTACATCTTCTTGAGCAGTTGCGGATCGGTGATGAGTTCTTCCTTGCGGGTGCCGGAGCGGGCGATGTCGATCGCCGGGAAGGTGCGCTTGTCGGCCACCTTGCGGTCGAGGATCAATTCCGAGTTGCCGGTGCCCTTGAACTCCTCGAAGATCACTTCGTCCATGCGGCTGCCGGTATCGACCAGCGCGGTGGCGATGATGGTCAGCGAGCCGCCTTCCTCGATGTTGCGCGCCGCGCCGAAGAACCGCTTCGGCCGCTGCAAGGCGTTGGCGTCGACGCCGCCGGTGAGCACCTTGCCGGAGGACGGCACCACGGTGTTGTAGGCACGCCCGAGCCGGGTGATCGAATCGAGCAGGATGACGACGTCGCGGCCGTGCTCGACCAGACGCTTGGCCTTCTCGATCACCATTTCGGCGACCTGCACATGGCGGATCGCCGGCTCGTCGAAGGTCGAGGACACCACCTCGCCCTTCACCGAGCGCTGCATGTCGGTGACTTCCTCCGGCCGCTCGTCGATCAGCAGCACGATCAGGTAGCATTCCGGGTGATTGGCGGTGATCGAATGGGCGATGTTCTGCATCAGCACCGTCTTGCCGGTGCGCGGCGGCGCGACGATCAGCGCGCGCTGGCCCTTGCCGATCGGCGCGACGATGTCGATGACGCGCGGCGACAGGTCCTTGCGGGTCGGGTCGTTGAGTTCGAGCTTGAAGCGCTCGTCGGGGAACAGCGGCGTCAGGTTGTCGAAGTTGACCTTGTGCTTCGACTTCTCCGGGTCCTCGAAGTTCAGCGTGTTGACCTTGAGCAGCGCGAAGTAGCGCTCGCCTTCCTTCGGGCTGCGGATATGGCCCTCGATGGTGTCGCCGGTTCGAAGCCCGAAGCGGCGGATCTGCGATGGCGAGACGTAGATATCGTCGGGGCCGGGCAGGTAGTTGGCGTCGGGCGAGCGCAGGAAGCCGAAGCCGTCCGGCAGCACCTCGACGACGCCTTCGCCGATGATGTCGATCTCCTGGATCGCCAGTTGCTTGAGGATGGCGAACATCAGTTCCTGCTTGCGCATGGTGCTGGCGTTCTCGACCCCGAGTTCCTCCGCCAGCGACACCAGTTCGCCGGCAGTCTGAGCCTTGAGGTCCTGTAGTTTCATTTCCCGCATGGGGGGTGGTCCTGTAGAAAAGAAAGAAAGGGAAACCGAAGGTGGCTTCTCGGAAAATGCGGAAAGCCTGAAGCGTTTCCGCAAATCTGAAGCAAGGAAGGTGCCGGAAGGGCTTCAAACCCGACGTGGCGGCCGATACCATCCGGGTACCGGGCGACAGCCACATCCGCCTGCGTGGGGTGGGATGGAACGAATATAGAAAATCGGCGGCTGCCGCGCAAGATGGTCCTTGCGCGAAGCTTGGCCCGCCGCCGGCGTCAAAACGGCTTGACGATCACCATGATCACGATCCCGATCATCAGGACCGTCGGCACCTCATTGATTATCTTATAGAATTTCTGGCTCCGCGTGTTCCGGTCCTGGCCGAATTCGCGCACCCAGCGAGAAAACAGGCCGTGGACGCCGGACAGCACCAGCACCAGGAACAGCTTGACGTGGAACCAGCCGCTCATGAACCAGCCGCCGTCCCACGCCAGATAGAGGCCGAGCACCCAGACAACGATCATCGCCGGGTTGATGATGGCCTTCAGAAGCCGCCGCTCCATCACCTTGAAGGTCTCGGACTGCTTCGAGCCGACCTCGGCGGCGCAATGGTAGACGAACAGTCGCGGCAGGTAGAGCATTCCGGCCATCCACGAAATCACCGCGATGACGTGAAAAGCCTTGATCCATTCGTACATCAGACAAATTCCGGAAGCTGGACAGAAGCGTGCCGCTCGGAACGATCCGGCATGAGGCGGGTTGAACCGATGGGGCGCAAGGTCCACCCTTATCCGCACGGAGCCCTTTTCCAAATCAATATTTAAGGAATCTTAAGTTTGAGTCTGATTGGACGTGAATTGCGCATGGCCAAGGCTCTCCCGTTTTATCCAGACCGGCGCGAATTTATCACCGCTTTCCCACGCGATCCGCGCGGGCAGGATATCGGCCGGATTTTCAATCGGTTAAACGACGGCGATGGCGGAGTTATCAAGCGACAGAACAGCCCATTCCCGCTAGACTTCAAACAGGCGCGGAATCTTGTCCACGCCGCCAGCCCTGTGCAGAACCAGCGCGGTTATCCCGAGGCGTCCGGCCGATGGTAAAGATTCCGTAAATCCTCCACACCGATCCACAGAACACACAAGCCGAAACGGATTTCTCGCGTGCCGACCACGGGCAACTACTTCCATCTTCATATGGTGTCGGACTCCACCGGCGAAACCCTGATTACGGTCGGGCGCGCGGTCGCCGCGCAATACGCCAACGTCACCCCGGTCGAGCACGTCTATCCGCTGGTGCGCAGCCAGAAGCAACTCGACCGCGTGCTGGCCGAGATCGAGGAAGCGCCGGGCATCGTGCTGTTCACACTGCTGGAGAAGGATCTGGTCGAGCGGCTCGAAGCCAAGTGCAAGGAGATCAACATCCCGAGCCTGTCGATCATCGGCCCGGTGATGCAGTTGTTTCAGGCGTATCTCGGCGCTGCCACCACCGGGCGGGTCGGCGCGCAGCACACGCTCAACGCCGACTACTTCAAGCGCATCGACGCGCTGAACTACACCATGATGCACGACGACGGCCAGCACGTCGAAGGGCTGGAGGAGGCCGACATCGTGCTGGTGGGGGTGTCGCGCACCTCGAAGACGCCGACCTCGATCTATCTCGCCAATCGCGGCATCCGCACCGCCAACGTGCCGCTGGTGCCGGGCGTTCCGATTCCGCCGCAACTGGAGACGTTGAAGAAGCCGCTGGTCGTCAGTCTTCACGCCACGCCGGAGCGGCTGATCCAGATCCGGCAGAACCGCCTGCTCTCGATCGGCGCGCATTCCGCCAACGACATCTACACCGACAAGCAGTCGGTGACCGACGAGGTGGCGGCGGCGCGCCGCCTCAGCGCGCGGCACGGCTGGGCGCTGCTCGACGTGACGCGGCGCTCGATCGAGGAAACCGCCGCCGCCGTCATCAAACTGTATGCCGACCGGCAACGGCAGCGGGCAATGGAATGACGGCACACAGCGTTCTGACGCCGGGTCGGCCGCCGCTGATCCTCGCCTCGCAGAGCCGCGCCCGGCAGCAGGTCCTCGCCGCCGCCGGCATTGCCTTCGAGGCGGTGCCGGCGGTGCTCGACGAGCGCGCGGTCGAGGCGGAGTCGGGGCTGACCGCACCGGGCGAGGTGGCGGACTGTCTGGCGCGCACCAAGGCGGCGGCCGTCTCACACCTTCACCCGGACCGCTACGTGATCGGCGCGGACCAGACGCTGGCGCTCGGCGCACAGCGTTTCTCCAAGCCGGCGGACCGCGCCCGCGCCGCGGAGCAGTTGCAGGTGCTGGCGGGGCGGACCCATCAGCTTCATTCCGCCGTCGCGGTGGTGCGCGAGGGCAGGGTGCTGTTTTCCGAGGTTGCGGTGGCGTCGATGACGCTGCGGCGGCTCTCGCCGCAGGCGATCGATGCCTATCTTGACGCGGCCGGCCCCGCCGCACTGACCAGCGTCGGCGCTTATCAGCTTGAGGGCTACGGCATCCACCTGTTCGAGCGGATCGAGGGCGATCACTTCACGATCCTGGGCTTGCCGTTGCTGGGGCTTCTGGCTTTTATGCGGCGCGAGGGCCTTCTGGCGTTCTGAGACGATAAAGGACTTGTCGATGCGGGTGCTTGGACTGACCGGTTCGATCGGGATGGGCAAATCGACCACCGCCAAACTGTTCGCGGAGGCCGGCGTGCCGGTCTACGACGCCGACGCCACCGTGCATCGCCTTTACGAGGACGAGGCGGTGGCGGCGATCGAGGCCGCGTTTCCGGGCACCACCGTCGACGGCAAGGTCGATCGCGCGCTGCTGTCGCCGCGCGTGGTCCACGACAAGGAAGCGATGAAGCGGCTGGAAAGCATCGTCCATCCGATGCTGCGCGCCCATCATCAGCAGTTCCTCGACGACGCGGAAAAATCCGGCGCGCCGGTCGCGGTGGTGGATATTCCGCTGCTTTACGAGACCGGCGGCGAAAGCCGGGTCGATGCGGTGGTGGTGGTGACCACCGGCGAGGAGACGCAGCGCGAGCGCATTCTCGCCCGCGACGGCATGACGGCGGAGAAGCTGGACGCCATCCTCGCCAAGCAGTTGCCGGACGCCGAGAAGCGCCGGCGCGCCGATTTCGTGGTGGATACCTCGCACGGCATCGAGCCGGTGCGCGTCCGTGTCCACGAAATCCTGGAGCAGGCTGTTAAACTGCCGCGGCGGCGCGCGTGATTCGCCGTCGAAGTTGACGCGTTTTCTTCACGCGAACCGGCCGTCGCCGGGCCGAAACCGTCTATGGCCGGCGCAGGCCGGTGGCCATCCTCGGGTCAAGCCCAAGGACATGCTTCGCTTGAAAACGCTATGGATCGGATTGAACGGCCATGCGCGAAATCGTTCTCGATACTGAGACCACCGGGCTCGATCCGCTGCGCGGCGACCGGCTGGTGGAGATCGGCTGCGTCGAGATCTTCAACCGGATGCCGACCGGGCAGGTCTACCACTGCTACATCAATCCCGAGCGCGACATGCCGGAGGAAGCCTTCGCGGTGCATGGCCTGTCCACCGAGTTTCTCGCCGGTCACCCGAAATTCGCCGAGGTGGTCGATGCGTTCCTGGCGTTCATCGGCGATGCGCCGCTGGTGATCCACAACGCCTCGTTCGACATCGGCTTCATCAACGCCGAATTAAGCCGGCTGTCGCGCGCGGCGATCCTCCGCGACCGGCTGGTCGACACGCTGCTATTGGCGCGGCGCAAGCATCCCGGCGTGTCCAACCGGCTCGACGACCTGTGCTCGCGCTACGCCATCGACAACTCGCGCCGCACCAAGCACGGCGCGCTGCTCGACGCCGAACTGCTGGCGGAAGTCTATGTCGATCTGATCGGCGCGCGGCAGTCGCAACTGGTTCTCAGCCGGGCGTCCGCCATCCGTCGCGGCGGTGGCGATGCGCCGCGGCGGCAGCGGCCCGAGCCGCTCACGCCCCGCGTCAGCGCCGACGACCGCGCCGCGCATCGGGCATTCGTCGCCACGCTGGGCGACAAGCCGATCTGGCACGAATACGCCGCCGGCGCGCCGGCGGCGGAATAAACCGGGAAAGCTGTCATGCCCGGACTTGATCCGGGCGTCCATCATCCGAAAAGGATGGATTGCCGGGTCAAGCCCGGCAATGACGGACTATGATTCCATAGAAAACCGGAAAGCCTAGCTCGGCCGCACCTGCTCGGCCTGCCGCTCCATGTTCTGCCGGTACAGGCCGACGAAATCGACCGGGTCCAGCATCAGCGGCGGGAAGCCGCCGTCGCGCACCGCGGTGGCGATGATCTCGCGCGCGAACGGGAACAACAGCCGCGGGCACTCGATCATCACCAGCGGATGCAGGTTCTCCTGCGGAACGTTGAGCACCCGGAACACGCCGGCATAGGCCAGCTCGAAATTGAACATCACCGTGCCCTGGCTGTCGGCCTTGCCCTCGATCGACAGCACCACCTCGAACTCGTTCTCGGCGATGTTGTTGGCCGCCACATTGATCTGGATGTTGATCGAGGGCTGCTGTTGCGTCGGCCCCAGCGACTTCGGCGCGTTGGGGTTCTCGAACGACAGGTCCTTGGTGTACTGCGCCAGTACGTTGAGCTGCGGGGGAGGGGCCGCCTCGGGAGGAGTGCCGTTGCCGTTTGCCATAACAAATTCTCCTGAAGCGTCTGGCCAGATGGGAACCGATTTGCAGCCCGTTCGCGCCCGAGGTGACAAGGGGCAAATTGCCGCGCCGGCGTGTGGCTATCATAGGCCGGCCATGCTCGACAAGCAGAAGGGTTCGCGAATGGCGCTCCGGCCCGCCGGGCGCGGGCGCGCTTCCGCGCCGGTCACCGATTTAAGCCGGATATCGGTTTCCTCTCCGGCCTGAAAAGCGCTACAATTTTGCGAGGCGGATCAGTATCAAAGGGACCGTCGGCGGGAATTGGGCCGGATACCGGCAAATATCCGATCTTCTGTGCCAAAAAGTGCCATTGGCTCGGCGTGATCCGGTCCCTACATGAGAGGGTGGCCTTAGCCACCCGGGTCCCCTGACCGTCCCGGAGGCGACCCTCCACGCGGAGGGTGCGATTGGATCGATTGGAAAGCGGATAAGACGTGGATATTTACACCATCATCTTCCTGGCGTTGGCGGTATTTATCTTCCTGCGTCTGCGCAACGTCCTCGGACAGCGGACCGGAAGCGAACGGCCGCCGCTCGACCGCGCCGCGCGCGACGTGCTCAACGGCGCGCAGGACGGCAAGGTCGTATCGATGCCCGGAACCGTGATCGATCAGCCGCCGGCGGCTCCGGCCGGCGAGGCGGCCCCTGTCGGCGACCGCTGGAAGGGTTTTGCCGAGCCCGGCACCGCGCTGGCCACGGGGCTCGACGCCGTCGCCGTGCAGGATTCGTCGTTCGACCCCAAACACTTCATCAGCGGCGCGCGCAGCGCCTATGAGATGATCGTGCTGGCCTTCGCCAACGGCGACCGCCGCGCGCTGAAGGACCTGTTGTCGTCGGACGTCTATGACAGCTTCGACAGCGCGATCCGCGCCCGCGAGAAGGCCGAGCACAAGACCGACACCCGTTTCGTTTCGATCGACAAGGCCGAACTGGTCAATGCCGAGGTTCGCGACCGCGCCAGCCAGCTCACGGTCCGCTTCGTGTCGCAGATGATCTCGGTCACCCGCGACAAGACCGGCGCGATCGTGGATGGCAACCCGGAGAAGGTCGCCGATATCACCGATGAGTGGACATTCGCGCGCGACACCAATTCGCGCGATCCGAACTGGAAGCTGGTTGGCACCGGAAGCGCGTAACAGCGCGGACCGGGCTTGGTCCGCGGGCCGGAGTTGGCCGCGCGTAGCGCCGCTGTGGCTCGCGGCGTCGGTGCTGGCGGCGTCGGCGCTGCC
>JBASBO010000511.1:0-5956 GCA_049651165.1 Xanthobacteraceae bacterium | reverse complement strand
GCGGTGGACCGGCTCGGGCTGCCCGGCTTCGAGGTCGGGGCCGAGATCGCGCCGGGGGTGCCGGTGCTGCGCGCGGTGGGCGGGCGGTGGGGCGGGATGCTGCTGGCGCTGAAGTCCGGCAATTTCGGCGGGCCGGCGTTTTTCAGCGACGCGCTGGCGCTGATGCGGTGACATTGAGCCGAATTGGCGGTATTTGTTGCCCCCGAACGCGCCAGCGTCAGGCCGACGCCGGTTTGCTCGCGCGCGCGTTCTCAACGCTTCGTGATGGCCTGCTGGCGCTGCCGCGGGGAGCGCGCGGGGCGGCCGTCTGTTAAAAGCTGCCGGGGATTTAACGTCGGGGATTCTTGAGGCGGTTTCGGGGCCGCGCTTCAAGCGCCTGGCGATTAAGGGAACGCCTGTTCATGGTTTCGCTGGTCCGGATTGCGCTGAGCCGTCCCTACACCTTCGTAGTGTTGGCGCTGCTGCTCTTGATCGTCGGCCCGCTGGCGGCGCTGCGGACCCCGACCGATATCTTTCCGGAAATCCGCATCCCGGTGATCGGGGTGGTGTGGTCCTACACCGGGCTGCCGCCGGACCAGATGGCCGGGCGCATCACCACGCCGTTCCAGCGCGCGCTGACCACCACCGTCAACGACATCGAACATATCGTCGCCAATTCCTACAACGGCGTCGGCATCATCAAGATCTTCTTCCAGCCGAACGTCGATATCCGCACCGCGAACGCCCAGGTGACAGCGATCGCGCAGACCATGATCAAGCAGTTGCCGCCGGGAGCGACGCCGCCCCTGATCCTCAACTACAGCGCCTCGACCGTGCCGATCCTCCAGATCGCGCTGGCGGGCGAGGGGCTGACCGAGCAGAACCTGTTCGACATCGCCACCAACCAGTTGCGCACGCCGCTGGTCACCGTGCCGGGGGCGGCGATCCCGTGGCCGTTCGGCGGCAAGCAGCGCCAGATCCGGATCGACCTCGATCCGGTGGCGATGCAGGCGCGCGGGCTGTCGGCGCAGGATGTCGCCAACGCGCTGGCCGCGCAGAATCTCATCACCCCGGTCGGCACCCAGAAGATCGGCCAGTTCGAATACAACATCCAGCTCAACAACTCGCCGCTGAAGATCGAGGAACTCGGCAACCTGCCGATCAAGACCGTGGATGGCGCGATCGTCTATGTCCGTGACGTCGGTCATGTGCTGGACGGCAACTCGCCGCAGACCAACATCGTCCACGTCGATGGCGGCCGCTCGGTGCTGATGATGGTGCTGAAGGCGGGCTCGGTCTCGACGCTCGACATCATCAGCGGCATCAAGCGCAAGATCGCGGAGGTTCGCGACGCGCTGCCGGACTCCCTCAGGATCAGCCTGCTCGGCGACCAGTCGGTGTTCGTGCGCGGCGCGATCGCCGGCGTCGCCACCGAGGGGCTGATCGCCGCGGTTCTCACCAGCCTGATGATCCTCCTGTTCCTCGGAAGCTGGCGCTCCACCGTCATCATCGCGATCTCGATTCCGCTGTCGGTGCTCGGCGCCATCGTCATGCTGGCGCTGGTGGGCGAGACGCTCAACATCATGACGCTGGGCGGACTGGCGCTCGCGGTCGGCATCCTGGTCGATGACGCCACGGTGACCATCGAGAACATCAACTGGCATCTGGAGCAAGGCAAGGAGGTCGAGCCCGCCATTCTCGACGGCGCCCAGCAGATCGTGACGCCGGCCTTCGTCTCGCTGCTGTGCATCTGCATCGTGTTCGTGCCGATGTTCTTCCTCACCGGCGTCTCGCGCTTCCTGTTCGTGCCGATGGCGCTGTCGGTGATGTTCGCGATGACGTGGTCGTTCATCCTGTCGCGCACGCTGGTGCCGACCATGGCCAAGTACCTGCTCAAGCAGCACGTCCATATCGACGGCGACCTCAAGCCGGTGTCGCGCAATCCGCTGGTGCGTTTCCAGCGCGCGTTCGAGGCCGCCTTCGCGCGGCTGCGGGCGACCTATCGCGCGACGCTGGTGCTGGCGCTCGGCCATCGCCGGACCTTCGTGGCCGGCTTCCTCGGCTGCGTCGCGGTGTCGTTCCTGCTGGTGCCGTTCCTCGGCCGCAACTTCTTCCCCGCGGTCGATACCGGGCAGATGCTGATCCACACCCGCCAGCAGATCGGCACCCGCGTCGAGGAGGCCGCCGCCCGGCTCGCCGACGTGCGGCGCGCCATCAGGCAGATCATTCCGCCGCACGAACTCGACACGCTGGCCGACAATGTCGGGATGCCGGTGAGCGGTATCAACATGACCTATAACAACACCGGCGTGATCGGCCCGCAGGACGGCGATATCCAGATCAAGCTGCGCGAAGGACATCGTCCCACCGAGGAGTACGTGCGCGAGTTACGCGAAAAACTGCCGCATCTGTTTCCGGGAATCTCCTTCTCGTTCCTGCCGGCCGATATCGTCAGCCAGATCCTCAACTTCGGCGCGCCGGCGCCGATCGACATCCAGGTGCGCGGCGCCAACGAGGAAGCCAATTTCAAATACGCCAACGAATTGTTGCGGCGGGTTCGCCTGATTCCCGGCGTCGCCGACGCGCGCATCCAGCAATCGCCCAACAATCCTGGCTTCAATGTCGATATCGACCGCACCCGCGCGCAATATGTCGGGCTGACGGCGCGCGACGTCACCAACAGTCTGGTGGTCAATCTCGCCGGCAGTTCGCAGGTCGCGCCGACCTTCTTCCTCAACCCCGACAACGGGGTGTCCTACTCGGTGGTGATGCAGACGCCGCAGTATCAGATCGATACGCTCAACAAGCTGGAGATGCTGCCGATCTCCGCCGCAGGCTCCGGCGAACCGCGCATCCTCGGCGGCATCGCCGACATCAGCCGCAGCACCTCCAACGCGGTGGTGTCGCAATACGACATCCAGTCGATGGTGCAGATCTACGCCACCACGCAGGGACGCGATCTCGGCGCGGTGGCCGCCGATATCGACAAGCTGCTCGCGGAAACCGCGAAGGACGTGCCGCGCGGCAGTTCGGTGGTGCTGCTCGGGCAGGTGGACACCATGAACAAGGCGTTCTCCGGCCTGCTGTTCGGTCTGATGGGCGCGATCGTGCTGATCTATCTCCTGATCGTGGTCAACTTCCAGTCGTGGTCCGACCCCTTCGTCATCATCATGGCGCTGCCGGCGGCGCTGGCCGGCATCGTCTGGATGCTGTTCACCACCCACACCACGCTGTCGGTGCCGGCGCTGACCGGCGCGATCATGTGCATGGGGGTGGCGACCGCCAACAGCGTGCTGGTGGTGTCGTTCGCCCGCGAGGTTTATGAGGCGACCGGCGACCCGGTGAAGGCGGCGCTGGAAGCCGGCTTCGTCCGCTTCCGCCCGGTGCTGATGACGGCGCTGGCGATGATTATCGGCATGACGCCGATGGCGCTGGGGCTGGGCGAGGGCGGCGAGCAGAACGCGCCGCTCGGCCGCGCGGTGATCGGCGGTCTTGTTTTCGCGACCTTCGCGACGCTGATCTTCGTCCCGGTGGTCTTCAGCATGGTTCACAAGCGGCAGCCCACGGCGGCGCGCGCATCGGAGATGGCGTATGCCCACTGAACACGACGCGATCCAGCATGAGGCCCGGGTCGCGCCCCGCAAGCTCGGCATCGTCGGCATGGTGGTGGCGTGCGCCGCCGTGCTGATCGTCGCGACCGGCATCATGTCGCGCGAGAAAAGCTCGGCCGACCTGCGCAGTTGGACCGACGCGCAGGCGATCCCCACCGTCGCGGTGACGACGCCCGGCAAGGCGGCGCTCAACGCCACGCTGGAACTGCCGGGACGGCTGGAAGCCTATTCCCGCGCCCCGATCTACGCCCGCGTCAACGGCTACGTGAAGGGCTGGTACGCCGACATCGGCGCGCAGGTGAAGGCCGGACAGCTTCTGGCCGATATCGAGGCGCCCGACCTCGACCAGCAACTGGTGCAGGCGCGGGCGGATCTCGCCAGCCAGCAGGCCAGCGCCGAACTCTCGGCGGCGACGCTGGAGCGGCGCAAGACGCTGTTGTCTTCGAACTTCGTCTCCAAGCAGGAGATCGACGAGCGCACCGCCGACCTCGCCAACAAGCGCGCCGCGGTGAAATCCGGGCAGGCCAATGTCGATCGGCTGGAGGCGCTGACCGGCTACAAGAATATCGTCGCGCCATTCGACGGCGTGGTGACCGCGCGCAACACCGATGTCGGCGCGCTCATCAACGCCGGCGCGTCGAGCGGGCCGGCGATGTTCGTGGTGTCCGACATCAAGAAGCTGCGCGTCTATGTCGATGTGCCGCAGAGCTATGTGCCGATGATCCGGATCGGCGCGCAGGCCGCGATCTCGATGCCGGGCTATCGCGACCGGACTTTTCCGGCGACGGTGGAATCGTCGTCGCAGTCGGTCGATGCCGCGACCGGCACCACGCGGATGCAGCTTGCGCTCGACAACGCCGACGGCCGGCTGATGCCGGGCAGCTACGCCAGCGTGCGGATGACGCTCGACCGCGCGACCGCGCCGCTGCACATCCCGGCGAGCGCGCTGATCTTCAACCGCGACGGCCTGCGGGTGGCGACCGTGGATGCCGAGGGCCGCATCGTGTTCAAGACCGTGGCCGTCGCCCGTGATCTCGGCCGCGAGATCGAACTGGCGTCGGGGCTTGCGGCCAGCGACCGCATCGTCGTCGCGCCGCCGGACGGCATCGTCGACGGCGACAAGGTGCGCGTCGCAGCCGAGCCCAAGGGCGGCGACAAGGGCGGCGAAGCCAGGACCGACAAGCCCGCGACCGCGTCGCGAACGCAGGACGAGAAGGGCTGAAGCGGCGCGGTGTTGCGCAGCGCGTGCCGCCTACGGCGACAACAGGAAGATCGGGCGCTGCGCGCCGACCTCGGCGAAGATGAAATCCGACACCGCGCGCACCCGGCTGAGGCGGCGCATGTCGAGGTGGGTGATGAGCCAGTAGCTGCGGGCGAAGCCGGTCTCCGGCAGCACGACCTGCAATTGCGGGTCGGCCTGCGCGGCGTAATCGTGCAGGATGCCGATGCCGGCCCCGCCGCGCACGGTTTCGAGTTGCCCGACCGCGCCCGAGCATTCCAGCCGGCTGTAGTTCGGCCCGTACAGTTCCGGCATGAAGTGCAACTGATCGGCGAACACCAGGTCCTGCACGTAGGTCACCAGACAGTGCCGTTCGAGATCGGCAACCGTGCGCGGCGCGCCGTGCTCGGCGAGATAGCTTTTGGCGGCATAGAAATGCAGCGAGTAATCGGTGAGCTTGCGCACCGTGAGGCGGCCTTCCTCCGGCCGGGCGATGGTGATGGCGATATCTGCCTCGCGCTTCGACAACGAGAAGGTGCGCGACATCGGCACCATCTGGATCGTCAGCGACGGATATTTGCGCTTCAGCTTGCCCAGCCGTGAGCAGAGGAACAAGGCGGTGAGGCCGTCCGGCGCGGCGACCCGCACCGTGCCGGACAATTCGACGTCGGATTGCGAGAGGTCGCCCTGGGCGCGCAGCAACTGCGCCTCGACCTCCTCGGCGGCGGCGTAGAGGCGGTCGCCGGCCGAGGTCAGCACGCAGCCGGTGGTCTGGCGGTCGAACAGCCGCACCCCCAGCGCTTTCTCCAGCGCGCCGATGCGGCGGCTGACGGTGCCGTGGTCGATCCTGAGCTGGCGCGCGGCGGCGAGGAACTGGCCGGCGCGGGCGACGCTCAGGAAGACGCGGATGTTATCCCAATCCATGCCTATACTCGCATTCTTGCACAGATAGGGCGAAGTTATCGCCGCTCATGTGCCGGAATGCCAGCACTTATTGGCGCGGTCAGCCCGGCCGCCATTCGAGCACGCCGTCGGCGGCGGTTGAGATGTCGCCGAGGCTGCCGACCGGGCTGCGGTCGGGATCGGTCAGATACGCCAGCGTGGCGTGGTCGGAAGCCGGCACGCGGGCGAGGGCGCGGGCGTCGGC
>JBASBO010000510.1:0-2687 GCA_049651165.1 Xanthobacteraceae bacterium | reverse complement strand
AACTGACGCTGGTCGGCGGCAACCGCGCCTACGAGTTCAACGTCAACCTCGACTGACCGCACGGCTAACCGCCGCCGACAAGCCGAACGCCAAAGCCAGCGCCCAACCGAATCTTAACGGATGGTTGCTAAGCCTGTTCCTCATTGCCCGGCCGCCCGCGCGCCGCGAGGATATCGTCTTGGCTGTCATGGAAACCGCCCCCGCCACCGCGCCATGGCGCGCCCGGATCGTGACGCGCCTGCTCGCGGCGCTCGGCGGCACGTCCGAAGCCTCGGTGACCAACCGCCTCGCCGGCACCATCTTCGTCATCCGCGTCGTCAGCGCGGCGCTGGCGTATCTGGCGCAAATCCTGCTGGCGCGCTGGATGGGCGGCTCCGATTACGGCATCTACGTCTATGTCTGGATCTGGGTGCTGCTGCTCGGCAGCCTGCTCGATTTCGGCATCAGCGCCTCGGCGCAGAAGATCATTCCCGAATATCGCGCGCGCAACGAGGTAGCGCTGCTGCGCGGCTTCCTCTCCGGCGCCCGCTGGCTGATGCTGGCGGCTTCCGGCGTCGCCGCGCTGCTGCTCGCCGGCCTCGTTGCTTTACTGTCGCCGCTGCTCGATCCCGCGAGCGTCGTGCCGCTCTATATCGGCTGCCTGACGCTGCCGGCCTTCGTCGTCGCCAACACCCAGGACGGCATCGCCCGCTCCTACGACTGGATGCGGCTCGGGCTGATGCCGCAGTTCATCGTCCGTCAGACGCTCATCATCGGCTTCACCGCCGGCGCGGTGGCGCTCGGCTTCCGGCTCGGCGCGGTCGCCGCGATGTGGGCCAGCGCCGGCGCGGTGTGGATCGCGATGATCGGCCAGATGATCGTGCTCAACCGCCGGCTCAGGACCGAGGTCGGCCCCGGCGCGCGGCGCTACGATGCGCGCGGCTGGCTCGCGGTCTCGCTGCCGATCCTGCTGGTCGAAAGCTTCTATCTGCTGCTGAGCTATACCGACGTGCTGGTGCTGCAACAGTTCCGCCCCTCGGAGGAAGTCGGCATCTATTTCGCGGTGGTGAAGACGCTGGCGCTGGTGTCGTTCATCCACTACGCGATGGCGGCGACCACCGCGCACCGCTTCACCGAGTATCACGCCGCCCGCGATCACGCGCGCCTCGCGGCTTACGTCGCCCACGCGATCAAGTGGACGTTCTGGCCCTCGCTCGCCGCCACCATTGTGCTGCTCGCCATGGGCAAGCCGCTATTGTGGCTGTTCGGGCCGCAATTCGTCGACGGCTACGGCATGATGTTCGTCGCCGCCATCGGCCTGATGGTGCGCGCCGCCATCGGCCCGGTCGAGCGGCTGCTCAACATGGTCGGGCAGCAGAACGCCTGCGCGCTGGCCTATGCGCTGGCGTTCGCAATCAACCTCGCGCTGTGCGTGGCGCTGATCCCGCATTTCGGCGGCTACGGCGCGGCCGCCGCAACCTCGATCGCGCTGACCTTCGAGACGGTGCTGCTGTTCGCCATCGCCCGCCGCCGCCTCGGCCTGCATGTGCTGGCGTTCGGCAGGCGCAATGCGAAGGCGCAATAGGCGCAGGACACGTATTCTATTGACGACGGCGTTATCAGGATCGACACGATGATACTTGTGACCGGCGGCCTGGGCTTTATCGGATCGCACGCCTGCGTCTCGCTTTTGAACGCCGGCTACGACGTCGTCATTGTCGACGATCTCTCCAACAGCTCGCTCGACGTGCTCGATCGCATCGAGACGGTCGCGGGGCGCGAGTCCCCGTTCGTGCAGATGTCGATCCGCGACGAGGCCGGGCTGGCGGAGGTGTTCGCGCATCACCGCATCGACGCGGTGATGCACTTCGCGGCCTTCAAGGCCGTCGCCGAATCGATCCAGATGCCGCTCGCCTACTACGCCAACAACATCGGCGGCACGCTGGCGCTGTTGTCGTCGATGCAGGCGGCCGGCGTCCGCTCGTTCGTGTTCTCGTCCTCGGCGACGGTGTACGGAGCGCCGGCGACGCTGCCGATCCGCGAGGATTTTCCACGCTCCGCGATCAACCCGTACGGCCGCTCGAAGCTGATGATCGAGGACATCCTGACCGACCTCGCAGCCTCGGACCCGTCGTGGCGGATCGCCAACCTGCGTTACTTCAATCCGGTCGGCGCGCATGAAAGCGGCCTGCTGGGCGAGCAGCCGCGCGGGACCCCGAACAACCTGATGCCCTATCTGCTGCAGGTCGCGGCCGGCCAGCGCGAGCGGCTCGATATTTTCGGCGACGACTATCCGACAAGGGACGGAAGCTGCGTGCGCGATTTCATTCATGTCGTCGATCTCGCCGAGGGGCACGTCGCCGCCGTCCGCTATCTCGACGCCCATGCCGGCATGGCTTCGTTCAATCTCGGGGTCGGGCGCGGCGTTTCAGTATTCGAATTATGCGCGGCTTTCGAGCAGAGCACCGGACAGCCGCTGCCGCGCCGCGTGGTCGGCCGCCGCCCCGGCGACGTCGCCGAATGCTGGGCCGACGCCGGCAAGGCGCGCACTGAGCTGCACTGGCAGGCCACGCGGGACATCGAAACGATGTGCCAGGACGCGTGGCGGTGGCAGCGCTATCTGTCGAGCCGGAACAAGGGCTAGGACGGATCGACATTCATCGCATCCATATCGTGGCTGCTGCGAGCTTGATGAATCCGGTGAAGTG
>JBASBO010000509.1:0-6315 GCA_049651165.1 Xanthobacteraceae bacterium | reverse complement strand
CGCTGATGCTGGGCGCGGCCGGCGTGGTGTGCGGCTCGGTGTTCTACGCCAGTCGCGAATCCCTGACCCATCCCAACAACAAGCGCGCGGCGATCGCCGCCCACGGCGACGACACCATCCGCAGTTCGGCGATCGACGTGGCGCGCGGCATCGACTGGCCCGCGCCATGGACCATCCGCACGCTGCGCAATCCCTTCATCACCCGCTGGCACGGTGACCTCGACGCCCTCAGAACAACCGCCGCCACCGAGAAACCCCGCTATCTCAAGGCCGCCACCGAGGGCGACACCGACGTCGCCGCCGTCATCGTCGGCGAGGCGGCAGACCTCATCACCGCCGACCTGGGCGCGGCCGAGATCGTGGCGCGCATGGCCGCCGACGCCGAGGCGCGGCTGGCTCGCGCCCCGCAAATGCTGGGCTGACCCGCGTCCGGGCGCGTTGATAAACCGCCCGCGATACGATTTATCTGCCGCACGGCGCATTCGCGCCGATTCCTGCCATCTGACCGAAGGACCGGAGAGGATTCTTCCTCCACAGGGTCCGGCGGTCTGCGACAGGGACCAACGACGCCTTGCGGTTCCGGATCGTTCCGATCCCGGACATGGGGCCGATCCGGGATGTGCGGGAAGATGACGGAAGCCATCATCGACGACCGGCGGGCGCGCGCCAACGTGGCGCGGCTGGCGATCGCGCAGGCGCTGACCGGGGCCAACTCCGCCGTCATCTTCGCCACCGGCTCGATCGTCGGCGCGACGCTCGCACCCAGTCTGGCGCTGGCGACAGTGCCGCTGTCGGTCTACGTCGTCGGCCTCGCCATCGCGACGCTGCCGACCGGCTATATCTCGCGCCGCTTCGGCCGCCGCGCCGCCTTCGTCATCGGCACCGCCTTCGGCGCGCTGACCGGCGCGCTCGGCTGCATCGCCATCCTCTACGGCTCGTTCGCGCTGTTCTGCGTCGCCACCCTGCTCGGCGGCTTCTACGGCGCGGTGTCGCAGTCCTACCGCTTCGCCGCCGCCGACGGCGCCAGCACCGCGTTCCAGCCCAAGGCGGTGTCGTGGGTGATGGCCGGCGGCGTGTTCGCTGGCGTTCTGGGTCCGCAGCTCGTGCAATGGACCATGGACATCTGGCCGCCCTATCTGTTCGCCTTCTCCTTCGCGGTGCAGGCGGTGATCGCGCTGATCGCCATGGCGGTGGTGGCCGGCGTCGACGCCCCGCCGCCGCCGCCGACCGACCTGGTCAGCGGCCGCCCGTTGCTGCGGATCGCGCGGCAACCGCGCTTCATCGCCGCGGCGATCACCGGCATGGTGTCCTATTCGATGATGAACCTGGTGATGACCTCGGCCCCGCTGGCGATGAAGCTGTGCGGCCTGCCGCTTAGCGATTCCAACACCGGCATCCAGTGGCACATCGTGGCGATGTACGGCCCGAGCTTCTTCACCGGCGCGCTGATCGGGCGCTTCGGCGCGCCGACCGTCGCCGCCGCCGGGCTGCTATTGGAGGCCACCGCCGCCAGCATCGGCCTCGCCGGCATCACCACGCAGCATTTCTGGGCCGGGCTGATCGTGCTCGGCCTTGGCTGGAACCTGAGCTTCATCGGCGCCTCCGCGCTGGTGCTGGAAACCCACCGGCCGCAGGAACGCAACAAGGTGCAGGCGTTCAACGACTTCCTGGTGTTCGGCACCATGGCGATCGGCTCCTTCGTGTCCGGGCAGCTATTGGCCGACTTCGGCTGGTCGATGGTCAATCTGGTGGTCTATCCGCCGATCGCGCTCGGGCTCGCCGCGCTGGCGGTGGCGGCGCTGACGCGGCGGCGGGCCACCGTGACCTGATCCATCGTCCCGTTCGCGGGACAATTCGGCGCGCGCCGAACGATCGCCGTGGAAGGCAGGCTATACTTTTTGGTTTGAAGCTCCGTAACGTTGCCACGACGACAGCACAGGCCGCCATGACACGCGCGAGCGCCATCGCCACCGCCGACGAAGGATCGATCCGCTACGCCGGCTGGCGCATCGTCGCGGTCTGCTTCGTGATGGCGACCTTCAGTTGGGGGCTGGGCTTCTACGGCCAGAGCGTCTACCTGCCGGAACTGCAACGCCTGCACGGCTGGCAGACATCATGGATATCCAGCGCCACCACGATCTATTACCTTGTCGGCGCGGCGCTGGTGGTGTTCGTCGGCGACGCCATCGGCCAATTCGGCGCGCGCGCCTGCCTGATCGCCGGCGTGATCTGCATGGCGGCGGCGACGGCGCTGCTCGGGCACATCGACGCGCTGTGGCAACTCTACGCCGTCTATGCGCTGCTGGCCTGCGGCTGGGCCGGCACCAGCCTCGGCGCCATCACCAACACGCTCGGCCTGTGGTTCGACCGCAAGCGCGGCATGGCGATCAGTCTGGCGCTGAACGGCGCAAGCTGCGGCGGCATCGTCGGCGTGCCGCTGCTCACCGCCGCCATCGCGCACTGGCAGTTCACCGGCGCGATGCTGGCGGCGGCCGCGACCGCGCTGGTGTTGCTGGTGCCGCTGATCGGGCTCGCGGTCGGCACCCCGCCGACGCGGCCGCACGCCCCCGAGACTCCCGGCGCGAACGGCAGCCCGTCCGCCACCCGCATCCGCGCCATGGCGTTCCGCGACGTCGCGTTCCTGACCTTGGCAATTGCATTCGCGCTGGTGCTGTTCGCGCAGGTCGGCGTCATCGTCCACCTGATCGCGTTCCTCGATCCGGTGGTCGGGCGCGAGCACGCCGCCATCGCGGTGGCGCTGTTGACGGCGATGGCGGTGATCGGCCGCCTGTTGTTCTCCACCGTGATCGACCGGCTCAATCAGCGCCTCGCCTCGGCGCTGTCGTTCGCCAGTCAGGCGCTGGCGCTGGCGATCCTCATCAACTTCGGCAACGCTTATGCCGTTTACTTCGCCTGTGCGCTGTTCGGCTTCTCGGTCGGCAACCTGATCACGCTGCCGGCGCTGATCGTCCAGCGCGATTTTCCGGCGGAGGCGTTCGGCGTGCTCATCAGCCTCAACACCGCCATCGCCCAGGTCACCTATGCCTTCGGCCCCGGCGTGATCGGCGTGCTGCGCGATCTCACCGGCGGCTACGGCGTGCCGTTCACCATGTGCATCGCGCTGCAACTGATCGCGGCGGCGCTGATCATGGTTCGCGGGCGCGCAGCAGACCCTCGACGTCCAGCCGCCGCGTGAACATCGCAAGCTGGCCGGCGGCGTTGCGCGGCCATGCGTCCTCGGGGCGATCCCAATAAAGTTCGACGCCATTCTGATCGGGATCGCGCAGATACAAGGCTTCGCTGACGCCGTGATCGCTGGCGCCGTCGAGCACGATGCCGGCTTCCAGCACGCGCGCCAGCGCGTCCGCCAGCGCGGCGCGCGTCGGATAGAGGATCGCGGTGTGAAACAGGCCGGTGGTGCCGGGCGCGGGCGGCGAGCCGCCCTTGCTCTCCCAGGTGTTGAGCCCGATGTGGTGATGATAGCCGCCTGCCGAGACGAACGCAGCCTGATCGCCGTAGCGCTGCATCAGTTCGAACCCGAGCACGCCGCAATAGAAGTCGAGCGCGCGCGTGAGGTCGGCGACCTTGAGATGGACGTGGCCGATGCGGACGCCTGTCATGATAGGGCGCGCGGGTCGTTCGAGTGGCGTGACGGTCATTGCCTCAATCCTCCAATTCGGATATTTCGCCAGCCGGCAGATCGAACTGGAACGCATTCAGCGTCATCGATACCAGCGTGTAGTAGCCGCATAGCCCAATGATCTCGACCAGCCCGCGCTCGCCGAGCAGCGTCATCGCCTCGTCGTAGAGCGGTTGCGCGATGCCTTTGCCCTCGTGCAGCGATTTCGCGACGTCGTAGATCATCCGCGCCTTGGGATCGGCGAACGCCGGCGTGCGGCGGCAGCGGATGTCCTCGATGATCGCGGGCTCCAGCCCACCGGCCAGCGCCAGCCGCTTGTGCGCGTACCATTCGTAATGCGCGCTCCAGTGCCGCGCCGTCACCAGAATGGCGATCTCCGACTCCTTCGCCGGGAACACGGTATCGTAACGCAAGAACGCGCCGAGCCGGGTGGCGTGGCGCGCCATCTCCGGGCTGTTGAGCCACGCCATCATCGGCGGCGGCGGACTGCCGCGCTTGCTGGCGATGGACTCGTCGTAAGTCCGGCGTTGATCGTCGCTCATTTCCTCGGGCGACAAGAGCTTGAGGCGCATGATTTTCTCTCAGGTGATGACAGCCTTCGTATACCACAGCGGCGCTGCGGCCGGCGCGCGCCATATTGCTATTCCCAAGGCGACCGCTAATCTTCATGCCACGTTGCGCGCCATTCCACCGCGCGAAATTCCAGCAGGAACCCGTCACCGATGCCCGATCTCGATCAATTCCGCCGCGAAACTCGCGCCTGGCTCGAAGCCAACTGCCCGCCGGAGATGCGCAAGCCGGCCGATGATGACAGCTCCTTCTGGGGCGGACGCAACACCACCTATTCCTCGGACGCGCAGAAGGTGTGGTTCGAGCGGATGCGCGACAAGGGCTGGACCGTCCCGGACTGGCCGAAGCAATACGGCGGCGGCGGGCTCGACCCGGCCGAGGCCAAGGTGCTGCGCGAGGAAATGGCGGCGATCGGCGCGCGGCCGCCGCTGTCCAGCTTCGGCATCTGGATGCTGGGGCCGGCGCTGTTGAAATACGGCACCGAGGAACAGAAGGCGGAGCATCTGCCGAAGATCGCCGCCGGCCTGATCCGCTGGTGCCAGGGCTATTCCGAGCCCAACGCCGGCTCCGACCTCGCCTCGCTGCAAACCCGCGCCGAGAGCGACGGCGACGATTACATCATCACCGGCCAGAAGATCTGGACCTCCTACGCCAACTACGCCGACTGGATCTTCTGCCTGGTGCGCACCGACCCCGCGGCGAAGAAACACGAGGGCATCAGCTTCATCCTGTTCGACATGGCCTCGAAGGGCGTCTCGACCAGGCCGATCCTCTTGATCTCCGGCAAGTCGCCATTCTGCGAAACCTTCTTCGACGGCGTGCGGGTGCCGAAGTCGCATGTGGTCGGCACCGTCAATCGCGGCTGGGACGTCGCCAAGTATCTGCTGCAACACGAGCGCGCGATGATCTCCGGGCTCGGCGACCGCAGCATCGGCCGTCCGCTCGGACAGATCGCCACCGATTCGGTCGGCAGCGACGCGCAAGGGCGGCTCGACGATCCGATGCTGCGCGGCGAGATTGCCCGCTTCGACATCGACGAGGCGGCGCTGGCCTGCGCGTCCGAGCGCATGGTCGATCTCGCCAAGGCCGGACAGGGCCATCCGGCGTTCTCGTCGGCGATGAAGTATTACGGCACCGAACTCAACAAGCGCCGCCACGAAATCCTGATGTCGGCCGGCGGCATCGACGCGCTGGAATGGGAAAGCCCGCGTTCCAAGGAAGGCACCCGCGCCCGCGAGTGGCTGCGCACCAAGGCCAATTCCATCGAGGGCGGCACCAGCGAGGTGATGCTCGGCATCGTCGCCAAGCGCATCCTCGACCTGCCGGGGGCTTAGCTCCTCGTATCGCCGTTCCCGTCGTCCCCGCGAAGGCGGGGACCCATAACCACCGCAGCTTCATGTTTGTCGTGACCTCGACATCCTTTTTCAATCGGAACGACACGGCGTACGGGTCCCCGCCTTCGCGGGGACGACACCGTGATCTTTCCTCCTGACATCGGAACCGCAAATGCCCCTCGTCCTCACCGAAGAACAGACCCTGCTGCGTGACAGCGCGCGCGGCTTCATCAGCGACAAGGCCCCGATCGCGCACTTACGCAAGTTGCGCGACGACCGCGACCCGGCCGGCTTTTCCCGCGACCTCTGGAAAGCATTCGCGGAGATGGGCTTCGCCGGCCTTCTGGTGCCGGAGAATTCCGGCGGCAGCGGACTGGGCGCGGTCGAAGCCGGCATCGTGCTGGAGGAAATCGGCCGCACGCTGATGCCCTCGCCGTTTCTCGCGACCGCTGTGGTCGCGGCCTCCGCGCTCAAGCGCGGCAGCGCCGCGCAGCAGGCCGCGTATCTGCCGAAGATTGCCGACGGCTCGCTGATCGCCACACTCGCGGTCGATGAGGGAGCCAAGCACCGGCCGTCGCACATCGCGATGCAGGCCGCGCGCGCCGGCAACGGCTTCAAACTGAACGGCGCGAAAGCACTGGTGCTCGACGGCCACGTCGCTGATCTGTTGATCGTCGCGGCGCGCACCGGCGGCCGCGCCGGCGAGCAAGGCGGGCTGACGCTGTTCCTGGTCGATCCGAAGACCAAGGGCGTTTCCGTCGAGCGCACCGT
>JBASBO010000508.1:0-1644 GCA_049651165.1 Xanthobacteraceae bacterium | reverse complement strand
GGTCAAGACCGTGCAGGTGCGTTCCGGCCCGGTGCGGGTCGCGTCCGCCGGCCCGATGCCGCTGACCGCCGCGTCCAGCGACAACGCCGAGGTGTCCGGCTCGATCAACACGCGCAGCCTGCCGCAGCAGCCGGCGAACCACGGCACCGGTCAGGGCATTCTTGGCGTGCTGCCCGCCTCCGCGCTTGCCGCCCCCGCCGACCGGCCGGTCCAGCAGGCAGCGGTCGAAAGCCCCCGCCCCGCGGCCGCCGCCGCGATCCAGAACCAGGGCGCGATCAAGCCGGCGGCGATGCACAGCGGATGGATCGTGCAGGTCGGCGCGCTCGAAAGCGAGAGCCAGGCGCGCCTGCGTCTCGAAGCCGCGCGCGACCACGCCAAGGGGATGCTGAGCAAGGCCGACCCGTTTACCGAAACGGTGACGACGCGCGGCGACAAGACGCTCTATCGCGCGCGCTTCGCCGGCCTCGAACGCGATCAGGCGGAAGCGGCGTGCAAGCGGCTCAAGCGTTCGGACATTCCCTGCATCACCATCCGCAACTGACGGTTTCTGAATCGATAGAAACGAGCCGGCGGCTGAGTTTCGCGTCGCCAGCCTCAGCGTCGTCGCTGCGCGGGCAGGGACCCATACGTCGCAGCGCTTCGGTCTTATCGATCAGGGTGAGGTTAGTTCATGACAAGCGACGTCAGAGGTTATGGGTCACTGCCTGCGCAGGGACGACCGGTGGATGGGATCGAACCGGCGGCGCGACAACCTCCCGTCAAGGATTGGCCGGTATACTTACCATCCAGTTAGGCCAACACGCCGGATAACGGCGGGCGGCGGGGCATCGAACGGAACGACAGCGGGACTCTCGGCGCGTGGCGTTGAGTTGAGTTGCCGGAGTTAGTTGCGATGCGTGCGAAGCAGAGTGTCCTTGGCCTCGTTGACCCGAGCCGCCAGGTACGTCGACCCCCCCTGATCGGGATGCAGTTTCTTCATCAGGGCGCGGTGAGCACGCCCGATCTCGTCACGGCCCGCGCCCGGCTCCAGGCCAAGGATCTGATAAGCCTCCTCGTCCGTCATTTTGCCGCTCGACGCCGCGCGGCGCTGCCCCGCTGCCGGGTCGCCCTCCGCGTGCTGACGCCAGGCGGGAAACCGGCGGTCAAGATAACCTTCAAGTAGCGCGCAGCTCTCGGCGTCGAACTGCGTCATCATCGCGGCCAGCGCCGGCAGGTCGAAATCGTCGAGCGCGCGGCCGGCGTTCGGGCCGCCGACAATGGTGCCGTTCAAGCGACCGCTGTCGTGATCCAGTACCATGTCGAGGAAGCGCGAGCGCACCTGCGAGCGCTGTCCGCCGCTGGGCTTTCCCCCGCCGAACACGCCACCGAAATTCGGAAACCGCGTGCCGAACGGCGACCACCCTAACAGCCCCGCCCCGAACACGCCGAGCGGGATCGCCACCGCCAGTTCGCCCTTGATCCCGACGAAGGCCGCGACCGCCAGCGCCACGATGCCGCCGGCGATCTTGATCGCGCGCGCCAGCACTGCCGGATTGGCCGAGCGGAACATTTGCAACAGCGTATAGAGCACGAAGACGGCGACCGCGCCGGCAATCAGAGTGGCCATTCGCGTTCTTTCCGGCGGACGGTCGGCTTCATCGCATC
>JBASBO010000507.1:0-3412 GCA_049651165.1 Xanthobacteraceae bacterium | reverse complement strand
GCCGACGGCTGGCCGACCTCCATGTGGATGACGTGGCCGCCTTCGGCCTCGATCGCCGCGGCCGCCGCCATCACGTCCATCACCATGAACGGCGGAACGTCGCTGCGGCGGGATGCCGCCAGCGCGGCCTTCGCCCGGCCGGTTACCATCGTATCGGACATCTGCTATCTGACCCGCTTGGCGAAGCAGCGCGACGCCGCGTCAGTTTCCGCGCCGCCGTCTCGCCGTATTCCAAGGTTTGGTAGGGCATATATGGAATCCGATCCCCGGCCAATGCTGAAACCTGTCCCCTTGCCGCGCCGCGCCGGCATTCTGCCGAAGCTGGCCGCGACCGCTGTGGCGCTCGCGCTCGTCTTCGCGCCGGCGGTCGCCCGCGCCCAGCAGAACGAAGGCGACAAGGGACCGCCGCTGCTGCGCGACACCGAGATCGAGCAACTCTTGCGCGACTACACCCGGCCGATCCTGCGCGCCGCCGGGCTTGAGAAGCAGAACATCCAGGTTTCGATCATCAACAACGCGAGCTTCAACGCCTTCGTCGCCGACGGCCGGCGCATCTTCGTCAATTACGGCGCGCTGATGCAGTCGAAGACGCCGAACCAGTTGATCGGCGTGCTGGCGCACGAGACGGGCCACCTCGCCGGCGGCCATCTCGCCAAGCTGCGCACCCAACTGGCCCACGCCCAGACCCAGATGATCGTCGCCATGCTGCTCGGCGTCGGCGCCATGGTGGCGGGCGGCGGCGGCAACAGCGGCGTCAGCAACGCCGGAATGGCTGCGATCAGCGCGCCGCAGGAAATGATCCGGCGCAACCTGTTGTCCTATCAGCGCCAGCAGGAGGAAAACGCCGACCGCGCCGGCGTGCGTTACCTCACCGCCACCGGGCAGTCGGCCAAGGGCATGTACGAGACGTTCCAGCGTTTCACCGACGAAAGCCTGTTCGCCGCGCGCGGCGCCGACCCCTACCTGCAATCGCATCCGATGCCGGCCGATCGCGTTGCGGCGCTGGCGACGCTGGCGAAAAACAGCCCCTACTGGGACAAGCCGGACGATCCGGCGCTGCAGGCGCGGCACGACATGATGCGGGCCAAGACTTCCGGCTTCATGGAGCGCCCGGACACCGTCCGCCGGCGCTATCCGCTGTCGGACACCAGTCTGCCGGCGCGCTACGCGCGCGCCATCTCGTCCTATCTGCACGGCGATCCGCGCTCGGCGCTGGCGCAGATCGACACGCTGATCCACGCTCAGCCCGGCAACCCGTATTTTTACGAATTGCGCGGCCAGGCTCTGCTCGAAGGCGGCAAGCCGAACGAGGCGATCGCGCCGCTGCGCAAGGCGGTGCAACTCTCGGGCCGCGCGCCCCTCATCGAGATGTTACTGGGGCAGGCGCTGGTCGCCTCCAACAACAGAGCCTATTCTGCCGAGGCGATCACGATTCTGCGCAACGCGCTGGCGCGTGAGCGCGAGGCCCCGCTGGGCTACGCGCAGCTTGCGATGGCCTACGCCCAGAAGGGGGAATACGCGGAAGCGGACCTCGCCTCGGCGCAGGCCGCCTATCTGCGCGGCGACACCAAGACCGCGCGCGGGCTCGCCGCCCGCGCCAAGACCCGTTTCGCCGTCGGCTCGCCCGGTTGGGTCAAGGCCGACGATATCGTCAGCACCAAGTCCGGCGACAAGCGCGACTAGCTGCTGTTTATTCCGACACGATCGTCAGAAGGATCCACCGATGCCGTTCCGCCGTCCCCTCGCCTCCGCCCTGATTGCGTTCGCCGTGTGCGGCACGCCGCTCGCAGCCTCCGCCCAGTCGTTCTCCGAGCCGCAGCGCGGCGAGATCGAGAGCATCGTCAAGAACTACCTGCTGACGCATCCGGAAATCCTTGAGGAGGTGTCGGCCGAACTCGGCAAGCGGCAGGCCAAGGCCGAGGCCGAGAAACATGCGACCGCCGTCGCCACCCATTCGGAGGCGATCTTCAACTCGCCGCGCGGGGTGACGCTCGGCAACCGCGACGGCGATGTCAGCATGGTCGAGTTCTTCGACTACAACTGCGGCTACTGCAAGCACGCCATGGTGGACATGCTGGCGCTGCTCAAGACCGACCCGAAGCTGCGCGTGGTGCTGAAGGAGTTTCCGGTGCTCGGGCCCGGCTCGGTCGAAGCGGCGCAGGTCGCGGTCGCGGTCAGAATGCAGGACGCGAGCGGCAAGAAATATCTCGACTTCCACCAGAAGCTGCTCGGCGGCCGCGGTCAGGCCGACAAGGCCCGCGCCATGGCGGCGGCGAAGGAAGCCGGCCTCGACATGGCGCGCCTCGAAAAGGACATGGCCAGCCCCGAGGTCCGCGCCACGCTGGAAGAAAACTTCAAGCTCGCCGAATCGATGGGCATGAACGGCACCCCGAGCTACGTCATCGGCAAGCAGGTGGTGGTCGGCGCGGTCGGGCTCGACGCGCTGAAGGAGAAGATCGGCATGGCCCGCTGCGGCAAGGCGGCTTGCTAGAATTTCTGTTCCGATGGAATCGCCTTGGTCATGCCCGAACCCGATCCAGGCATGACCATACCCCGCTAAAACGATATTTCATCAACCGAATGAGGCGTTTGCGGGATATTAACGGTGCTTGACCCTTTCCCTCGCCGTCCGGGTTACCTATAAACGTGGGGACAGGCGCGCAGACTCGCCGCTCAAGCCCACCACACCGGGACCGCTCGCGGACCATCGATGACAAGAACCGTTTATGTGCTCAACGGCCCGAACCTCAACCTGCTCGGGACCCGCGAGCCGGAAACCTACGGCCACGCCCGGCTGGCCGACGTCGAACGGCTGTGCCGCGAGACGGCCGAGCGCTACGGCCTCGAAGCGGATTGCCGGCAATCCAATTCCGAGGGCGAACTGATCGACATCATCCACGAGGCCCACAACAGGCAGGCGGCCGGTATCGTGCTCAACGCCGGCGGCTATTCCCACACCTCGATCGCGCTTCACGACGCCCTGACGGCGGTGAGGATCCCCACGGTTGAGGTTCACATCAGCAACATTTATGCTCGCGAGGACTTCCGTCATCATTCGTTCGTCGCCCGGGCCGCGTTCGCGACCCTGTGCGGTTTCGGCATCGACGGCTACCGGCTCGCCATCAGCGGCCTGGCGGCCAAGATCGGCGCTGCGGCGAAGCCATGACGGCATCCTCCTTCTAGTCCAGCTCGAACGTTTCGGAACAACAGCATGGCCAGCCCGCCTGACGATTCATCCGCCGCCAAATCCGCTTCCCTCAGCGACGGCGCGCTGATCCGCGAACTCGCCACGCTGCTCGACGAGACCAACCTGACCGAGATCGAGATCGAGCGCGCGGGCTTGCGCGTGCGCGTGGCGCGCAGCGTCAGTATCGCCGCCGTTGCGCCCGTCGCCCCGGTGGCGGCGGTGGTC
>JBASBO010000506.1:0-2263 GCA_049651165.1 Xanthobacteraceae bacterium | reverse complement strand
GCCGACGGTGACGAACTCTGGCGTCCCCGCGTTCCCGCTGGTTCCGTTCATTCCTTGCGCCTCCTTGTCCGCGCCACCCCATGGCCGGTGGGACCGCACTGTCGCTTGCGCGGCGGCGGTACGCAATCTATGTCAGCAAGGGCCAGCCGCGGCGGCGTGACCAAAATGCCGCGCGTCAAGGCTTTTACCGCGCGCGGGCCGGCCGCGCTTGCCCGGCGGCGCGGTTTCCTTCACATTGTCGGCCTCATTTCAACAACCTTGGAGAAGTCCCCATTCGCCGTCCGAACAGAGCCCCTCCCGTCGCCGCGAAAGACGGGCCGCGCACCAACAACGATATCCGCAATGCCCAGATTCAACTGATCGATCAGGACGGGGTGAACCGTGGCGTGGTGGAAACCGTCGCCGCGATCAAGTCCGCCGCCGAAGCCGGCATGGATCTGGTGGAGATATCGCCGAACACCAATCCTCCCGTATGTAAAATCATGGACTACGGGAAGTACAAGTTCCAGGCGCAGAAGAAGGCCGCCGAGGCCCGCAAGAAGCAGAAGATCGTCGAAATCAAGGAGATCAAGCTCCGGCCGATGATCGACGATCACGATTACGACGTGAAGATGCGGGCGATGAAGCGGTTCTTCGAGGAAGGCGACAAGGTCAAGATCACCTTGCGCTATCGCGGTCGCGAGATGGCGCACCAGGACATCGGCTTCAAGCTGCTGGACAAGGTGAAGTCCGAAGTCGCCGAACTCGCCAAGGTCGAGCAGGACGCCAAGTTCGAAGGCCGCCAGGTGGTGATGGTGCTGGCCCCGCGCTGAGCGCGGGCCGGATTTCAGCACCCCCTATCGACTGGTCGTCCCCGCGCAGGCGGGGACCCAGACCCTCTGTCCCGGTTGTGATCGCCAAGCGGCGGAGCCGTACCCCGGATGCTGCGCAGCGCGTCAGCGGTGCGCTGCTGATCCGGGGCCGTCGCGACCGCTGCCTGTGTGACGGTCCCGGGTCTGCGAAGCGGCATGAAGGATGCCGCGTCGCGCCCGGGACACGCTTCCCCGTTGCCTTTGCCGCCGTCCTCTGGCATAAGCCCAGCCTTCACCGCCCGGCTGATACAAGGGCTGCCGTGGCGGTGGCCATGCGGATCGTTTCCGTTCGGAAACATCCAGCATACCCAACGCTCTAGCGAGCATTTTGGCCGCGCGACGCCTTAATCGGGGCGGTTTCGCCGTGGCTTTCAGGAGAGCCAAATGCCCAAGTTGAAGACCAAATCGGGCGCGAAAAAGCGCTTCAAGATCACGGCCACCGGGAAGGTCAAGCACGCCCAGCGCGGCAAGCGCCACGGCATGATCAAGCGGACCAAGAAGCAGATCCGCCAGCTTCGCGGCACCCGCGTGCTGTTCAAGACCGACGGCGACAACGTCAAGAAATACTTCTTGCCCAACGCCTGACGCCATTCTGCCGCGGCCTCGCGGCATCCCGTATAACCCGTTGATTTCGAGAGGAGTTCAGTCATGGCTCGCGTCAAGCGCGGTGTGACGGCTCACGCCAAGCACAAGAAAGTCTACAAGATCACCAAGGGGTTCTCCGGCCGCCGGAAGAACACCATTCGCGCCGCCAAGGCCGCCGCCGACAAGGCGCAGCAATACGCCTTCGTCGGCCGCAAGCTGAAGAAGCGCACCTTCCGCGCGCTGTGGATCCAGCGGCTCAACGCCGCGGTGCGGCCCTACGGCATGACCTACAGCCGCTTCATCAACGGCCTTGCCAAGTCGGGCATCACCGTGGACCGCAAGGTGCTGTCGGATCTCGCCATCCACGAGCCCGCCGCGTTCCAGGCGATCGCCGAGAAGGCCAAGGCCGCGCTGGCGGCGTGAATTGAGGCCGCTGGGCGTCCCACAAGTACGGTGTCATGCCCCGCGCAAGCGGGGCATCCAGTAACCACCGACCAAATGATTGAGCACCGGGGTTACTGGATCATCCGCCTTCGCGGATGATGACGACCCGATGTGCCGACGGCGAGCGGATTCCCATGAGGTGACCGTCGCCATGTCCGTTTCTGAAAAGTCCGATCTCGACTCTCTCCAATCCCAAATCCTCAACGACATCGCGAGCGCCGCCGACGAGGCGACGCTGGAAGCGGTGCGCGTCGCGGCGCTCGGCAAGAAGGGCGCGATCTCGGCGCTGCTCGCTACGCTCGGCAAGATGTCGCCGGACGAGCGCAAGTCCGAGGGCGCAAAGATCAACCTCGCCAAGGACGCGGTGACGCAAGCGCTGGCCG
>JBASBO010000505.1:0-3657 GCA_049651165.1 Xanthobacteraceae bacterium | reverse complement strand
ATCTCGTTGGCGCCGTCCGCCGTCATGCCCATGCCGAGCACCCGCGCGCCGCGGCTGACGATCCGCTCCAGCTCTTCGACGGTGTAGAAATTCAGCCGCACCGGGATGCCGAAGCGGTCGCGCAGCGGATTGGTCAGAAGCCCGGCGCGGGTGGTCGCGCCGACCAGCGTGAACTTCGCCAGATCGATCTTCACCGAGCGCGCCGCCGGCCCCTCGCCGATGATGAGGTCGAGCTGAAAGTCCTCCATCGCCGGATACAGCACCTCCTCGACCGCGGGATTGAGGCGATGGATCTCGTCGATGAACAGCACGTCGCGTTCTTCGAGATTGGTGAGCAGCGCGGCGAGATCGCCGGCCTTGGCGATCACCGGCCCGGAGGTGGCGCGGAAGCCGACGCCGAGTTCGCGCGCCACGATCTGCGCCAGCGTGGTCTTGCCGAGGCCCGGCGGGCCGACGAACAGCACATGGTCCAACGCTTCCTTTCGTTTACGGGCAGCGTCGATGAACACCTGCAAGTTGGCGCGCGCCTGCGCCTGCCCGACGAAATCGGACAGCCGTTGCGGCCGCAGCGAGGTGTCGCCGATGTCGTCGGCGCGGCGCTCGGGCGTGACGAGGCGCGAGGGATCGGTCACTTCGACAATTCCTTCAACCCGAGCCGAATGAGTTGCGCCGTCTCGGCTTTGTCGCCCGCGTCACGCGCGGCGGCCGCGATGGCGGCAGCGGCCTGCGGCTGACCGTAGCCGAGATTGACCAGCGCCGAGATCGCGTCCGTCACCGCGCGCGGCGCGCGGGCGTCGTCGATCGCGCCGGACAGTTTCACCACCGCCGGATCGACGTCGGCGAAGGCCGGCGCCTTGTCCTTCAACTCGGTGACGATGCGCTCCGCCACTTTCGCGCCGACGCCGGGCGTGCGCGAAACAGCGGCCTTGTCGCGCAGCGCGATGGCGTTGGCGAGAGCGGCCGGCGACAGCGTGCCGAGCACAGCGAGCGCGACTTTCGCGCCGACGCCCTGCACCGTCTGCAACAACCGGAACCACTCGCGCTCGGCATCGCTGCGGAAGCCGAACAGCCTGATCTGATCCTCGCGCACATAGGTTTCGATCGACAGCACCGCCGCCTCGCCCGGCTTCGGCAGCGCCTGCAAGGTGCGCGAGGCGCAATGCACCTGATAGCCGACGCCGGCGACGTCGAGGATCACGTAGTCCTCGCCATAGGAATCGATCACGCCCTTGAGCTTACCGATCATGAATGGCTCCTCCCTTCCCCCTTGCGGGGAGGGAGCAGGTTTCCGCGGCGATTCACCGATCCAACCGCACCCATCATCCCGCCATCCTGATCCGCAACGCCGCGCTACGACGATGGTGGGCGTGGGTGATGGCGATGGCGAGCGCGTCGGCAGCGTCCGCCGTCTTCGGGTCGGCCTTCGGCAGCAGGATCTTCAGCATCACCTGAATCTGGTTCTTGTCGGCATGGCCGGCGCCGACCACCGTCTTCTTGACCTTGTTGGGCGCGTATTCGGCCACCGTGACCCCGAACAGCGCCGGGGCCAGCATGGCGACGCCCCGCGCCTGCCCGAGCTTGAGCGTCGCGACGCCGTCCTTGTTGACGAAGGTCTGCTCGACCGCCGCCTCGGCCGGCGCGAACTGCCCGAGCACCCGCGCCAGTCCCTCGTGGATCGCCAGCAGCCGCTCCGCCAGCGCCGTGCCCTCGCGCGTCTCCACCGAGCCGCAGCCGACGAAGATCAGCCGGTTGCCGTCGCTGTCGATCACGCCCCAGCCGGTACGGCGCAGGCCGGGATCGATGCCGATGATGCGAATCGGTGCGGGTGCCATACGCCGATGATAGCCCAAACTACAACAGCGTGCCGTTCAGGATCAGCAGCGCGACCGAGAAATAGATCATCAGCCCGGTGACATCGACCAGGGTGGCGACAAAGGGCGCCGACGCGCTGGCCGGGTCGAAGCCGGCCCGTTGCAGGATGAACGGCAGCATCGAGCCGGCCACCGAGCCAAACGTCACCACGCCGATCAGGGCTGCGGCCACCGTCAGCGCCACCAACAGCCAGTGCTCGCCGTAATCGTAGATGCCGAGCTTCTGCCACGCTACCACCCGGACGACACCGATCACGCCGAGGATGCCGCCGAGGATCAGCCCGGTCGGCAATTCGCGCAGCGCCACCCGCCACCAGTCGCCGAGCCCGACCTCGCGCAGCGCCAGCGCCCGGATCAGGAGCGAGGTGGCCTGCGAGCCGGAATTGCCGCCGGAGCTCATGATGAGCGGAACGAACAGCGTCAGCACGATGGCCTTTTCGAGTTCGCCCTCGAAGTGCTGCATGGCGCTGGCGGTGAGCATCTCGCCGATGAACAGGATGCAGAGCCAGCCGCCGCGCTTGCGGATCATGCCCGGCAGGCCGACTTGCAGATAGGGCTCGTCGGTCGCCGCCATGCCGCCGAACTTCTGCACGTCCTCGGTATTTTCCTCGATGATGGTGTCGATGATGTCGTCCACAGTGACGATGCCGAGTATATGGCTCGCCTTGTCGATCACCGGCACCGCCAGCATGTCGTGCTTCGAGATCAGCCGCGCCACGTCCTCGCGATCGACCAGCGGCGAGGTGGTGATCGGCGGCCGCGCCAGCGTCATGATGTTGGCCGACAATTCGCCCGAGATCAGCCGCCGCAGCGACACCGCGCCCACCAGGCGGCGGGAAAACGGGTCGAGCACGTAGATCGCGTAGACCGTCTCGCGGGTGCGCTCGACCTCGCGGATGTGCCGCAACGTCTGCTCGACGCTCCAGCTCGCCGGAACGCTGACGAACTCCGTCGTCATCATCGCGCCGGCGGTGTTCTCCGGATAGACCAGAAGGCTTTCGATCTCGGCCCGCGCGGCCGGCTCAAGCTCCCGCATCAGGTCGGAGCGAAGCGGCTCCTGCAACTGCTGAACGATGTCGGCGGCGACGTCGGCCGACATCTCGTTGAGCAGGAGGACCGCGGTGCGCGACGGCAGCGCCGCGATGATTTCCGGGCCCAGCGCCAGTTCCGGCTTGTTGAGGATTTCGGCCGACATCTCGACCGGCAGCAGCAGGAGCACCGCCGCCGCGTCGTCGGGCGTCAACCGGTTGAGGATTTCGACGTTGTCGGCGATATGCCCGTCGCTCAGCCGCGAGGCCAGCGCCAGCGTATCGACGACGCCATCCGTCGTTTCGAGAATTTCAGTCATGGCTCACCTTCGAGGACCGCCGACAACGGCCGGTCCGGTGAGCAAAAAGCCCTCAGACCGCAGGAACCGTCATCGGCAGACGACCTGGACTGTCGCTTGGCATAATGTCGTTGTTTCCAGTGATGAGACGGCGGCCGCGGCCGCAACGCCTCGCGCCGCTGACATGATCCCTCGTCGCCGCGGCGTCAAGAAAAAAGCGATGGCGTCCCGTATCCGGCTCTCAAGCCTTCAACGGCCGCAGGATTTTCGTCAGTTCGGCGTGGATCGTCTCGTTGCCGCAGACCACGTCGCCGGTGACGAGCGGATCGCCCGGCGTTCGGATGTCGCTGACCACGCCGCCCGCCTCGCGGACCATGATGATGCCCGCCGCCATGTCCCACGGCTTGAGGTTGCGCTCCCAGTAGCCGTCGAGGCGGCCCGCCGCGACATAGGCGAGGT
>JBASBO010000504.1:0-5219 GCA_049651165.1 Xanthobacteraceae bacterium | reverse complement strand
CTTCGAGATCGCGCTGCAAGGCGTCGATGTCGGCGTCGGCGGCGACCACGCGGGCGGCGAGCGCGACGTCGCGGCGCACCAGCGCATCGGCCGATTCGACGATCTGGCGTTCGGCGAGACCGCCCATTTCGGCCACCAGCCGGGTCAGTTCCTGCAAGTCGTCGTCGAACGCCTTGGCGGTATGTTCAAAAACCATTTTCAATCTCCATCGCGGCGATCACGAAGCCGCCTCCCCAGAGCCACGAAGCACCGTCGTCCGCACGGCTCACCCGAACCGTCCGGTGATGTAGTCCTGCGTGCGGTGATCGCCCGGCGAGGTGAAAATCCGGTCGGTCGGGCCGAACTCGATCAACTCGCCGAGATACATGAAGGCGGTGAAGTCGGAGACGCGCGCCGCCTGCTGCATGTTATGGGTAACGATGACGATGGTGTAATCAGCCTTCAATTCGTGGATCAGTTCCTCGATCTTCGCCGTCGAGATCGGGTCCAGCGCCGAACACGGCTCGTCGAACAGGATCACCTCCGGCCGCACCGCCACCGTGCGCGCGATGCACAACCGCTGTTGTTGTCCGCCCGACAGTCCGAGGCCGCTGGCGTTGAGCTTGTCCTTCACCTCGTCCCACAGCGCGGCGCGGCGCAGCGACTGCTCGACGCGGGCGTCGAGTTCGCGTTTCGGCAGCTTCTCGTAGAGACGGATACCGAAGGCGACGTTCTCGTAGATCGACATCGGGAACGGCGTCGGCTTCTGGAACACCATACCGATGCGGGCGCGCAGCAGATTGAGATCGAGCCCCGGCTCGACGATGTTGAGCCCGTCGAACTGCACCTGCCCTTCGGCGTGCTGGCCCGGATAGAGATCGTACATCCGGTTCAGGACGCGCAGCAGCGTGGACTTGCCGCAGCCCGAGGGACCGATGAAGGCGGTCACCTTGTTCTCGTAGAGCGGCAGCGTGATGCCCTTCAGCGCCTTCGACTGGCCGTAGAAGAATTCGAGGTTGCGGATCGCCACCTTGTCGCGCAGCGCCGCCGGATCGAGCGGCGGACGGGTGGCGGCGGCGGCAGACGTGACGGTCATGATGCTTTCCTCGTGCCGGACAGTGCGCGGGCGAAGATACTGAGCGCCAGCACGGACATGGTGATGATGAGCGCGCCGGTCCAGGCCAGCCGCTGCCAGTCTTCATAGGGGCTGAGCGCGAACTGGAAGATCACCACCGGCAGGCTGGAGAGCGGGGCGTTGAGGTTGTGGCTGTAGAACTGGTTGTTGAGCGCGGTGAACAGCAGCGGCGCGGTTTCGCCGCTGATGCGCGCCACCGCCAGCAGGACGCCGGTGACGATGCCGCTGCGCGCCGCGCGATAGGCGATGTGGCGGATCATCAGCGCACGCGGCAGGCCGATGGACGCGGCGGCTTCGCGCAAACTGTTCGGCACCAGCATCAGCATGTCCTCGGTGGTGCGCACCACCACCGGGATCACGATCACCGCCAGCGCCACGGCGCCGGCGATGCCGGAGAAGTGACCCATCGGCACCACCATTACCTCGTAGACGAACAGGCCGATGACGATCGACGGCGCGCTGAGCAGAATATCGTTGATGAAGCGCACCACGCTGGAGATCTTCCGGTGGCGGCCGTATTCAGCCATGTAGGTGCCCGCCAGCATCCCGACCGGCGTACCGATGGCGATGGCGATCACGGTCATCAGGATGCTGCCGACGATGGCGTTGAGCAGCCCGCCAGCCGATCCCGGCGGCGGCGTCATCTCGGTGAACACCGCAAGCGACAGGCCGCTGAAGCCTTCCCACATCAGCACGATCAGGATCAGCGCCAGCACGGCGAGGCCGATGCCGGTCGCGACATAGGCGGCGGCGGTGGCGAGCGCGTTGCGACGGCGGCGCGCGTTGTAGATTGCGGCATCCATCAGCCGGCCTTCCTCTCGATTCGGAGCAGCAGGTAGCGGGCGATCGCCAGCACGATGAAGGTGATGACGAACAGGATCAGGCCGAGCGCGATCAGCGACGATGTATAGAGATCGCCGACCGCCTCGGTGAACTCGTTGGCGATGGTCGCCGAGATGGTGGTGCCGGGCGCCAGCAGCGACGAGGAAATCTTGTGAGCGTTGCCGATCACGAAGGTCACCGCCATGGTCTCGCCGAGCGCGCGGCCGAGCCCGAGCATGACGCCGCCGATGACGCCGATACGGGTATAAGGCAGCACCACGTAGCGCATCACCTCCCAGGTCGAGCAGCCGAGCCCGTAGGCGGCTTCCTTCAGCACCGGCGGCACCGCGGCGAACACGTCGCGCGAGATCGAGGTGACGAACGGCAGCACCATCACGGCGAGGATGACGCCGGCGGTGAGCACGCCGATGCCGTAGGGCGGCCCGGCGAACAGGTTCGACAGCACCGGCACATTGCCGAAGGTCGAGATCAGCGCCGGCTGGACGTATTGTTGCAGGAACGGCGCCAGCACGAACAGGCCCCAGATGCCGTAGATGATGCTGGGAATGCCGGCGAGCAGTTCGATGGCGATGCCGATCGGCCGCCGCAGCCACATCGGGCACAGTTCGGTGAGGAACATCGCGATTAGGAGGCCGAACGGCACCGCGATCACCATGGCGATCAGCGAGGTCACGAGCGTGCCGTAGATCGGCGCCAGCGCGCCGAACTTCTCGGTCACCGGATTCCAGCGTTGCGTGGTGACGAAATCGAAGCCGAATGTCGTCAGCGCCGGCAGCGCGCCGACAAACAGCGCCACCATCACGCCGCCGAGCAGCAGCAGCACCAGGATCGCCGCGCCGCGGGTGACGGCATGAAACAGCGCGTCGGACAATTGCAGCTTGCGCAAGGCGCTGGCACGCGCCGCCGCATCCTGAGCGCTCATCCGCGTGCCTTCCCATGTTGCGTCAACCACAGCCGCCTCCTCAGGAGTCGCCCCGCGAAGGCGGGGGCCCATAACCCCTTGCGTTCGTCGTTACAAAAGACATCCGCTTCGGTTGATCGAGCCGAACCGCTGCTGGCGTATGGGTCCCCGCCTTCGCGGGGACGACGATTTTCGTGATGCAATCGCCAACGTCAGTTCGCGACGCTGTAGACCGGCTTGCCGTCGGCATCCTTGACCTCCCGCGCCCAGGTCGTCTCGATCAGCCGCACCACGCCCTCGGGCAGCGCCACGTAGTCGAGGTCCTCGGCCAGCCGGCTGCCGTTCTTGTAGGCCCAGGCGAAGAAGTTGAGCGCGACCGCGGCGTCCGCCGGGTTCTTCGGCTGCTTCGGCAGCAGGATGAAGGTCGCGCCGGCGATCGGCCACGCCGTCTCGCCCGCCTCATTGGTGAGGATCATGTAGAAGCCCGGCGCTTTCGCCCAATCGGCCCCGGCCGCAGCGGCGGCGATGCTGTCGGGCGTCGCGGCCACCGCCTTGCCGTCCTTGTTGACGAGCTTGGTGGTGGTCAGGTTGTTCTGCTTGGCGTAGGCGGTTTCAACGTAGCCGATCGACCCCCTGGTCTGCTTGACGTTGTTGGCGACGCCCTCGTTGCCCTTGGCGCCGATGCCGGCCGGCCACTCGACCGCGGTCGCCGAACCGACCTTGGACTGCCAGTCGGCGCTGACCTTCGACAGGTAGTTGGTGAAGATGAAGGTGGTGCCCGATCCGTCGGAGCGATGCACCAGCGCGATCGCCTGCGACGGCAGCCTGGCGTTCGGGTTCAGCGTCTTCAGCGCCGGATCGTCCCAGGTCTTGATCTCGCCGAGATAGATCTTCGCCAGCGTCGGGCCATCGAGGGTGAGGTCGCCGCTTTTGACGCCGTCGAGATTGACCACCGGCACGATGCCGCCGAGCACGGTGGGGAACTGGATCAGGCCGGTCTTGTCGAGTTCGGCCGGCTTCAGCGGCATATCCGAAGCACCGAAAGTGACGGTGCGCGCGGTCACCTGTTTGATGCCGCCGCCGGAGCCGATCGATTGATAGTTGAGGCCGTTGCCGGTCGCCTTCTTATAGGCTTCCGCCCATTTGGCGTAGACCGGATAAGGGAAAGTCGCACCCGCGCCGGAGATATCGGCGGCGAGCGTCGCGGTCAGGGCGATGCCAAGACCGGCGGTGACGACACCGGCGGCGGCAAGGCTGCGGAACAGTTTCACGGGCTTTCTCCATCCTGTGGACGCGGCGACGATCGCCCTCGATCGCGCCTGCACGCGGCTGTCTAGGCCGCGACGATTGCGCTTTTACGAAGCTTCGATGACAGTCGGATGACAGCGACAAGCAATTGAAAACGCTTGGGCTTTGGATAAGCACTACGGCTGCGGCGCGGGCCGCAGCGGCAGGCAGGCGGTGAAGGTCGCGCCCTCGCCGGGCGTGCTTTCGATCGAGAGCCGGCCGCGATGGCGGTTGAGGATATGCTTGACCAGCGCCAGCCCCAGCCCGGTGCCGCCCTGCGCGCGGCTGTCACCGGCATTGACGCGATAGAACCGCTCGGTCAGGCGTGGCAGGTGCTCGGGCGCGATGCCGGGGCCAAAGTCGCGCACGCTGGTCCGCCATTCCGGCGCGCCCTCGGGGCTTTCGCCTTCGGCGAGCGAGACGATCACCCGGCCGCCGGACGCGCCGTATTTGAGACCGTTCTCCACCAGGTTCTCGAACAGCCGCAGCAATTCCTCGCGGTCGCCCGCGACCGTCGCCGGTGTCTCGGGCAACGCCGCCTCGATGACGACGCCGCGCTCCTTCGCCAAGGGCTCCAGCCCGTCGATCACCTGCCGCAGCAGCGGCGCCAGATCGAGCGCGGTGTCGGGCCGCACATGGGCGGCGAGTTCGACCCGCGACAGCGACAGCAGGTCGTCGATCAGCCGCGCCATCCGCGTCGCCTGCGCGTGCATGATGCCGAGAAAGCGCTCGCGCGCCTTGACGTCGTCGCGCGCCGGACCTTGCAGCGTATCGATGAAGCCGGACAGCGCGGCCAGCGGCGTGCGCAATTCGTGGCTGGCGTTGGCGACGAAGTCGGCGCGCATCTCCTCGGCCCGCCGCAGCGGCGTCTGGTCGTGAAAGACCAGCAGCAGACAGGTGTCCTTGCCGCCGAAGGCGGTCGGCACCACGATCGGCATGATGGTCAGTTCCAGCCAGCGCTCGACCGGCGCGCGATCGACGAAGGTGACGCGGCGCGGCGACGCGCCGGCGATGGCTTCGCGCAAGGCGGCGACGATTTCCGGGGCGCGCAGCGCGATCAGCGCTGACTCGCGC
>JBASBO010000503.1:0-8231 GCA_049651165.1 Xanthobacteraceae bacterium | reverse complement strand
GCCCCGCCGCCAGCGCGCCGCCGAGCACCAGCAGCGCCGCCAGCAGGGTGACGGCGCTGGCGCCGCGTATCGCCAGCGTCAGGTTGGTGATGACCGAGCCGATGGTTTGCAGCGCCTCGCGCACCCGCACGCTGGTCACCATCGGAAACGCCTGCGCCACCGCCTTGACGATGCGGGCGTCGTCCTCGGCGGTGGTCGTCGGCGGCGTCAGCGTGGCGATATGGGTGTGCGGCGCGCCGCGAAAGGCGTTGGGCGAGAACACCAGCACGAAATTGATGCCGAGACTCTGCCAGTCGACGCTGCGCAGGTTGCCGATGGTGGCGGTGATGTTGCGCCCCAGCACGTTGACCACGACCTCGTCGCCGATTTTCAGGCCAAGCCCTTCGGCGAGCTTGGCCTCGAACGACACCAGCGGCGGGCCGCCGTAGTCGGGTGGCCACCATTGTCCCTCGACCACCTTGGAGCCGCGCGGCACTTCGGCGGTGTAGGTCAGGCCGCGGTCGCTTTGCAGCACCCATTCGGCGTCCTGACTCGGCTTGAGGTCCTCGGCCTTGACGCCGCGCGCCGAGACGATGCGCCCGCGCAGCATCGGCACGTCCTCGACGATGGCGTCCGGGGCCTGCTGCCTGAGGAAGGCGTCGAAGCGCTGGGCGTCGGTGGAGGGAATGTCGATGAAGTAGAACGACGGCGCGTGCTCGGGCAGCGCCGCCATGAACTGCCGCCGCAGGTTGCCGTCGATCTGGGTGATGGTCACCAGCACCGCCAGCCCGAGGCCGAGCGACAGCACCACCGAGGGCGTCAGCGCGCCGGGGCGATGGATGTTGCCGAGCGCGAGCCGCAGCATCGGCCCGCGCGGGCGCGGCAGTTTTCGCGCGATCGTCATCAGCAGGGTGGCGACGCCGCGCAGCGCCGCGAACGCCAGCGCCGAGGCGGCCACGAAGATCGCGGCGATGCGCTTGTCGTAGGCGAGCGCGATCACCACCGCGATCAACAGCGCGATCACCGCCGCCATCGCGATGAGGTAGGGCAGGCGCGGCCGCCGCCGCTCCTCGCTCACGGTGTCGCGGAACAGCGCCGCGACCGGCACGTCGTGGATGCGGGCGAGCGGCCACAGGCCGAAGGCCAGCGCGGTTAACAGCCCGTAAACGAAGGCCATCGCCAGTTCGTCGCCGTGCAGCGCCGGCGTCAGCGGCAGCGGCAGCAGATGACCGAACAGGCCGGCGATGACGAACGGCAGCGCCGCGCCCGCTGCCAGCCCGATCACCGATCCGATCGCCGCCAGCAGCATCACCTGCGTCAGGTAGATCGCGAAGATGCGGCTTGCCGGCGCGCCCAGCGCCTTGAGCGCGGCGATGACGTCGCGGCGGCGGTCGATGTGGCTCTTGACCGCGTTGGCGACCCCGACCCCGCCGACCAGCAGCGCGGCGAGACCGACCAGCGTCAGGAACTGGGTGAAGCGGCTGATGGTCCGTTCCAGTTGCGGCGAGGCGTTCTTCTGCGAGCGGATCTCCCAGCCGGCATCCGGCAGCGCGGCGCGCGCCTGATCGATCACCGCCTGCGCGCCGGCATCGGTGGCGTCAGCGTCCGGCAGCCGCAGACGATAGATCCAGCGCACCAGACTTCCGGGCTGCAACAGATGCGTCGCCCGCAAGGCGTCCTCGCTGACAAGGACGCGCGGCGCGAAGCCGATGCCGCCGGCGAGCTTGTCCGGCTCCGAGGTCACCGCCGCGCGAATCTCGAACGTCGCCTCGCCGATCGTGATGCGGTCGCCGGCCTTCAGCCCGAGCCGCGCCAGCAGCACCGGATCGACGGCGGCCCCGAACGCGCCGTCGCGGTTAGCGAGCAGGTCGGCCGCCGCCATCGGCGGCTCGACGGTCAGGCTACCCAGCATCGGATAGGCGGCATCGACCGCCTTCATCTCGGTGAGCGCCAGTTGCCCGTCCGGGGCGCGCACCATGGCGCGCAGGGTCGCGGCCACCGACACCGTGCCATGGGCGCGCAGGAAGGCCAGTTCATCCGGTCTGGCCTCGCGCTGGATCAGCGCGAAGGCGATGTCGCCGCCGAGCAGCGTGCGGCCCTGCTGCCCCAATCCTGCCGCAAGACTCCCGGCGACCGATCCGACGCCGGCGATCGCCATCACCCCTAACGCGATGCAGGCGATGAAAACGTAGAAGCCGCGCAGCCCGCTGCGCAGTTCGCGGATCGCATAACGCAGCGGCAACCACGACGCGACGGAGCCTGATGTTGTGGTGACGGACATGCGGCTACGCGGTCTCGATCCAGCGCCGTTCCGGTTCGGATACTTCGATCCGGCCGGAACGCAGGCGGATAATGCGGTCGCACTTGCGCGCCAGCGCCGCGTCGTGCGTCACCAGCACCAGCGTCATGCCGCGTGCGGCGTGCTGCGCGAACAGCAGGTCGACGATCTGCCGTCCGGTCGCCTCATCGAGATTGCCGGTCGGTTCGTCCGCGACCAGAATTTCCGGGTCGGGCGCGAGCGCGCGGGCGATGGCGACGCGCTGCTGCTCGCCGCCGGAGAGTTGCCGCGGATAGTGATGCAGCCGCTCACCCAATCCCACCAGCGTCAACTCGCGCGCGGCGCGCGTCGCCGCATCCGGATGGCCGGCGAGTTCGAGCGGCACCGAGACGTTCTCCAGCGCCGTCATGGTCGGAATCAGATGGAACGACTGGAAGACGATGCCGATATGGCGGCCGCGAAACCGCGCCAGCGCATCCTCGTCAAGGGCATTGAAGCGGGTGCCGTTCACCACCACCTCTCCCCTGTCCGGACGCTCCAGACCCGCCATCACCATCAGCAGCGTGGACTTGCCGGAGCCGGATGCGCCGACCAGACCGACCGCCTCGCCCGGCGCGATCTGCAACGAGATGTTTTTCAGGATATGGACGCGGGCAGCCCCCGCGCCCAATGAGAGGTCTACATCGATGATGGAAATGGAAGGCGCCGCCGCGTTTGCGGGCGACCGAAGCGGCGCTGAGGTGGGGTCGGTGAGATTGTCCATGCTTCGGTCATATGGCGATTGGCGGGCGCAGGTCGAGGGGCGGACGCGGATGTTTATCGTAGCAGTGCTGGTCGCGATGGCGGCGCTGCTGACGGCGGCAGCGCCGGCGCTCGCCGAGTCGCCACCGTTGAAGGTCGTCGTGCTGGGCGATTCGCTGAGCGCCGGTTATGGCCTCTCGGCTATCGACGCGTTTCCCGAGAAGCTGCAAACCGCGTTGCGAGCCAAGGGGATAGCGGTCGATATCGACAATGCCGGGGTGTCCGGCGATACCAGTTCGGGCGGGCTCGGCCGGCTCGATTGGTCGGTGCCGGACGGCACGCAGGCTGTGATCCTTGAACTGGGCGCCAACGACGCGCTGCGCGGCATCGATCCCGATGTCACCCGGAAGGCGCTGGGCGAGATCATCCGGCGGCTGCAAACGCGCGGGATCGCGGTGCTGTTGTGCGGGATGCGGGCGCCGCCGAATTACGGTGCCGACTATGCGGCGCGATTCGACGCGATCTATCCCGATCTGGCGCGGCAGTTCGGTGTGCCGCTCGATCCGTTCTTTCTCGACGGTGTGGCGGCGGACGCGGCGCTCAATCAGGCCGACGGGATGCACCCGACGGCGGCCGGCGTCGAACGCATCGTCGCGCGTGTTCTGCCGATGGTGGAAACTTTTCTCGGCGGCATCAACGCGCGGAAATAGCGTTGCGTGTGACCGGCGTCGCGGTTGTCCACTATGCGCGCCGCGGGCGCTTCGCTCCGTCACAGAACTACGGTAAAAACAGATTGCGGTGATTCGTCACCGGCTTCGCATCGGGAGTTTCACGATGCCGCGGTTGTTTACTGGACTGGAAGTTCCCGCCGAAGTCGGGCAGACGTTGTCCGAACTGCGCGGCGGGTTGCCGGGAGCGCGCTGGATCGATCCCGAAAATTACCACGTCACCCTGCGCTTCATCGGCGATATCGACGGCGTCGCCGCCAACGAGATCGCCTCGCTGCTGCCCAGGGTCAACCGCAAGCCGTTCGACGTGACGCTGCAAGGACTGTCGAGCTTCGGCGGCAAGAAACCGCGCGCGGTGGTCGCCTCGGTGGTGCCGAGCCGGCCGCTGGTCGAATTGCAGGCCGAACTGGAGCGACTGATGCAGCGGCTCGGATTGAACCCGGAAGGCCGCAAATTCACGCCGCACGTCACGCTGGCGCGGCTGCGCACCGCCTCCAACCGGGACGTCGCCGATTACCTTTCGTTGCGCGGTTATTTTCCGACGCGGGTGTTTCGGGCGTCGCGCTTCGTGTTGTTCTCGTCGCGCACCTCGGTCGGCGGTGGCCCCTATGTCGTCGAGGATGCTTATGCGTTGAGTGCATGAGATTTCTGCCGCCGGGCGGCCGGCGAGGGCGCATTTCCGGCTTGCATTTTTGCCCGCGCTGAGGCCGTTAGCGGCCATGGATGCTCCATCGCCCGCCTCGTTCCGCAGCCGTTATCAGTCCCTCGTCGCGTCCGCCGCCATCGAAGCCGATCCGGCGCAGGCGCGCGCGGTGGAGGCGTTGGCCACCCTCGACGATCAGCTCTCGCGTTATCGCCCGGCGCGACGGCAGGGCTTCTTCGGCCGCCTGTTCGGCGACAAAAAGGAGGCCGCGCCGCGCGGCCTCTACATCCACGGCGAGGTCGGCCGCGGCAAGACCATGCTGATGGATCTGTTCTTCGAGCAAAGCCCGGTGATGCACAAGCGCCGTGCGCATTTCCATGAGTTCATGGCCGACGCCCATGAGCGCATCTACAACTTTCGTCAAACCATCGCGCGCGGCGAGATGGCCGATACCGACGTCGTGCATCTCACCGCCTCGTCGATCTTCGACGAGGCATGGCTTCTGTGCTTCGACGAGTTTCACGTCACTGACATCGCCGACGCGATGATCCTTGGCCGGCTGTTCGCGCGGCTGTTCGAACTTGGCACCGTGGTGGTCGCGACCTCCAACGTGGCGCCAGCCGACCTCTACAAGGGCGGGCTCAACCGTGCGTTGTTCCTGCCGTTCATCGATCAGATCCAGGCGTACATGGATGTGCTGCGGCTCGACTCGCGCACCGACTTCCGGCTGGAGAAACTCGCCGGCGTCAAGATGTGGCTGATGCCGGCGGACGACGCCGCGAAAGCCGCGCTCGACGCGGCGTGGCTCAGGCTGACCGGCGGCGCGCCGGGAGAGGCGGTCGATCTGATTGTCAAGGGCCGCAAGCTGCATGTGCCGCGCTCGGCGCAAGGGGTGGCGCGGTTCGCGTTCGCCGACCTCTGCGAGCAGCCGCTCGGCGCTTCCGACTACCTGCGGCTGGCGCACGATTATCATACCGTCCTGATCGACCGCATTCCGGCGATGGAAGCGGCCGACCGCAACGCAGCCAAGCGCTTCATCGCCCTGATCGACACGTTCTACGACAACGGGGTGAAGCTGATCGCCTCCGCCGACGCCGATCCGCTGACGCTGTATCGCGCCACCGAGGGCGTTGAGGCAATGGAGTTCCAGCGCACCGCGTCGCGCCTGATCGAGATGGGCTCGGAATCCTATCTGGCGCTGCCGCACGGCCGCAGCGATTCCACCGCCTCCGGCGCCAGCACCGGTCTGGTCGAAACCTGAGTGTGGTTTCTGGCGGGCAGGCGCGGCGAAATTTGACCGGGCGGCGACTTGAACGGTTCCCACGAAAGGTCTAACCAGCCTGTCAAGACTTTCCCTCCTCCGTTCACTCCCGCTTCAAAGGACAGATTTCCCATGGCGCGCAACAAGATTGCTTTGATTGGCTCCGGCCAGATCGGCGGAACGCTCGCTCATCTCGTCGGCCTGAAGGAACTCGGCGATGTCGTGCTGTTCGATATCGCGGAGGGCGTGCCGCAGGGCAAGGCGCTCGATCTCGCGCAGTCGTCCCCGGTCGACGGCTTCGACGCCAATCTCACCGGCGCCAATTCCTATGAGGCGATCGAGGGCGCCGACGTCATCATCGTCACCGCCGGCGTGCCGCGCAAGCCGGGCATGAGCCGCGACGATCTGCTCAGCATCAATCTCAAGGTGATGGAGCAGGTTGGCGCCGGCATCAAGAAATACGCGCCGAACGCCTTTGTCATCTGCATCACCAATCCGCTCGATGCGATGGTGTGGGCGTTGCAGAAGGCGTGCGGCCTGCCGCATCGCAAGGTGGTCGGCATGGCGGGCGTGCTGGATTCGGCGCGCTTCCGCTACTTCCTCGCCGACGAGTTCGGCGTGTCGGTGGAAGACGTCACCGCCTTCGTGCTCGGCGGTCACGGCGACACCATGGTGCCGCTGGTGAAGTATTCGACGGTAGCCGGCATTCCGCTGCCCGACCTCGTCAAGATGGGCTGGACCTCGCAGGCGCGGCTCGACGAGATCGTCACCCGCACCCGCAACGGTGGCGCGGAAATCGTCAACCTGCTGAAGACCGGCTCGGCGTTCTATGCGCCGGCGGCGTCGGCCATCGCGATGGCGGAGAGCTATCTGAAGGACAAGAAGCGCGTGATGCCCTGCGCCGCCTATCTCAACGGCGAGTACGGCGTCAAGGACACCTATGTCGGCGTGCCGGTGGTGATCGGCGCCAAGGGCGTCGAGCGGATCGTCGAGATCGACCTTGCCGGCAAGGACCGCGAGGGCTTCGACAAGTCGGTCGGCGCCGTGCACGGTCTGATGGATGCGTGCCGGCAGATCGCTCCCGACCTGCTCGGCAAGAAGTAAGCAGTCTCACCGCGCGGGCACGGCCCGCGCGGTTTTCGCATGTGACGAGGAAACGTTAAGGGACGCGGATGAATATTCACGAGTATCAGGCCAAGGCGTTGTTGCGCGAGTTCGGCGTCGCGGTGTCGCGCGGTGTTCCGGTTCTGAAGGTGGAGGACGCGGAAGCGGCCGCCAAGGAACTCGGGGGGCCGATCTGGGTGGTCAAGAGCCAGATCCACGCAGGCGGCCGCGGCAAGGGCAAGTTCAAGGAAGCCTCCGCCGGCGACAAGGGCGGCGTGCGCCTCGCCAAGTCGGTTGATGAAGTCCGGCAGTTCGTCAACGAGATGCTGGGGGCGACGCTGGTGACCGTGCAGACCGGCCCCGCCGGCAAGCAGGTCAACCGCCTCTACATCGAGGAAGGCTCCGACATCGACAAGGAGTTCTATCTCTCCGCGCTGGTCGACCGAGAAACCTCGCGGGTGTCGTTCGTGGTGTCCACCGAGGGCGGCGTCAATATCGAGGACGTGGCGCACAAGACGCCCGAGAAGATCGTGACCTTCTCGATCGATCCGGCCACCGGCGTGATGCCGCATCACGGCCGCACCGTCGCCCAGGCGCTGAAACTCAGCGGCGACCTCGCCAAGCAGGCCGGCAAGCTGGTGACCCAGCTTTATTCCGCCTTCATCGCCAAGGACATGGCGATGCTCGAAATCAACCCGCTGGTGGTCACCAAGCAGGGTCAGTTGCGCTGCCTCGACGCCAAGGTGTCGTTCGACGATAACGCGCTCTACCGTCACCCGGATGTGGTCGCGCTGCGCGACACCACCGAGGAGGACGCGAAGGAGATCGAGGCGTCGAAATACGATCTTGCCTATATCGCGCTCGACGGCTCGATCGGCTGCATGGTCAACGGCGCCGGCCTTGCGATGGCGACGCTCGACATCATCAAGCTCTATGGCGAGAACCCGGCGAACTTCCTGGACGTCGGCGGCGGCGCCTCGGTCGAGAAGGTGACCGCGGCGTTCAAGATCATCACCGCCGATCCCAACGTGAAGGGCATTCTGGTCAATATCTTCGGCGGCATCATGAAGTGCGACGTGATCGCGCAGGGCGTGATCGTCGCGGTGGCGATGGTCGGCCTCAAGGTGCCGCTGGTGGTGCGCCTCGAAGGCACCAATGTCGAGGAGGGCAAGAAGATCATTCGCGAGTCCGGCCTCAACGTGCTCGCGGCGGACGACCTCGACGACGCCGCGCAGAAGATCGTCAAGGCCGTGAAGGAGGCCGCGTAATGTCCGTTCTGATCGACAAGAATACCAAGGTGATCACGCAAGGCTTCACCGGCAAGAACGGCACCTTCCATTCGGAAGCGGCGATCGCCTACGGCACCAAAATGGTTGGCGGCATCTCGCCGGGCAAGGGCGGCACCACCCATCTCAGGCTGCCGGTGTTCGACACCGTGCGCGAGGCGCGCGCGGCGACCGGCGCCGACGCCAGCGTCGTCTACGTGCCGCCGCCGGG
>JBASBO010000502.1:0-2007 GCA_049651165.1 Xanthobacteraceae bacterium | reverse complement strand
GCGCCAGCACGCTGGCGGCGAGCAGCGCGGCGTTGACCGCGCCGGCCTTGCCGATCGCCAGCGTGCCGACCGGAACGCCGGCGGGCATCTGGACGATGGAATAGAGCGAATCAATGCCGGACAGCGCCCGCGATTCCACCGGAACCCCGAACACCGGCAGTTCTGTCAGCGCCGCCGTCATGCCCGGCAGGTGGGCCGCCCCGCCGGCGCCGGCGATGACGACCTTGCAGCCGGCCGCCTTGGCTCCCTTGGCGAAAGCGTAGAGCCGGTCCGGCGTACGGTGCGCGGACACGATCAGCGTCTCGTGCACGACGCCGAGCGCGGTCAGCGTCTGCGCGGCGTGGCGCATGGTGTCCCAGTCCGACTGGCTGCCCATGATGATGGCGACGGGGGCGTTCATGATGTCAATTCTTTGCGAGAATCCAGAAGCATATGCTGGATTATCAGGTTGGCTTCCACGACCGCAAGCGGGTTGCGATGGATCGTCATGGACTAGCCTGAGTTGGTGAACATCGGCAAGGGCGGGGGTGCAAAATCGGACCGTGCGGTCAGGCGATGATATCCGGCGTGATCTGGTCTTCGATGAAGGCGATGCGGTCGCGCAACAACAGCTTGCGCTTCTTCAGCCGCTGCAACCGCAACAGGTCGGGGGCGGGCGATTGATGCAACGCATCGATCGCGGCATCCAGATCGCGGTGTTCCTGCTGCAACCGCGCCAGTTGGGCACCGAGTTCACGCTCATCTTCGTCGGTCATGTCCCGCGATATCTTGAAATCGTCGAACGGCGGCGACGGGCCATCCGTCGCCAGCCGTTCGAACATTATTTCGACGATTACCGGTTCGCGCAAGCGGTCCGGTTTTTTGCTCACGTTTTGTTTTGCATGGCAGCATGGAAACGGCGCACCGCGACCTTATAGCTATCGACAGATTCCGGATGTCATGTAGACTTCATCATCCAAATCGCGTTTGAGATTCATCCCAACCGAGGAGGTTTTATATGGCGATTCAGGCGCATCTCGTTGAACTGGAACGGAAACACCGCGTTCTCGAGAGTGAGTTGCACGAGGCCCTCACGCATCCGTCCACCGACGATCTCCGCATCGCCGAATTAAAACGCCGGAAATTGCTCCTTAAGGATGAAATCGAAAAGCTGCGGCAAAACGCCGACGGAACGCTGCATTAGCGTTTGACGCGGATCGCTGTGATGCCGCTCGCGTCGGACGCGGGCAAGCAACACGGTTTCGTTCGCATCAACGATAGCAGTCTGTCGGGCTGACGCAATTGCGTTACGCGATCTTGCGTTGCATGAACACGGGATGTGCGTGCGGTGTTGCTCATACGCGATAAGCGGATGAGCAACAGGCATCAGGCTTACGCGAGCGCCGCGACGTGATCGGCGAGGGCGAGGCAGGACGTCAGTCCGGGCGATTCGATGCCGAACAGATTGACGAGCCCGGCGACGCCGTGCTCGCGCGGCCCCTGAATCACGAAGTCCTGCACCGCCACGGCGGGCGGGACGATTTTTGGCCGGATGCCGGCATAGCCGGGAATCAGCGCGCCGTCGGGCAGGTCGGGCCAATAGCGCCGGATCGCCGGATAGAACCGCTCGGCGCGGCGCGGATCGACGGTGTAGTCGACAGTGTCGATCCACTCGACGTCGGGGCCGAACCGCGCCTGACCGGCCAAGTCCAGCGTCAGGTGAACGCCAAGCCCGCCGGGCTCCGGCACCGGATAGATCAGCCGGGAAAACGGCGAGCGGACGCCGCAACTGAAATAATTGCCCTTGGCGAGATAGGCCGGCGGAATGCGGTCCACCGGCATGGCGTCGATCCGGCGCGCGACCGCGGTCGCCGCAAGCCCGGCGGCGTTGAGCAGCCAGCGGCAGCGCAGCGACATCGGCGTCGCGCCGCCGATGTCAACCTCGATCCCGTCCGCCTGTCCCCTGGCCTGCGCCAGCGGCGCATGAAAGGCGAACGCCGCGCCGGCCGCCTCGGCCTCGCCGCGCAG
>JBASBO010000501.1:0-3689 GCA_049651165.1 Xanthobacteraceae bacterium | reverse complement strand
TCCCCGCGCAGGCGGGGACCCATACGCCGCAGCGGTTCGGCTCCATAACCAAGCAAGGTTCTTTATAACGACCAACGCCAAGGGTTATGGGTCCCCGCCTGCGCGGGGACGACGCCGAGGATGTTTGAGCTCTTTGCGGCAAGCTGAATTGCACAGCCGGCCGCGACCTAGTCGCCTTACGGCGTCAGCACCGCGCGGCCGACCAGCTTGCCGCTCTTGAGCGCGCCGAGCGCGGCGCCGGCCTGCGCCAGCGGCATCGTCGTCACCGGGATCGGCGGCACCTTCTTGGTCCGCACCAGATCGAGCAATTCCTTCGTCTCGCGCAGGTTGCCGACATAGCTGCCCTGAATGGTGATCGCCTTCATCGGGATCAGCGGCAGCGCCCACGGCGCGCCGCCGCCGAACAGCCCGACCATCACCAGCTTGCCGCCCTTGGTGAGGCAGTCGAAGCCGAGTTGCGCGGTCTGCTCGTTGCCGACCAGATCGATCGCAGCAAAGACCGGGCCGCCGGCCTTGGCGGCGATCTGCTCGAGCGCATCGGCCGCCGCGCCGTCCACCGCGCCGAGCGCGCCGGCCGCAACCGCCGCCTCGCGCTTGCGCGCATCGATATCGACCATGATCGCACCCTTGCCGCCCATCGCCTTGAGCAGCGACAGCGCCATCAGGCCGAGCCCGCCGGCGCCGAAGATCACGATCGGATGGTGCAGCACCGATTCCACCTTCTTCAGCGCGCTGTAGGTGGTGACGCCGGAACAGGCATAGGGCGCGGCGGTGACCGGATCGAGCCCCTTGAGCTCGATAAGATACTTCGGGTTCGGCACCGTCATGTAGTCGGCATAGCCGCCGTCGCAGTAGACGCCGAGCGAATTGCCCTTGGGGCACATGTTCTCCTGATCGGCGAGGCACAGTTCACATTTGCCGCAGCCGAGCCACGGATAGACCAGACAGACGTCGCCGACCTTGACGTCGCCCTTGGCGTCCGGCCCGAGCGCCACCACCTCGCCGACCGTCTCGTGGCCCATGGTGCGCGGCAGCGAAACGCCGCGATCCTTCAGCGACAGCCGCTTGCGGCCATGGCCGAGATCGTAGCCGCCTTCCCAGATATGCAGATCGCTGTGGCAGACACCGGCGGCCTTCACCTTGATCAGCACCTGGGTGCCGGTCGGCTGCGGCGTCGGCTCATCGACCTCGGTCAGGGGAGCGTTGAAATCGGTAACCTTGAAACTTTTCATGGCGTCCAGTCCTCGGGCTCGTTTTGTCGTTCGTTACAATCCGGCGATGATGGCGCGGGCGATCGCCGCAGTGCCGTCATTGCCACCCAGTTCGATCGGTTTGATGCCACGCGCATAGGTCTTGTCAACCGCACGCTCGATGCGCCGCGCGGCGTCGGCGGCGGCCTCGACCCCGCGGGTGTCGGCCAGCCAGTCGAGCAGCAACGCCACCGAGAGGATCATCGCGGTCGGATTAGCCTTGCCCTGCCCCATGATGTCCGGCGCGGTGCCATGGCACGGCTGGAACACCGCGTGACGGTCGCCAATGTCGGCGGACGGCGCCATGCCGAGCCCGCCGATCAGGGCGGCGGTGAGATCGGACAGGATGTCGCCGAACATGTTCTCGGTCACCATCACGTCAAAATCCCATGGCCGCCGCACCAGCATCGCCGCGCAGGCATCGACATAGACGCGCGAAGCCTCAATCTCCGGATGACGCGCGGCCGCCTCGTCGAACAGGCCGCGAAAGAAGGCAAATGCCTTGAACACGTTGGCCTTGTCGACACAGGCGAGCCGGCCCGGCCGGCCGCGTGCCTTGCGACGTTCCGCAAGGCGGAAGGAGAAATCAAACAGCCGCCCGGAGGTCTTGCGCGTGATGACCATGGTCTCGCGCGCCTCGTCAGCGGTGACGACGCCCTTGCCCATCGAGGCGAACAGCCCTTCGGTGGATTCGCGGATCAACACCAGATCGATGCCGTGCGCGGCCGCGCCAATGATCGGGCTCGGCACGCCGGGAATGAGCCGCGCCGGCCGCACCCCGGCATAAAGATCGAGGATCATCCGCAATTCGATCTGCGGCGCGATCTCGGTGTTGTCGGGATAGCGGATATGCGGCAACCCGCAGGCGCCGAGCAGGATGGCGTCGGCCGCCTCGCACAGCCGGACCGTCGTCTCCGGCATCGAGGCGCCGGTTGCCTGGTAGTGCATCGCGCCGGCCGGCGCTTCGGTGAAACGAAATTTGAGCGGCGAGGTCGTCTCGATCCGGCGCAGCACCTCCAGCGCCGGGGCCATCACCTCCGGCCCGATGCCGTCACCCGCCAGCACCGCGATGTGAAACGCTTCCATCGTCACAGACCAGATCGACTCCGCTTGCGGTATATGCCTTGACGATGTCCTAGCATGGTTCGCCGCCCGGAGCAGCCGCGTCACGATCGTCTGGCGCGCTGATCCTTGACGTAGCCGAGCGGAACACCGAGCCGCCGCACCGTGACCACCACCTTGCCCGCACTGTCGCGGTCGCAATTCATGTGTGTCGGCGCGATGAAGAAATCAGCGGTTTCCCAGACCTCGGCCCAGTGCAGATGCGGCCTAGCCTTTTTGACAAAGGCCGCCCGCTCGCCGCAGATCGCCACCGAATAGCTGTGGTTCGGATCGCGGCTCAGGACCGGCTCGGTGCGATCGAGATAGGTTTCGAGCCCGTCCACCGCTTCCGGCATGACGGTGAACCAGTAATCCGTGGCGTAGCGGCGCGAGGCGCCCGCAAGACCGCCGGCCAGCGGATTGAACACCAGATATTCGTACGGATGCAAACGGACCAGCGTCACCGCGTTCCAACCGAAGCCAGCAACGATCATCGCCAGCGCGGCGACGCCGAACGGACGCCGCATCGCGGACAGCGACGCCACGGCCCGATCCAGCCCGACGCCGGCCAGAACGGCGAGCGGGGGAATGACAAACAGGAAATGGCGCAGCCCGCAAAATGCCGGCCCGTTGACGGTCACCTCGCACAACACCGGAAAGACGGCGGCAAACGCCACCATCGCGATCTCGTGGCGCGCGCGCCGGTCCAACCCGACTCGCGTGACGGCGGCCGACAGCGCCGCGAACACCATCGCCAGCAGCGCGCCGGCCAGCATCAGGAGCGGCAGCTTGATCACGATATAGGTCGGCACGTAGAGGCGCGGGATCGTCGCCATGCGGTACACCGTGCCGCCCAGCACGGTGCGGATGTTGTAGTGAAACTCGGCGAAGCTGAACAGGCCGCGAACCGGATTGAGCGGCGACAGCGCCGACCACGGCCAGGTCACGATCATGATGACATAGGCGAGCGCCAGCGCCGGCACAAAGCGGATCAACGAGCCCCAGACGAAGCGGCGCGCCTCGCGCGAGGCGAGCGGCGTCGCCGGCGGAATGCTAAGCAGGATCGCCACGCCGACATACCCGATCAGCAACAGGCCCAGCACCTTGACGCCCAGCGCTGCGCCGGCGGTCAGCCCGAAGCCGACGACGTGGCGCGGTTTCGGGTTCGGCAGATCGCGCGCCGCGCGGATCAGGAAATACAGCGCGCCGGCCATCGCCGCCGCCAGCGGAATGTCCTTGCTGTGATGGAACATGGTGCCGTACCACGAACCGCACACCGCCAGCGCCACCCCCGCGATCAGGCCGGCGCGCGGACCGCCGATCATCCGCGCGCTCGCA
>JBASBO010000500.1:0-5632 GCA_049651165.1 Xanthobacteraceae bacterium | reverse complement strand
CGCTTGAGGTCCGGCGCGCCGCCGTCGATGCGCTGCGGCAGCGGCAGCGACCAGTCCGGCGTCGGCCCCTCGGCGTAAAGATGGAGATCGTCGCCGTCGGCCGCCGCGACATCGACGACGACACGGTCCGGGCCGTCGCGATGGACATCGCGGATGGTCAGCGGATTGGGATCGCCGACACTGGCCGGCTTCGGCACGCTGTCGAGCGCTCCCGAGAGCGTATTGTCCTCGGTGCTGGCGACGCTGGCGAACGGCAGTTCGGCATAGGCTTCCACCGGCACGCACAGTTTGTCGCACACTGCGTAGCTGATCGCCATCCGCAGCACCATCGGCTTGTCGGCGGCCTTGAGCGCGATGCGCAGCGGCAGCACCACCTGTTCCTTGTAGCCGAGCGAGGTGCCGCCCGCGCCGTCCGGGAACGGGCGCGGCGCCGGCCACAAGACCGTCACCGCCTCGACGTTGTCGGATTTGGAGAAATCGAAGCGCGGCGGCACGCCGGAATCGCCCGGCGTGCGCCAATAGGTCTTCCAGCCCGGTTGCAGGCGGAAAGCGACGCCGCCCAGCACCACCGCGCCGCTGCGCGAGCCGGCGAGCAGCCGGACCGCCGAATGATCGTCTTCCGTCCACGGCGAGGCGTCCTGCGCGTGCGCGGCCGATATCGTGGCGGACGCGAACACAATCGCGGCAAGGCCGATGATGGAGCGGAAGGGAACTCTTGCGGGCATTTGGCGTCTTTACAGGCAGGCGGTCGGCGAAACCACTGAATTACGTGTGATCCCTCGGGCCTTGAGGGTTGATTGACAGGAACCGCGGCCAATATCAGGATAGATGAGCGAGGCGAGGGCGGTGGCCATGAACCCTGCAAGCAAAACACCGAAAATCGGCGGCCGCAAGGCAATCGGAACCATAACCGGAACCGATGCCGGCGACGGCAGCGGCTATCTCGACGGCCAGATGCTGGTCGCCATGCCGGTGATGGAGGACCAGCGCTTCGCGCGCTCGGTGATCTATCTGTGCGCGCATTCCTCGGAAGGCGCGATGGGAATCATCGTCAACCGTCCCGCCGGCAGCATCGATTTCCCCGAACTGCTGGTGCAGTTGCAGATCATCGCCGAGGCGGACCAGATCAAATTGCCCGAGACCGCGGAATCGATGAAGGTGCTGAAGGGCGGGCCGGTGGAAACCGGGCGCGGCTTCGTGCTGCATTCCAGCGATTTCTTCATCGAGGACGCGACGCTGCCGATCGACGAGGATATCTGCCTCACCGCGACGCTGGACATCCTCAAGGCGATCGCCGCCGGCAAGGGGCCGCGCCACGCCATCCTGGCGCTCGGCTATGCCGGATGGGCGCCGGGCCAGCTTGAGAGCGAGATCCAGGGCAACGGCTGGCTGCATTGCCCGGCCGACGCCGATCTGGTGTTCGGCACCGACGCCGAGGAGAAGTACGGCCGCGCGCTGCGCAAGATCGGCGTCGATCCCGGTACGCTGTCGACGGCGGCGGGACATGCGTGATCGCGCAATAGTCCTTGCACCGTCACTTTGACGGTCTGCTTCGAAATGCGGTTTGTCGCAAACCGTATCCCCGCCCACAGCGTCGTCCCCGCGCAGGCGGGGACCCATAACCCCCGGCGCTGGTTGTTATCAATAACCTCGCCCAAGGTGATGGAACCGAACCGCTGCGGCGTATGGGTCCCCGCCTGCGCGGGGACGACGCTTTTCGGGTTGTTAATCCGCGCACAAAACGAGTTCCCGGTCAGATGACGGCGCCGTCATTGACGATGCTTCAATGCGCGGCCTCTAGCCGCTCCTCGGTCAACAGCCGCATCGCCGCCTCGGTGTCCATCGGTTCGCCGAAGGCGAAGCCCTGCGCGTATTCGCAGCCGAGCTGATAAAGCTCCACCGCGTCGGAATCGGTTTCCGCGCCTTCCGCCACCACGTCCATGCCGAGATCGTGCGCCAGCGCGATGATCGATTTCAGGATCACCGGCCGGGTGCCGCGGCTGGTGGTGCGCACGAACGACTGGTCGATCTTGATGGTGTCGAACGGGAAGCGTTGCAGGTAGGCCAGCGACGAATGGCCGGTGCCGAAATCGTCGAGCGACAGCCCGACGCCCAGTTCGCGGATGCGCTGGAGCATTTGCGCGGCGTGCTCGGGATTCTCCATCACCAGCGATTCGGTCAGTTCCAGCTTCAGGGTGCCGCGCGCGATCGACGAGCGCGACAGCACCTTGCGGATGTCGTGAATCAGATCGTGGCGCAGCAATTGCCGCGACGAGACGTTGACGCTGACGAAGATCGGCGTACGCGCCGCGCGCATCGCCCGCTGCCAGATGCTGAGCTGCCGCGCCGCCTGATCCATCACGAACATGCCGAGATCGACGATCAACCCGCTCTGCTCGGCGATTCCGATGAACTCGATCGGCGACATCCGCCCGAGCTTGGGATGATCCCAGCGCGCCAGCGCCTCGAAGCCGGCAATGGCGCGATCCTCCAGCCGCACGATAGGCTGATAGAGGATGGTGATTTCCTCGCGCTCGATGGCGCGGCGCAGTTCGGATTCCAGCGTCAGGCGGTCGGTCTTGCGCGCGCGCATCGCCGGCTTGTAGACGTCGATGCGGTCGCCGCCGATCCGCTTGGAGTGATACATCGCCAGTTCGGCGTCCTTCACCAGGTCGTCGCTGGGCGGCGCCTGCGGATCGCTGAGCGCCAGCCCGATCGAGGCGGTGAGGAAAATCTCGCGGTCGTTGAAGGCGATCGGCGCGCGGATCGTCTTGCGGATGGTTTCGGCGAAGGCGGTGATGCGCGGCGATTCCTGCTCCGACATCAGGATCAGCCCGAACTGGTCGCCGCCGAGGCGGGCCAGCGTGTCCTCGGCTTTAAGAATGCGGGTCAGCCGCCGCGCCAGCGTCAGCAGAATCGAATCGCCGACCGCGACGCCGACCGAGTCGTTGACCTGCTTGAAGCGATCGATATCGATCACCATCACCGTCGGCCGCATCGCGGGCACGGACTTCGACAGGTTGCTCAGGCTGGCGAGACGGTCGAGGAACAGCTTGCGGTTCGGCAGGCCGGTGAGGTTGTCGTTGACCGAGTCGTGCAGCAGCCGCTCCTCGGCGTTCTTGACGTCGGTGACGTCGGTCAGCGTGCCGATGACGCGCAGCACCTCGCCGTCGGAGCCGACGACAGGGCGGGCTTTCAGCGAGAACCACATGAAATGGCCGTCGGCGGTGCGCAGGCGGAAGTCCTGCACGAGACGGCCGCGCCGCTGGTCCAGCACGCTGTCGAGCGCGGCGCGGAAGCGGTCCTGATCGAGCGGATGCAGCACTTCGAGCCAGGCGGCGGCGGCGCCTTCCAGCGTGCCGCGCTTGAGCCCGAGCAGCATCTCGGTTTCGGGGCTGGTGAAGACCTTGTCGGCGGAAACGTCCCAGTCCCAGATCAGGTCGCCGGAGCCGGTGAGCGCCAGCGCCCGGCGCTCGACGTCGGACACCACGTTGCCGGCGGTGCCGCCGGCGAAGGCGTGCTGCATCACCGTGAAGCCGATCAGCATCACGATCAGCACCAGCCCGCCGAGCAGCGCCGGGCCGACGATGTCGTTGGTGACGCTGCCCTCCACCGCCATGCCGGCGGCGATCACCCAGATCACCAGCAGGAACCAGGTCGGGATCAACAGCACCGCGCGGTCGAAGCCGTGAGTGGAGAGGTAGACGATCAGCGCGAAGCCGAACACCGCGATCATCGCCAGCGAAATCCGCGCGATGCCGGAAGCGACCGCGGGATCGACCAGCGCCAGCGCCACCAGCGAGCCGAGGAAGGCGAGCCAGCCCAGCGTGATGTGCGAATAGCGCACATGCCAGCGGTTGAGGTTGAGGTAGGCGAACAGGAACACCAGCAAGGTGGCGGCGAGAATGGCCTCGCCGGCCGCGCGCCAGATCCGCTCGGCCCCGGACGACATGTCCAGCACCTTGCCCCAGAAACCGAAATCGACGCCGATATAGACCAGCACCGCCCACGCCAGCGCGGCGGCGGCGGGGAACATGATGCTGCCCTTCACCACGAACAGGATCGTCAGCACCAGCGCCAAGAGGCCGGAGATGCCGATGACGATGCCCTGATACAGCGTGAAGGAATTGACCTTGTCCTTGTAGGCGTCGGGCTCCCACAGATAAAGCTGCGGCAGCTTGTCGGTGCGCAGTTCGGCGACGAAGGTGATGACCGCGCCGGGATCGAGCGTGATGCGGAACACGTCGGCGGTGGGATTCTCCTGCCGCTCCGGGCGGTCGCCGGTGGACGGCGTGATGGTGGCGATGCGCGACAGCCCGAGGTCGGGCCACATCAGGCCGGACGACACCATGCGATAATGCGGGGCGACGATGAGCCGGTCGAGCTGGTCGTCGGTGGTGTTGGCGAGCGCGAACACCACCCAGTTCTGGCCGCCCTCGCGGGCGCGCACCTCGATGCGCCGCACGATGCCGTCGGTGCCGGGCGCGGTGGACACCTGAATGCGGTCGGTGTCGCTATGCTGGTGTTCGAGGACCGCGGTGAGATCGATGGCCGCGGCGTCGCTGCGCACGCTGACCGCGTCGACGGCGTACGCGGGCAGCGCAAAAACCCACAGCGCAAGGCCGAGCGCCAGCAGCGCAAGACACCTGATCGGACGCAATCTCAAGTCTCCACGTTGAACGACGCCGCGTGCCGACCCTGGCGTTGCGCTGAGCGCAACGGACCGGACACGGGCGGCGTACCGGTGCAAGGCTGGTCGAAACCCTGGTTCGCGATCGGAAACGTCACGCCGTGAGCGCGATAAATGCCACGGATGAAAAGGATTTCAAAGGTTTTCCGGCTCGCCGGCCTGCGTCACACCGTCAACACAATTTTGCCAATATGTTGACTCGTTTCCATCCGGCGATGCGCATCGACCGCGCCGCGCAGCGGAAAGGTGCTGTCGATCAAGGGCTTTACCTTGCCGGCGCGGATCAGCGGCATCACTTTTGTCTCGATGGCGCTGACCATGGCCGCCTTGTCGGCGACGCTGCGCGGCCGCAGCGTCGATCCGGTATGAAGCAGGCGCTTGACCATCAATTTCGCGAAATTGACGGTCGCCTTCGGCCCGCCGAGGAAGGCGATCTGGACGATGCGGCCATCGATGGCGGCGGCGTCGTAATTCTTCTCGACATAATCGCCGCCGACCATGTCGAGGATGAGGTTCGGCCCCTGACCGCCGGTGAATTCGCGGCTCAGAGCGACGAAATCCTGCGACTTGTAGTTGATGGCGTGATCGGCCCCGAGCCTGAGACAGGCGTCGGCCTTGTCCTGCGAGCCCACGGTGACGATCACATTCGCGCCGAAGGCCTTGGCGAGCTGGATCGCCATGGTGCCGATGCCGGACGAACCGCCGTGGATCAGCAGCGTTTCGCCGGCTTGCAGGCCGCCGCGCTCGAACACGTTGTGCCACACCGTCATCAGCGTTTCGGGTATCGCCCCGGCCTCGACCATCGACAGCGCTTCGGGCACGGCGATGGCGTGGGAATCCGGCGCGATGCAGTATTCGGCATAGCCGCCGCCGGCCACCAGCGACATCACCCTGTCCCGGACCTTGTGCCGCGTCGCGCCGGGACCGGTGGCCACCACCTCG
>JBASBO010000499.1:0-1973 GCA_049651165.1 Xanthobacteraceae bacterium | reverse complement strand
GCCTGCGCCCCCATCGGCGCGGCCAGCAATGCGGCCAGCACGACGACGGCCGGCCGGAGGACGCGGCGGCGGCTAAGGGTCTGCGCGGACCGGAATTTGCGGTGGATTTTCAGGGGTCTGTCCAATGCTGGTGGAACCGGGATTTTGAGGTAGAGGACGGCTGTGGCGATTTCGCGACTCGCGACCATGGCCCGCGTATCGATCCTCAAAACGGACTTTCCTCCTCCTGATCGATGAGGATTTCGCGTTTGCCGGCGTGGTTGGCCGGGCCGACGATGCCTTCCAGTTCCATCCGCTCCATCAGCGAGGCGGCGCGGTTGTAGCCGATCTGCAAGCGGCGCTGGATGTAGCTGGTGGAGGCCTTGCGGTCGCGCTTGACCACCGCCACCGCCTGCTGGAACAGGTCGCCGCCGCCGTCGCCGCCCATGCCGGTGGAATCGAACACTGCGCCGTCCTCGCCCTCGGCCGGCTCCTCGGCGGTGACCGCCTCAAGATATTCCGGCTGACCCTGCGTCTTGAGGTGGCGCACCACCTTCTCGACTTCTTCATCCGACACGAACGGCCCGTGGACGCGGGAGACGCGGCCGCCGCCGGCCATGTAGAGCATGTCGCCCTGCCCCAGCAGTTGCTCCGCGCCCATTTCTCCCAAGATGGTGCGGCTGTCGATCTTCGAGGTGACCTGGAAGGAAATGCGGGTCGGGAAGTTGGCCTTGATGGTGCCGGTGATGACGTCCACCGAGGGGCGCTGGGTCGCCAGGATGACGTGCAGCCCGGCGGCGCGCGCCATCTGCGCGAGGCGCTGCACCGCGCCCTCGATGTCCTTGCCGGCCACCATCATCAGGTCGGCCATCTCGTCCACGATGATGACGATGTAGGGCAGCGGATCGAGATCGAGCTTTTCTTCCTCGTAGATCGCCTTGCCGGTCTCCTTGTCGAAGCCGGTATGCACCGTGCGGGTCAGTTCCTCGCCCTTGGCGCGCGCTTCAGCGAGGCGCGTGTTGTAGCCGTCGATGTTGCGGACGCCGAGCTTGGCCATGTTCTTGTAGCGTTCCTCCATCTCGCGCACCGCCCACTTCAGCGCGACGACGGCCTTCTTCGGATCGGTGACCACCGGCGTCAGCAGGTGCGGGATGCCGTCATAGACCGACAGTTCGAGCATCTTCGGGTCGACCATGATGAGACGGCACTGGTCCGGTCGCAGCCGGTACAGCAGCGACAGGATCATGGTGTTGATGGCGACCGACTTGCCGGAGCCGGTGGTGCCCGCGATCAGCATGTGCGGGGTGCGCGCCAGATCGATGATGATCGATTCGCCGCCGATGTTCTTGCCGAGGCACAGCGGCAGCTTGGCGGTGGACTCCGCCGCTTCCTTGGCGGTGAGGATTTCGCGCAGGTAAACTTTCTCGCGCTTGATGTTGGGCAGTTCGATGCCGATGGCGTTGCGGCCGGGCACCACCGCGACGCGCGCCGACAGCGCGCTCATCGAGCGCGCGATGTCGTCGGCGAGGCCGATGACGCGCGACGACTTGATGCCGGGCGCGGGCTCCAGTTCGTACAAGGTGACGACGGGACCGGGACTTGCCTTGACGATCTCGCCGCGCACGCCAAAATCCTGCAACACGCCTTCCAGCGCGCGCGAGTTGTTGTCGAGTTCGCTCTTGCTGAGCGAGACGCGGTCGGACGCCTTCGGCGCGGCAAGCACGTTGACCGAGGGCATCTCGAATTCGGTGTGCGCCTTGCGCGCCGGCGCGCGTGGCGCGGGCTTGCGGCGTGGAGCACGGGCGACGGGGGCTTCGTCCTCCTCGTCTTCTTCTTCCTCCTCCTCGTAGCCGTCGTCCTCGTCTTCGCAGGCTTCTTCGGCTTCATCGTGCGGTGCGATGGAGGGGCTGCGGCGACCATTGCCGTCGAGCGTCGGCTCGTGGCGCTCGAAACGCGCCGCCGGCGTCGCCGGGCCGCTCGCCACCAGCCAGCGC
>JBASBO010000498.1:0-2431 GCA_049651165.1 Xanthobacteraceae bacterium | reverse complement strand
CCGCGATCATGCGGTGACGCTGGTGCCAGCCCAGCCGTAGCAGCACGCGCAGCAGGCGCGGCAATCCACCGCTGCCGCCGGCTTCCAGCAGCCGCGCCAGCCACGCGACGTCCGGCGCGGCGGCGGCTTCGGTGCTCATTGCGTGTCGCTCATGGATTTTCGAGCAGGTCGGCCATGGCGGCAGCCATCGGCGCGCCGGTCGACAACTCGACCCAATACCACTGGCCGTTCGGATTGAGTTCGAGGAAGACGTGGTCGCCTCGCGGCGTGACGATCAGGTCGAACGCGCCGAAGCGCAGGCCGCACGCCTTGAGATAGGCGCGCAACGCCGCATCCACCTGGCCCGACAGATCGACAATGGAGTGCGGCAGCTTGTCGGTGTCGACCGCGCGCCAGTCCTGCTCCGCGCCCTTGACGCCCTGACTGTCGATGCGGCAGCAGAACAGCGCCTCGCCGATAATGGTGACGCGCAGTTCGTAATCCTTGGCGATCGCTTCCTGAAGATAGGTCGGACACAAGGCGATGGAATCCCTCAGCACGGCGAACTCCGAGGGCGGGACCGGTCGCGTATAGGCGACGTAGTGCTCGCCCCCGACGTAGTGGCTGCCCATCAGCAGCGGCTTGCAGATCACGCCGTCCGGACAGGTGGCGAAGAAAGCCTCGGCTTCCTTCGGATCGTTTGTGATGATCGAGCGCGGCACCCGCAGGCCGAGACTGCGCGCCAGCCGCAGTTGCGGGAATTTGCGCTGGTGGCGGCGGTTTTCGTCCGGGTTGTTGATCCATGGCACCCGCGCGTCCATCGGCATGAAGCCCATCAGTTCGCGCATCTCGCCCTGCACGTATTCGATGACGCCGTCGTCATCGACGCCGGGCGGCGGCAGCGCCGTTTCCGGCTTGCGCATCCAGACGCAGCGCACCCCGTGCGGAAACACGCAGGCGCGATCCCATTTGTCGGTGATGGTGATGGCGCCGCTCGGTTCGTCGGTCATCACCAGACGATATTCCTCGTGGAAGTGATCGGTGTTGAGCCGGAAGCACGGCACGCCGCGCTTCTCCAGCCGCTCCAGCACCGCATCGACATGCGGATCGAGCTTGGTGGAAATCATCAGGACGCTTTTCGGCGCGGCGGTCATGGCGAATCCGGTCGGCTGGCGAGGCGATCAACGAAAAGGGTCGACCCGAAGGCCGACCCTGACGAAGGCAATAACACTTGGTGATGGCAATCAGTTGCCCAGCACGTCCGACGACAGATCGGAATCCGAAGTGCGGCCCGAGGTCGAGGAGACGTTGCGGGAGGTCGAGGATTTGTGGAACAGCAAGGTGCCGCGCCAGGTCTGGGTGATCGGATCGTAGATGCCCAGCGCATCGTCCTCGTACTGTTCCAGCGCGTAAGGCTTGGAATTGGCGAGGACGAAGGGGAGCGGCTTCGCGTTCTGCTCGTCGTTCAGGTGCATCATTGCTTCCTTATCGCATCCTTGGGTCAGACGGATCCCGTCGGAGATTCTTGAACGGCTGAATTCTTAAGCCGCCATGGCCCCCGGACAACCCCCCGTTCGCGGGGGACGGTTTCGGCGAAGGCAGACCAAAGCGGAAGCGGATCCCGCGGGCGGCCACCGTCACAGCCCGACGATCCGCATCAGGCAGAACAGCGCCAGCGCGACAAGGCAGATCAGGCACGCGCCGTACCAGAGCATCGAGCCCCAGTACCAGACGGGATTCGCCACGCGTGAAGTGCTGGCGCCGAGCTTCTCGGGCATGATGCCGGTGCGCCAGGCGTCGCGCAGCAGATAAAGCACCTGCGCACCGACGACGCTCGCGCCAAGAAATCCGATCGCCTGCGCGGTGACCGAAGCATCCGCCGCCGTCGCCAGCACCAGATAGAGCAGCAGGCCAAGCGCGCCGCACAACACGGCGGTACTGGCGATCCGGCGCAGGATATCGTCCATCATGGCACCTCCTTCCGCTCGCACACCGCCCGCCCCGCCAGCAGCCGGTCCACCGGCGTCCAGTCATCGGTGAGGATCGCGGCGCAGGCATGCGGCCAGCGCGCGCGGGCGGCGTCGAGATCGAACCGTCGCCACGTCACCGGTGTGGCGCGCACGGCGTCGCCCGCCTCCATCACCGTGGCGTCGACGGCAAGATGCGGCGGGCGCAGCGCGTGCGCGCGCGAGGCCCACGCCGCGACGACGATATTGGTGGTCCCGGCGGCGGGCGTCTCGGCCACCCAGAGATCGACGGCGGCAAACACCGTCGCCAGCGTGGTGGCGATGCTCAAGGCCAGAAGCGGCGGCTCAGTACGGTCGATGACGTTCGACAGATAGACGCCCGACGGCGCGAGCCGGACCGCCACCGCGCGGTCGAACTCGGCGGTGACCAGATGCGGCGGCACGCTGCGCGAGCGATAGGCGTCCATCAGCACCACGTCATAGGC
>JBASBO010000497.1:0-4738 GCA_049651165.1 Xanthobacteraceae bacterium | reverse complement strand
GCCGGGACGACCAGGATCAATCCGCGAAAATCCGGAACCGGCGCGGCTGCAATTCCACCACTTCCCCCGGCGTCAATGGCCGGTCGCGCGGCGTGTCGATCTCGATCACCGTCTCGCTGCCGCCCGCCGCCACCGCGATGTCGGCGCGCTGGATCGCTCCGAACGCCCGCACATGGCGCACCGCGCCGCGCAGGCCGACGCCGTCCGCACCGACCTGCATGTCATGGCGGCGCACGAACAGTTTTGACGGCCCCGAGCCGATATTGGGGGCGTCGATGTTGAGCGGCTGGTCGCCGATCCACACCCGCCCCTCGGTGACGTTCACCGGCAGCACGATGGATTCGCCGATGAAGCCATGGACGAATGCCGTGGCCGGGCTGTCATAGACCTCGTCCGGGGTGCCGACCTGCTCGATGCGACCCTTGTCCATCACCACGACGCGGTTGGCGACCTCCAGCGCTTCCTCCTGATCGTGGGTGACGAACACCGAGGTGACCTGGATTTCCTCGTGCAGCGCGCGCAGCCAGCGCCGCAGTTCCTTGCGCACCTTGGCGTCGAGCGCGCCGAACGGCTCGTCGAGCAGCAGGATGCGCGGCCTGGTCGCCAGCGCCCGAGCCAGCGCGATGCGCTGGCGCTGGCCGCCGGACAACTGCGCCGGATAGCGGTCGGCCAGCCAGTCGAGTTGCACCAGATCGAGCAGTTCCTTGACGCGGGCGCGGATGCCGGCCTCGTCCTTGCGGATGGCGCGCGGCTGCACCCGCAGGCCGAACGCGACGTTCTCGAACACGCTCATGTGGCGGAACAGCGCGTAGTGCTGGAATACGAAGCCGACCTGCCGCTCGCCGGCGCCGCGCGCCAGCGCGTTCTCGCCGTCGAACGACAACGTGCCCTCGTCCGGCCAGTCGAGCCCGGCGATGATGCGCAGCAGCGTGGTCTTGCCCGAGCCCGAAGGACCGAGCAGCGCCAGCAGTTCGCCGTCGGCGATCGTCAGATCGACGCCGTCGAGGGCGGCGAAGCTGCCGAATTTCTTTACGATGGTCCTAAGCTCGATCGTCACGCGACTGTCGCCCCTCGTCCAGATTGCGTTCCAGAATGGCCTTCATCAGCAGCGTGACCAGCGCCAGCAGCGCCAAGAGCGAGGCCACGGCGAACGCCGCCACGAACTGATATTCATTATACAGGATCTCGACCAGCAGCGGCATGGTGTTGGTTTCGCCGCGAATGTGGCCGGACACCACCGACACCGCGCCGAATTCGCCCATGGCGCGCGCGTTGCAAAGCAGCACGCCGTACAGCACGCCCCACTTGATATTCGGCAGCGTGACGCGGAAGAAGGTCTGCAATCCCGACGCGCCGAGCGACAGCGCCGCCTCCTCCTCCGCCGTCCCCTGCTCCTGCATCAGGGGGATCAGTGCGCGGGCGACGAACGGAAAGGTGACGAAGGTGGTGGCGAGCGCGATGCCCGGCACCGCGAACAGGATGCGGATGTCGTGGTTTTGCAGCCACGTTCCGAAATAACCCTGCGCGCCGAACAGCAGCACGAACACCAGGCCGGAAATCACCGGGCTCACCGAGAACGGCAGATCGATCAGCGTGACCAGCAGGGTCTTGCCGGGAAACTCGAACTTGGCGACCGCCCATGCCGCGATCAGCCCGAAGATCAGGTTGAGGCCGACCGAGATCGCCGCCACCATCAGCGTCAGCTTGATCGCCGACAGCGCCTCCGGCTCGGTCAGCGCCGCGACATAAGCGCTCGCGCCGCGTGCAAACGCCTGCGCGAACACCATCACCAGCGGCAGCACCACGAACACGGTGAGGAACAGCACCGCGAGGCCGATGACGACGCCGCGCGCCACCCGTCCCTCGCTGCGCGCACCGGCCTTCGCGGCAGGCGCGGCCCGCTCCATGTGAAACGCCATCGCGATCTCCGCCATGCGCTTTGCGTCCCCTCAGTATGCCGGAACGCGGGTCTGCGCCCAACGTTGCAGACGGTTGATGGCGAAGATCACCAGAAATGCCACCAGCAGCATGACGACCGCGATCGCGGTGGCGTCGGCGTAGCGGAACTCGGAGAGCCGGATCACGATCAAGAGCGGCGCGATTTCCGAGACGTTCGGCAGGTTGCCGGCGATGAAGATCACCGAGCCGTATTCGCCGACCGCCCGCGCGAAGGCCAGCGCGAAGCCGGTCAGCAGCGCCGGCACGAGACTCGGCAGGATCACCCGGCGGATGGTCTGCCAGCGGCTGGCGCCGAGGCTGGCCGCCGCCTCCTCGATTTCCGGATCGAGGTCGATCAGCACCGGCTGCACCGTGCGCACCACGAACGGAATGCCGATAAAGACCATCGCGACGAAGATACCGAGCGGCGTGAACGCCACCTTGACGCCGAGTGCGGCCAGCGGCGCGCCGAGCCATCCCTTCTCCGCGAACAGCGCGGTGAGCGCGATGCCGGCGACCGCGGTCGGCAGCGCGAACGGGATATCGACCACGGCGTCGAAGAAGCGCCGTCCGGGGAAGCGGTAGCGCACCAGCGCCCAGACCACGATGCCGCCCATCACCAGATTGACCACGGCGGCGGCGAAGGCAAGGCCGAACGACAGCTTCAGCGCGTTCAGGGTGCGGCGGCTGGTGACGATGCCGACGAACTGATCGAAACTGAGGTCGAAGGTCTTGAGAAACAACCCCGCCAGCGGAATCAGGATGATGAGCGACAGCCACGTCAGCGTCAGCCCCATGGTGAGGCCGAAGCCCGGCAGAGTGCGGCGTCGCGTCCATCCTCGCGTCACGATGTCGGCCCTCGCGCCTTTGCAATCAGTTCTTGTAGATCTGATCGAACACGCCCCCGTCGCTGAAGTGCGTCTTCTGCGCCTTGGTCCAGCCGCCAAATACGTCGTCGATGGTGAACAGCTCGACCCTGGCGAACGAGGCTTCGTACTTCCGGGCGATCTCCGGATCGCGCGGCCGATAGGAGTTGCGCGCGGCGATCTCCTGCCCCTCGGGCGTATACCAGTATTTCAGATAAGCCTCGGCGACCGCGCGGGTTCCCTTGCGGTCGGCGACCTTGTCCACCACGGCGAGCGGCGGCTCGGCCAGAATCGAGGTCGGCGGCGCCACGATCTCGAACTTGTCCTTGCCGAATTCCTTCAGCGCGAGAGCGGCTTCGTTCTCCCAGGCGAGCAGCACGTCGCCGACGCCGCGCTCGACGAAGGTGACGGTGGAACCGCGCGCGCCGGTGTCGAGCACCGGCACGTTCTTGTAGATGTCGGCGACGAACTGTTTCGCCTTGTCCTCGGAGCCGAGCTTCTTCAGCGCGTAGCCCCACGCCGCAAGATAGTTCCAGCGCGCGCCGCCCGAGGTTTTCGGGTTCGGCGTGATGACGCTGACACCCGGCTTCACCAGATCGCCCCAGTCCTTGACGCCCTTGGGATTGCCCTTGCGCACCAGGAAAACGATGGTGGACGTGTAAGGCGCTGAATTCTGCGGCAGACGTTTCTGCCAGTCGGCCGCGATGAGCCCCTTTGCGGCGATGGCGTCGATGTCATAGGCCAGCGCCAGCGTCACCACGTCGGCCTGCAAGCCGTCGATCACCGCGCGCGCCTGCGATCCCGAGCCGCCATGCGACTGCTTGATCTCGACACTCTTGCCGGTTTCCTTACCGTAGGCGGCGACGAACGCCTTGTTGAAATCCGCATAGAGTTCGCGCGTCGGATCGTACGACACGTTGAGCAGCGAAATGTCCGCCGCAAACGACGGACCCGCAAGTAACAACGACGCGACGCCAAGGAATGTCCGACGGTGCATGTCGATCTCCATTGATCCGGGGCAAAATCGCCACGCGGCAGACCGCCAAAGCTGTTGGATCGCGAGCTTCAAGTCAACGAAACCGCATTTCAATGTTCATCGCGCCGCAGCGGCAATTTGCTACGAAGTCTTCGTCGTGTGGATGCCGCATTCCGTCTTGCCGCGACCGCGCCAGCGGCCGGCGCGCGAATCTTCATCCGCCGCAGCGCGCGAGGTGCACGGCAGACAGCCGACCGAACGGAAGCCGGACGCCACCAGCGGATGCGGCGGCAGCTTCGCCGAGGCATAGATCGCGTCGATCTCCTTGGGAGAAACGTTGGCGAGCGGATTGAACTTCAAGCGCTCGCCGTCGTCCTCGACCACGGGAATCGCTGCGCGCACGCCGCCCTGAAAGCGCTTGCGGCCGTTGAGCCATGCCTTGAATGGCGACAACGCGCGCGCGAGCGGCTCGACCTTGCGAATGCGGCAGCAGGCGTCGGGATCGGAGAACCACAGATCCCGCCCGGGATCGTGCGTCGCCAGATCCCGCACGCGAGGCTCCACCGTGCGCACGTCGCGCAGGTCGAGCAACGCGGTCAGCGTGTCGCGATAGGCCAGCGTTTCGGCGAACAGCCAGCCGGTGTCGAGAAAGATCACCGGAATCGCGGGATCGACGTCGGCCGTCACCTTCAGCAGCGCCGCCGATTCGGTGCCGAACGATGACACCACCGCAAGCCGCTCGCGGCCGACCGCGCGCAACGCGGCCTCGACGATCGCGGCGGGCGAGGCTTGCGCCAGTTCGCGATCAAGTCGCGCCACGGCGTCGGCAACGGCTTCGATATCGTCCGTCAGCATCGTCATTCGGCAGCCATCAATCGGGTGCGAGACAGATCGTCTTGCGCCAGCGTGCGCCACGGTGCGGAATGCGCCACCACGTCGCCGATGACGAGGATCGCGG
>JBASBO010000496.1:0-1725 GCA_049651165.1 Xanthobacteraceae bacterium | reverse complement strand
TGCTACGAGGGCCTGCGCGCGATCCGCCGGGCCCGGCGCGGCGGCAACCCGACGCTGCGGCGGCCGGGGGCGCATACCTGGATCCACGGCCTGCCGCTGAAGATGCGCTTCAAGCGCTCGAAGATCTATCTGTCGGTGATCCCGGTCAACATCATCGGCCTGCTGATCGGCTTCCTCGGCGCGATCATGGGGGTGGGCGGCAGCTTTATCCTGATCCCGATCCTGATCTACGTGCTGCGGATCCCGACATCGACGGTGATCGGCACCTCGATGGCGCTGACGCTGGTGACCATGGTGATCGCCACCATCCTGCACGCGGTGACCAACCACCAGGTCGACGCGGTGCTAGCGCTGATCCTGATGATCGGCGGCGTCACCGGGGCGCAGTTCGGGGCGCAGGCCGGCCACCGCATCCGCGGCGAGCACCTGCGGCTGCTGCTGGGGCTGTTGATCCTCGCGGTCGGGGTCCGCTTCGCCATCGAGCTGGGCATCAAGCCCGACGACATCTATACGCTGCGCGCCTCGGGGGGCGACGCATGAGCCGCCTCGTCGCGATCCTGCTGGCATTCGCCGTCTTCGGCCTCGCGCCGGCGCAGGCGGAGAAGCTGATCGTCTCGATCTCCAATCACCGCGTCACCGTGACCTCGAGCTATTCCGGCGAGGAACTGGTGCTGTTCGGCTCGGTCGAGCGCGACGCCGCGACGCCGGCGCGGACCGGCGGTTACGACATGGTGGTGACGGTGTCGGGGCCGCGCGCCGACATGGTGACGCGGCGCAAGGAGCGCAAGTTCGGCATCTGGGTCAACGCCGACTCGCGCCAGTTCCTTGACGTGCCGACCTATCTGGCGATCTCGTCGAACCGGCCGATCGCGGCGATCGCGGCGGCCGACGTGCGCCGCCGCCAGCAACTCGGCGTCGACAACGTGCTGCTGACGCAACGCGTCGGCACCGACTACGCCGACGTGGTGGCGAGCGACCCGTTCCGGCGCGCCTTCGTGCGGCTGCGGCGCGAGCACGGGCTGTATCGCGAAGCCGAGAACGGCGTCACCTTCCTGACCCCGACTTTGTTCCGCACCGGCATCGCGCTGCCGGCCGAGGTGCCGACCGGGACCTACGAGGTCAACATCAAGCTGTTCGCCGACGGCGCGCTGGTCGGCGACACCCAGACCGCGTTCGAGATCGTCAAGGTCGGCTTCGAGCAGTTCATCGCCACCTCCGCCCACCACCACGGCCTCGCCTACGGCCTCGCCACCGCGCTGATGGCCCTGCTCACCGGATGGATGGCGTCCATCATCTTCCGGCGGGATTAGAGCAGTTCCTCTTTTGATGGAAACAAGACCGTCATTGCCGGGCTTGACCCGGCAATCCACCCTCTTAGAGCGACTCTTCTTTTTTGATGGATGCGCGGGTCAAGCCCGCGCATGACGATTCCGTCTCAACCAAACCCGCTCTCAGCTCAGCAGCACCGCGCGGCGGCGATCGCGTGCATCCGGCTGTCGCCGAGCACATGCGCGGTGAAGGCGTGCGACCTGAAGATCGCCGCGAACGCCAGATCGCGGATGCTCAGGCCCCCGGTATAGGCCCCGAACGCCGGCATGATCGCGCGCCCGCCGTCGCTGGCGAAGCAGCGCCGCTCCACCGAGCGGCCGCGCCGCGACAACCGCGCCTTCGGATGCAGATGGCCGGCGATCTCGCCTTCAGCGCCGGTCGGCTCGTGACGGAAGG
>JBASBO010000495.1:0-1798 GCA_049651165.1 Xanthobacteraceae bacterium | reverse complement strand
GTTCATGGCGGCGGCGAGCGCGAGGTCGCGATCGGCGAGGCGGTGGCCGGCGCGCAGCAGCACCTCGCCTTCGCGAAAATCCAAACCGGCGCGGCGGATGTGGCGACCGGCGACGGCGGCCTCCCTGACGGTGACGACGCTGCCGTCTCGCACGGTATCTTCCTGAATGACGATGGCGTCGGCGCCGTCCGGCACCACGCCGCCGGTGAAGATGCGGAGCGCTTCGCCGGGCTTCAGCGCGCCGGCATAGGGACTGCCGGCCGCGGCTTCGCCGACCACCTTAAGGCGGGCGGGGATGGTGGTTGCATCAGCGGCGCGCACCGCGTAGCCGTCCATCGCCGACATGTCGGCGGGCAGCTGGGTGCGCAGTGCGGCGAGGTCGCGGGTGAGGACGCGGTGATGCGCGTCCGGCAATGCGACCCACTCCTCCGGCAGCGCGGCCGCGCCGTCGAGCACCGCGGCCATGGCGTCGGCGACCGGCATCAGCGCCATGACGAACCCCTCGCGATGGCGCGCGCGCCGGTCATGTCGTGGCCTTGCCGGGTGCCGGGGCGCGGTAATGGCCGGACTTGCCGCCGCGCTTCTCCACCAGATGGATGCCCTCGATGCGCACGCCGCGCTCCACCGCCTTGACCATGTCGTAGACCGTCAGCGCCGCCACCGACACCGCGGTCAGCGCCTCCATCTCGACGCCGGTGGGGCCGGTGACCTTCACGGTGGCGCGAATGCGGCAGCCCGGCAGCGCCGCGTCGGGCGTAATGTCCAGCGTCACTTTCGACAGCGCCAGCGGATGGCACAGCGGGATCAGGTCCGAGGTGCGTTTCGCCGCCATGATGCCGGCGATGCGCGCCGTCGCCAGCACGTCGCCCTTGGCCGCCGCGCCGGTGACGATGAGGTCGAGCGTCGCCTTGCTCATGACGACGAAACCCTCGGCCACGGCGACGCGCTCGGTCGCCGGCTTCTCCGAGACATCGACCATGCGCGCCTCGCCCTTGGCGTCGATATGGGTGAGGGCGGGGGATTTCGATCTAGCGGCCATGGGACGTTGCCCCGAAAGCGTCGTCCCTGTGCAGGCAGGGACCCATACGCCGTGTCGTCGCGATTGAAGCGCGGGGGCCGGATGCTCCTGTGCCCATCACGAATCCCGGTGGTTATGGGCCCCTGCCTGCGCAGGGACGACCGATGGAGAGGCGGCGTCGTCGCGCGCCAATAGCGCCCGCGTCGCCGCCGCGACGTCGTCCTGCCGCATCAGGCTCTCGCCGACCAGGAAAGTCGAGATGCCGACGCGCGCCAGCCGCGCCAGATCGTCCGGCGTGAAGATGCCGCTCTCGCCGACGATCAGCCGGTCGGCCGGCACATGCGGCGCGAGGGCCTCGCTGGTCGCGAGTGTGGTTTCGAACGTGCGCAGGTTGCGGTTGTTGATGCCGATCATCGGCGAGCGCAGCCTCAAGGCGCGGTCGAGTTCGGCGCGGTCGTGGACTTCCAGCAGCACGTCCATGCCGTGGATCAAGGCCGCGTCCTCGATCTCGCGCGCCGCGCCGTCGTCGAGCGCGGCCATGATGATGAGGATGCAGTCGGCGCCGTGGGCGCGCGCCTCGACCACCTGATAGGGATCGAACATGAAATCCTTGCGCAGCACCGGCAGCGCAGTCGCCGCCCGCGCCGCCACCATGTAATCGAGGTGGCCCTGAAACGAGGGCGTGTCGGTCAACACCGAAAGACAGGCCGCGCCGCCGGCCTCGTAGGCGCGCGCCAGCTTCGGCGGATCGAAATCGGCGCGGATCAGGCCCTTGGACGG
>JBASBO010000494.1:0-4616 GCA_049651165.1 Xanthobacteraceae bacterium | reverse complement strand
GCCCTGGGCATAGCGCACGCCGACCGCGCGCTTGCCGTCGAACACGATGCTTGTCGCGTGCGCATGGGTGCGCACCTCGACGTTGCCGCGCTTCACCGCCGGGCGCAGGAACGCGGTCGCCGAACTGACGCGGCGGCCGTTGTGAATGGTGCGCTGGGCGTAGGACACGCCTTCCTGAATCCGGCCGTTGTAGTCGGGGTTGCGCGGAATGCCGAGGCTGACCGCGCCGGCGATGAAGGCGTCGCACAACGGATCGCTCCAGCCGATATCGGTCACCGTCAGGCCGCCGTCGCGGCCGCGATAGGCGTCGTCGCCGGTGCCGATACGCCGTTCCAGCCGCCTGAAATACGGCAGCACGCCGGCATAGCCCCAGCCGCGATTGCCGAGTTGCGCCCAGGTGTCGAAGTCCTGATGCTGGCCGCGATTGTAGATGTGGCCGTTGATCGCGCTGGAGCCGCCCAGCGTCTTGCCGCGCGGCGCGTAGATGCTGCGGCCCGCCGTCCACGGCCCCGGCTCCTGCGCGTAGCACCAGTTGATTTTCGGATCGTAGAAGGTCTTGATGAAGCCCGCCGGCAGATGGATGTAGGGATGCCAGTCGCGCGGGCCGGCTTCCAGCACGCAGACGGTGCGGCCTGCGTCCTCGCTCAGCCGGTTTGCGAGCACGCACCCGGCGGAGCCCGCGCCGACGATCACATAGTCGAAGGTGTCCATCTTACGATCCGAATGCGCTACGTACCCCGGACGCTGTGCAGCGCCGAAAGCGCGTCCACGCGCGTCTTCGACGCTGCATGGCGTTGCACTGCTGATCCGGGGTGGTCGCAACGACAGCGTCCGTAACGGTCCCGGCTCTGCGAAGCGGCACAAGAATGCCGCATCGCGTCCGGGACACGAGGGGAGCCGCGGAGATCACGACCGCACTCTTTCATTCAGTTGATACGAAAGATGCGCCTTCGCCGTCGGCCACTCCGAGGCGACGATGCTGTAGACGACGGTGTCGCGCAGCGTGCCGTTCGGTGAAATCTGGTGGTTGCGCAGGATGCCGTCCTGCTTGGCGCCGAGCCGCTCGATGCCGCGCCGCGACTGGTGATTGAAGAAATGGGTGCGGAATTCGACCGCGATGCAGTCCAGCGTCTCGAACGCCTGCGTCAGCAGCATCAGCTTGCACTGGGTGTTGAGCGGCGTGCGCTGCACCCGCTTCGCGTACCAGGTCGAGCCGATCTCGACGCGGCGGTTGGCGGCGTCGACGTTCATGTAGGTGGTCATGCCGGCGATCCGGCCTGCGGCGTCCTTCACCGTGAACGGCAGCATCGCGCCTTTCGCTTGCAGATCGAGACGACGCGCGATCTCGGCGTCCATTCTGTCCGGCGCGGGGATCGCGGTGTACCACAGCTTCCACAACTCGCCGTCGTTCACCGCCTCGATCAATCCGTCGCGATGCGCGGGCGTCAGCGGTTCGAGTGAGGCGTGTTCGCCCTTCAGGGTGACAGGTTCAAGCCAGGGCATTCGGTCGTCTTTCGATTACGTATTCAGAAAATTCAACGGCAGGCCGCCGCGCGGCCAGTCCATCGCGATCAGTTCGCCGCGTCCGGACAGCGTGATGTAGGCGGTCTTCAATTCTGGTCCGCCGAAGGCGATGTTGGTGGTGACGCGGTCGCCGGTCTCGACCTGCTCGACCAGCTTGCCGTCCGGCGCGATCACCGAGATGCAGCCCGACACCAGCGTCGCGACGCAGACGTTGCCGGATGCCTCCACCGCCAGCGAATCGAACATCTGATAACCGCCGAGCCCGCAGATCGGCTTGCCGCGCTCGCCGCGATAGATCACGTCCCGCGGCTTCACCTCGCCCGGCGCGGCCAGATCGTAGGCCCACAGCCGCGCCGTCGGCGTCTCGGCGACATAGACGGTCTTTTCGTCCGGCGACAGGCCGATGCCGTTGGCCGGCAACACGCCGAACACGGCTTCCGTCACCTCGCCGGCATTCGGCTGTATGTAATAGACCGCGCCGACATCCATGTCGCGGGCGCGGCGCTTGCCGAGATCGGAGAACCACAGCCCGCCCTGCCGGTCGAACACCAGATCGTTCGGGCCCTTCAGCGGATGCTCGCCGCAGCGCTCGGCCAGCGTTTCGACCTTGCCGGTCGCCAGATCGACGCGCTGGATCGAGCCGCCGATATATTCGTGCGGCGCAGGCGCGTGGGGCATGATGGTGCCGCGCGAGGGGACCCAGCTAAAGCCGCCATTGTTGCAGACGTAGATCTTGCCGTCCGGCCCCATCGCCGCGCCGTTCGGCCCGCCGGGCATTTTGGCGACGACCTCCTTGCGGCCGTCGGGCCAGACGCGGGTCAGTTGCTGCGCGCGGATTTCGACCAGCACCACCGAGCCGTCCGGCAACACCACCGGACCTTCGGGAAACGCGAGATCGGTGGCGAGGACGCGGGGTTTGGCCATCAGGCTTTCCTTTGCTCTTCTTGTCCTGGCGCGACTGTCGCGCGCGAGGAGTAAAGCAAACTCCCCTCGCGCTGCCAAGCGAGGCGCGCGACGGTAGCGCCTTGAGCTACTTGCTGCCGGGGGGCGTGGCTGCGGGAGTGTCCTTCGCGGGCGCGGCCTTGGCCGCCTGCGCCGCCCGCAGGTCGTCGACCGCCTTCTGCAACGCCTCAACCGTCCCCTTCAGCGCCTCGATCTGCCGCGTCGCGGCGTCGAGCTTGCGCTGCTGATCCAGCGCCATCCGCGTCATCGTCGCCTTGAGAAACTCGACGTTGCTTTGCAGGCAACCGGTCCGCCGCGCCATGTCTTTCTCGGCGGTGCAGATTTCGATGCCCGGCACGTCCTGCGCGCGCGCAGCGACGATGGACGCCATCGTCAGCGTCGCCAGCACCGTCACCGCCGTCATCGCCTTGCGCATCGCCTGTTCCTTCGTCGCACCGCCCGCGCATCACATCATAGGGGGCGGCGCGCGCAAACGGAATCTTGACATCCGCGGCGGATCGTCGTGGTGCCGTGGCGGGCGCTACGCCTGCGGCCTCATCGATGGATCAACCGACCGCCATGGAATCGTTCGTCTACGTGATCGGCTGCGCCGACGGGACCCGCCATCTCACCTATGTCGGGTGGACGCTCGACGTCGAACGCCGGCTGGCCCAGCACAATGCCGGCACCGGCGCGCGCTCGACCCGCGGCCGGCGCTGGGTGCTGCTTCATGTCGAAGGCTTCGCGACACGCCGCGAAGCCATGAGCCGCGAATGGCACCTCAAGCGCGACCGCCGCTTCCGCAAATCGCTGACGGCGAGCCTCGACGCCGCCGGCTGAGCCCCGCCGGACTGTACCAAAACGCAACGCCCGGGCGCCGCCACGTTAACCTGTGGAACGGGGTCGGAACGAAGCGGGTCCGAATCGGCAAATGGCGGCGGCCGGCCCGATAAAACCATCCGCGTCCTGCCTCCGATTCCATCGGAACCGGAAAGGCTTTAGGATCGTTCCTTTCCAACGGGGACTGAGGGTGTGGCGTGGCGGAAGTCGATACCTTGAAGACCGGCGACGGCCGTTTCACCTATCTCACCGCCGGCGAGATCGGCGCGCCCGGCCTCGTCTTCCTGCACGGCATCGGCGGCGCGGCGCGGGCCTGGCGCGATCAACTCGACAGCTTCGCCGGCCGCTACCGCGCCATCGCCTGGGACATGCCGGGCTACGGCGGCTCCAAGCCGCTGGAGACCACCAGCATCGCCACGCTGGCGGACGCGCTGAAGGCGTTTCTGGCGCAACTCGGTATCGAGAAACCGGTGCTGGTCGGCCACTCGATCGGCGGCATGATCGTTCAGGAATTGTTGCGGACCGAGCCGAAGCTGCCGCACGCGGTGGCGCTGGCGCAGACCGCCCCGGCGTTCGGCGACCCCGACGGCGAGCGGCAAAAACGCTTCATCGACGACCGGCTTGGCCGCCTCGAACGCGGCGAGACGATGAAGGACCTCGCGCCGATCCTGGTCAAGGAGCTGACCGGCAGCAATCCCGATCCGCGCGGCATGGAGGTGGCGCGCGACTGCGTCGCCAGCGTCCCCGAAGCGACCTATCAGGCGATCTTGCGGGCGCTGATCGGCTTCGACCTGCGCGATATCCTGAAATACATCAAGCTGCCGACGCTGGTGCTGGCGGGATCGCAGGACACCAGTACGCCCGCGCCGATGATGAAGACGATGGCGAGCGCGATCCCCAACGCCACCTACATCGAACTGGAGGGCGTCGGCCACCTCGCCAATCTCGAACGGCCGATGATGTTCAACGCCGCGCTCGCAAGCTTCCTCGCCGCCCATCCGCTGCGCAACGGGTGACAGGACGATCCTTTCATACTTCAGTCGTCAGGCGACGCGCGCGGTTTGCGGGTAGAATGGCGGCTGTCACAATCGCATCGTAAAAGACCGTGAGAGTGCCACGGTCAATCGGGATCTGGAATGAGCAACGATTTCTTCTCCGGCCTGCTGACGTCGATTTCCGAACGCGGCCGTAGCCTGCTGCGGCGCGGCGGGCTCGCCGCCAGCGCCGCGCCGATGGATGCCGCCGGCGTGGTGGCGCTATGCGAAGGACTGTTGTCCGGCCGCGGCGAAGCCTCGGGCACGGTGCTCGCC
>JBASBO010000493.1:0-2825 GCA_049651165.1 Xanthobacteraceae bacterium | reverse complement strand
CGGCAAGGCGGCGGCGCAGGTGGCGCGGCTCGCGGCGCTGCGCCGCTTCCTCGACCACGCTGGCTACGATACGGCGCGCCGTCGCCGCATGGCCGGCGACGCCTCGACCCGTTCCTATGCGAGGCTGTATCGCGACGATGGCGTCGTGATCCTGATGAACGCGCCGAAGCGCCCCGATGGTCCCGCGCTCTATCGCGGCAAGTCCTACAGCGCGGCGGTGCATCTGGCCGAGGACGTCCGCCCCTTTGTCGCGATCGCCAACGGCCTGCGCGCGCAGGGTCTGTCGGCTCCCGCGATCCATCACATCGACCTCGACAACGGCTTCCTCATTCTGGAGGACCTCGGCAGCGAGGGCGTCACCACCGGCGCGCCGCCGCAGCCAATCCCGGAGCGCTATCAGACCGCCACCGACCTGCTCGCCGCGCTGCATCGCGCGCCGCTGCCGGCGACCCTGCCGCTGACGGGACATGCGACCTACGACATCCCCGTCTTCGATATCGAGGCGATGCTGATCGAGATCGGACTGATGCTGGAATGGTATCTGCCGGATCGCGATGCCGATCCCGCGCCGGCCGATCGTGACGAATTTCTCGCGCTGTGGCACGCCGTGCTGGCGCGGCAGGGCGGCGCGCAAACCTGGATGCTGCGGGACTTTCATTCGCCCAACATGATCTGGCTCGAAGACCGCTCCGGCATCGGCAAGGTCGGCATCATCGATTTTCAGGACACGGTGATGGGGCCGCCGAGCTACGACGTGGTGTCGCTGTTGCAGGACGCCCGCATCGACGTGCCGGAGCCGCTTGAGCTGGCGATGTTCGCCCGCTATGTCGCAGCGCGCCGCGCCGCCGATCCCGGCTTCGACGCCGCCGCCTTCGCCGAGAGCTACGCCGTGATGTCGGCGCAGCGCAACACCCGCCTGCTCGGCACTTTCGCGAGGCTCAACCGGCGCGACGGCAAGCCGCATTATCTGCGCCACCAGCCGCGTATCTGGGCCTATCTCAGCCGCTCGCTGGCCCACCCGGCGCTGGCGGTGCTGCGCGACTGGTACGCCGCTCACGTCCCGCCGCCGCGGTAATCCTGAAGTCCCGCTTTACCGTCTGTTAGCCGTCCCGGTTTAAGACCGAAGAACCTCAAATGGGAAACGGACATGACGGCGGAGCGGCAGAGCGGTGAGCGCATCACCTTCGAGCGCGGCATCGGCGCGCAACTGATGGGGATCGACGGCACCTGGCGGCGGTCCTGCACCATGGAGGACGTCTCCGAGAGCGGCGCCAAGCTGACCGTGCAGGGCCCGATGGAGGGATTGCATCTCAAGGAGTTCTTCCTCATCCTGTCCTCGACCGGGCTTGCCTATCGCCGCTGTGAACTGGCCTGGGTCAACGGCGACCAGATCGGCGTCAATTTTCTCAAACCCGGTGACAGGAAGAAAAAACCGCGCAGCGCAGTCACCCAGGTCTTCGAGATCTGAGTCTTCGAGATCTGAGTTTTGGAGATCTGAGTTTTGGAGATCTGACGCCTCGCGCGTCAGTATCGCCGCATCGTCACACGGCCGTCATCGCCGTGCCTCATCATGTGGTGCATGGCGGCTGTGATAGGATTGTCGCGACCGATTCTCCCGCGACTGCGGCCGGCAAGGAATTTCCAACGATGCCCACGCACCCCACCACCGCCATGGTGCTCGCCGCCGGGTTCGGCACCCGGATGCGGCCGCTCACCGATCGGATGCCGAAACCGTTGGTGCCGGTCGCCGGCCGGCCGCTGCTCGACCACGTTCTCGACAAGCTCGCCGACTTCGGCGTCGCCGATGCCGTGGTCAACGTCCATTACCTGCCGGACCAGATCATCGATCATGTCGCCGCGCGGACCACGCCGCGCATCGCCATCTCCGACGAGCGTGACGCCGTGCTCGGCACCGGCGGCGGCGTGGTGAAGGCGCTGCCGCTGCTGGGCGAAGCGCCGTTCTTCCATCTCAACGCCGATACGCTGTGGATCGACGGCGCCGAGCCGAACCTGTCGCGGCTCGCCGCCGCCTTCCATCCGGCGCGGATGGACATCCTGCTGTTGATGGCCCCAACCGCCGGCAGCGTCGGCTATAGCGGCAGCGGCGACTACGCCATGCTGCCGGACGGCAGCTTACGCCGGCGCAAGGAGCGCGAGGTGGTGCCGTTCGTCTATGCCGGCGTCGCTATCCTGTCGCCCGCGATCTTCGCTGGCAGCCCGCAGGGCGAGTTCGCGCTGACGAAACTGTTCGACCGCGCCGGCGAACAGGGGCGGCTGTTCGGGTTGCGGCTCGACGGCCTGTGGATGCACGTCGGAACGCCCGACGCGGTGCAGGCGGCCGAGCAGGCGTTCCTCGCCAGCGCGGCATAAATCCGGCACCGCCGATTTCGCGCTGTGATCGCGGCGCGGTCATGGGGTAATCTGATTTTCAAATCGGATTGACCATGCACGTCTTCAATATTCCCGCCTCCGCGCCGTTCCTGCACACGCTGATCGCGGCGCTGGTGGACGGCGACCTGATCGAAGGGTTTTCCGCCCGCGCGCAGCCTGCGCGGCTGGCACAGGCCACGCTATACCTGCCGACGCGGCGCGCCGGACGGCTGGCGCGCGAGGCGTTTCTCGACGTGCTCGCTGTCGATGCCGCGGTGCTGCCGCGCATCGTCACCCTTGGCGATATCGACGAGGACGACTTCGCTTTCGCTGACACCGACATCCGCGATGCGTTCGATCTTCCACCCGCGCTCGGCGGGCTGGAGCGCCGGCTGACGCTGGCGCGGCTGGTGGGGGCATGGGCGAAGCAGTTGCGGCCGCAAAGTCCGCTCGAC
>JBASBO010000492.1:0-1534 GCA_049651165.1 Xanthobacteraceae bacterium | reverse complement strand
AACGCGGCGGCCCGCGCCAACGCCTCGCGCGCGGCGCGCCAGCTTTCGCCGTGCAGCTTGTCGTCATTGCCGACGACGCGCGCGACCTCCGGCATCGCCGCGAACATCGCAGCCTGGGTCTGCGCCGCGCAGCCGGTGACGACGATGCGCGCATCCGGCCGCTCGCGCTTCAGCCGGCGGATCGATTGCCGGGCCTGCGCCACCGCCTCGTTGGTGACGGCGCAGCTATTGATGACGACGGTGTCGTCGAGCCCGGCGGCTTCCGCCTCGCGGCGGATCACCTCGGATTCGAAGGCGTTCAGCCGGCAGCCGAAGGTGACGACATCGACCGGCATTTCAGGCAGCGGGCGCGAACAGCGCCGGATCGAAGCGGCCTTCGTACTCAAAAGCGGCCGGACCGGTCATCAGCACATGATCGTCGCGCTCGCGCCACTCGATGGTGAGTTCGCCACCCGGCAGCGTCATCTGCACGACGCGGCCGGTGCGCTTCAGCCGCGCGGCGGCGACCGCGGTGGCGCAGGCCGCCGAGCCGCACGCCCTGGTCAGGCCGGCGCCGCGCTCCCAGGTCCGCATCTCGATGTGGTCGCGATCGACGATATGGGCCAGCGTGATGTTGGCGCGCTCGGGAAAGATCGGATGGTTTTCCAGAAGCGGCCCCAGCCGCGCGAGGTCATAGTCGTGGATGTCGTCAACCCAGAAGATCGCGTGCGGGTTTCCCATGCTCACCACCGAGGGCGAATGCAGGATCGGCTTGTCGATAGGCCCGATCTGCAACTCGATGTAGCGGGTGTCGCGGAATTCCTCCGCCAGCGGGATGTCCTTCCAGCCCAGCCGCGGCGGCCCCATGTCGACGGTGTAAAGCCCCGGCGCGCCGCCCTGCCAGCAGTTGATGAGCCCCGCGCGAGTTTCGAACGTCAGTGCCGATTGGCCGGTCGCTGCAAAAGTCTGCCGTGCGACGCAGCGCATCCCGTTGCCGCAGGCGGCGGCTTCCGAGCCGTCGTTGTTGTAGATGCGGACGAAGGCTTCTGTCCCGGCCGCGCGCGGCGGCTGCAAGACCATCAACTGGTCGTAGGGCACGCCGTCGGGCGAGGCGATGGCGCGCGCATCCTCGGCCGTGATCGCCGCGCCCGATTGGCGCAGGTCGAGCACGACGATCTCGTTGCCGATGCCGTTCATCTTGGCGAAGGCGTGGTTGGCGAGGCCGCTCATCGTGATTTCCATATTTGTGCCGTGTTATATGGCGAACAGCGACGGATTGGCCAGCGTTCACGTCGCGGACAGTTTTCGGGGTGTAACTCGGATCAGGACGAAAGCGGAACCGGCGTGATAGCATGATGCGACGATGCGGCCCCCGCCTTACCCTCGCCGCAGCCCCGACCGGGTCCGCCGGCCCCGCCATGGAGATTCCGGTCTTGGAGATTCCGGTGTTGGAGACTTCGAACATGACCCGTTCCCGCCTGTTTCGCCTTGCCGTGGCCACGCTCGCGCCGGCGGTCGCGCTCGTGCTCGGCCCGGCCGTGACGCTGGCCCAGGC
>JBASBO010000491.1:0-13622 GCA_049651165.1 Xanthobacteraceae bacterium | reverse complement strand
GACGCGGGCAGCTTCGTCGAATATGGCGGCCTGACGCGGCCCGCGATTACCGGCATGAGCGGCGCCGCTGACGGTCTGGTCATGGGCACGGCGAAAGTCGACGGCAAGCCGGTCGATCTGGTTTTCTACGATTACACCGTCTACGCCGGCACGCAGAGCGCGATGAACCACGCCAAGATCGCGCGCATGTTCGAGCACGCCGAAAAGCACCGGCTGCCGGTGATCTGCTGGCTCGACGGCGGCGGCGCGCGGCCGCATGACATGCACGTCGCGGCGCGCCAATCGACCTCGACCTTCGTCGTGTTCGCCCGTTTGTCGGGGCTGGTGCCGACGGTCGGCATCGCGCCCGGCCGCGCGTTTGCCGGACATGCGAATCTCGCCGGGCTCTGCGACCTGCTGATCGCCACCGAGGATTCCGCCATGGGAATGGCGGGGCCGCCGCTGGTGGAGGCGGCGCTCGGCAAGAAGTATACGCCCGAGGAAATCGGCCCGGCGTCGGTTCACTGGGCGTCGGGCGTCATCGACGTGCTCGTCAGGAACGAGGCGGAAGCGATCGAGGCGGCGAGGAAATATCTCGGATATTTCGACTTGCGGCAGGCGCCGGGCGAAGCCCCCGACCAGATGCCGCTGCGCGCCGTCGTGCCGGAAAATCCGCGCCGCGCCTATAACGTGCGCACGGTGATCCAGACCCTTTGCGACCGCGACAGCGTCATGGAGCTGAAGGCCGGCTACGGCAAGGCCGCGGTGACCGCGCTCGGCCGCATCGCCGGGCGAACCGTCGGGATCGTCGCCAATCAGCCGATGTATCTCGCCGGCGCGATGGACACGCCGGCCTGCCTGAAGATGGCGCGCTTCATCCAGATTTGCGACGCTTTCGACATTCCCGTGGTCGTGCTGTGCGACACGCCCGGACTGATGGTCGGGCCGGAAGTCGAAAAGACCGGCCTGATGCGGCACAGCGCCCGCGTCCTGTCCGCGCTCGCCAACGCCACCGTGCCGATCTTGACCGTGGTGCTGCGCAAGGCCTACGGCCTCGGCTATTACATCATGGGATCGCGGCCGCTCGATCCCGCGATACTCCTGGCCTGGCCGACGGCGGAATATGGCGGCATGGGGCTCGAAGGCGCGGTCAACATCATCCACGCGAAGGAGCTTGACGCGGCGCAAACGCCGGAGGAGCGCGCGGATCTCCATGCGAGCCTCACCGCCGGGTTGAAACGCTCGAATACGGCGGTTGAGAGCGCGGCGAAATTCCTCTACGACAACGTGATCGATCCGGCCGAAACACGCGAAATACTCAGCCTCACGCTCGAAACCTTGCCGCCGCCTCAGCCGCGTACGTCGCGCAAGCGGTTGATCGAGCCGTTTTGACGGTGCGGGCAGACCAGCCGGGGTCAACAGCCGGCCAATAACGACTGGCCGGTGTCGTTTCGGGCAAGATATACATCGGCGCGGCTTTGAATATCCGCCCCTCGTTTCGTATGAATTCGCTGAACAACGGAGAATGGACGAAGATGGCCAAGCGAGAAGTGAAGTCGGAGGTCAGTGGCTCGATCTGGAAAATCGAGGTCGCGTTGGGGCAGCGCGTGTCCAGGGACGACGTCCTCGTTGTGATCGAATCGATGAAAATGGAAATTCCCGTGGTGGCCGATGCGGACGGCGTCGTTGTCGCGATCGCCGTTGCCGAAGGTGAGCCCGTAACCGAAGGCGCTCCCGTAGCCGTACTTGAAATCTAGCGCGCGATCCGGGCGAGGACGTTGTCGTCGCGTTTTCCGTCGCCGGCGGTAACCGCGACGATGATGTCCACGCCGTCCGTTTTGACGAATGCGTTCAGCGAGGCAGCAGGTCTCGCGAGATCGAACGCAGCAACGAAACCTTGATGCTCTCGACGTGATCGCGCATCAGCAGTTCGGCGCGGCCGCCGTCGCGGCAGAGGATGGCTTCGTAGATGCGGTGATGATCGTCGTGGCGACGCCGAACGTCCGATAGTTCGAAGGCGATGACGTTCCGGTGCGAGGATGGCGCGATCTGTTGCGACTGGCGCAGCATGTCGCGCAGCATTCGCGACTGCCCGGCCGTATGAATCGCGCTGTGAATCGCGGTATTGATGATACCGTACTGGTTGCGGTCCGCGGCCGAAAGCCGGCTCTTGTTCAGGAGCGTTTCGCCGTCGCGAAGCGCCGCCTCGACGATTGCGCGTTCCTCGGCGGACATGCCGAGCTGCGCCGCGCGCTTGGCGGCCAGTCCTTCCAGCGCGGCGCGAATCTCATAGGCCTGGACGATATCGTCAACGGAATATTCCCGGACGTGATAGCCCCGGTTCGGGGTGTAGTCCAGCAGTCCTTCGCCGGCGAGAACCTTCAGCGCTTCGCGGATCGGCGTTCGCGAAACGTCGAGCTGCTCCGACAGGTTGACTTCATAGATGCGCTCGCCGGGCTTGAATTCACCGGCAAGGATGGAGGACCGAAGCGTATCGGTAATGGATACACTTCGCGTGAGAGCTTCATCCTCCGGGGGCGTCATGGATCGTCGGGGGCGGGGCACCATCGGCTGGCTCTCTGTTGGGATCCGAGTCAAGATTAATGGCATATTCCCGCACCAAATGAAAAGGCCGAGTTGATCCAGACCGGTCCGGCCCGACCCGCCGGCTGCCGTCGGGACCATCCGGTGCTTCCTAAAAATGTATACATCTTTGGTTGACAGGACGCTGTTTGTATAATTTGATCCACCGACAAGAGGGCGGGCGCCGATCATCGTGCATGGCGGATCGACGTTTGCCGTCATCACGTTCGGCAGGTCGCGCCCATGTTCGCTTTCACGCCCCGGATCACTGCGCTGCCCATCGTCGGACGGGAAGATCGATTCCCCGTTCGACGCGTTTACTGCGTGGGGCGCAACTACGTCGCCCATATCCGGGAGATGAAGGAAGGCGACGAGCGCGATCCGCCGTTCTTTTTCCAGAAGCCGGCGGATGCAGTCGTGGCGGGAGGTGCGGACGTCGCTTATCCGCCGCAGACCGATGACTTTCAGTTCGAGGCCGAGCTTGTCGTCGCAATCGGCGCGGAAGCCGCAGGCGTCGCTGTGGATCGCGCGCTGGACGTCGTCTTCGGATACGCCGTCGGCGTCGATCTGACGCGGCGCGACCGGCAACGCGAGTCGTTCAAGAGCGGGTTGCCGTGGGAGATCGGCAAGGCATTCGATCAGTCGGCGCCGTGCGGCGCGATTCATCCCGTCGCCGATGTCGGCCATCGGTTGAGCGGCGCGATTTCGCTGTCGGTGAACGGGGTTGAGCGTCAACGCGGCGATCTCAGCCAGATGATCTGGAACACGCCGGAAATCATCGCGAATCTTTCGAGGTTCTATCGATTGCAGGCCGGCGACCTGATCATGACCGGTACGCCGGCGGGCGTCGGGTCCATCGTTCCGGGCGACAGACTGGTGGTTTCGGTGGAAGGGTTGACGCCGCTTGCGTTCTCCATCGTCGGAAAGGAGCCGTGATCGTGCTGCCACAGGAAAGAATCTCTTATTCGGCGATCGTCGATCGCAAGCCGCTCAAGCTGCCCGGCGACGCCCGCATGGCGGTGTGGGTGATCGTCAACATCGAGGAGTGGGATCCGCGCGAGACGATGCCGCGCACCGTGCTGACGCCGCCGGCGGGCGGCGCGCCGCTGCCGGATATTCCGAACTGGGCCTGGCACGAATACGGCAATCGCGTCGGCTTCTGGCGCCTGCTCGAGGCGCTCGACAATCACGGCATCAAGGCGGTGCTGGCGATCAACGGCAGGGCCGTGGAAAGCTATGAGGCGATTTCGCGCGCGGCGCTGGATCGCGGCTGGGAATTCATGGGGCACGGCTTCAGCCAGAAGAACATGCAGAAGGTCGCCGACGAGCGCGATGACATCCGCAAGACGGCGGAGGCGATCAAGCGGTTCACCGGCAAGCCGCCGCGCGGGTGGCTCGGGCCCGGCCTCACCGAAACCTGGGAAACGCCCGATCTTCTGGTGGAAGAAGGGTTTTCATATGTGTGCGACTGGGTGCTCGACGATCAGCCCGTCGTGCTGAAGACCCGCTCGAAGCCCATCGTCAACATTCCCTACACCCAGGAATGCAACGACGTCGCCATGATGCTGATCCAGCATCACAAGGCCAGCGAATATCACGACCGGGCGATGGATCAGTTCGAACAGATCTACCACGACAGCGCCGGCTCCGCCCGCGTGATGGCGCTGGTGGTCCATCCCTACATCATGGGCGCGCCGCATCGCGCCAGGCATTTCCGGCGCGTTCTCGAGAAAATCAGCCGCTTGCCCGATGTCGCATTCTGGACCGGCGAGCAGATTTACGACTGGTATCTGAGCGAGCGCCCGGATGCCTTGACGGGCGGGGGATAGTTCGTGGCGAGCCTCAATCTCGTCCAGATCCTGAACGGGCTGACGCTGGCGGCGCTGCTGTTCATCGTGGCGTCCGGCTTTACGCTGATTTTCGGCCTGTTGCGCATCGTCAATCTGGCGCACGGCGCGCTCTATCTGTTCGGCGGCTACATCGGCTATTCGGTCACGCTCGGCACCGGCAATTTCGTCCTGGGCATCGTGGCGTCGATGCTGTTCGTGGCGTTTCTCGGGCTGATGATCGATCAGGGCCTGCTGCGCTTCGTGCGCGGTTTCGTCCTGCGCGAGGTGCTGCTGACGCTGGGCGTCGCCTTCGTGCTGAATGACATCGCGCTGGTGATCTGGGGCGGCGATACCTTCTCGGTGCAGATTCCGGCCATGCTGCGCGGCGCGGTGCGCTTCGCCGGAATTTATTATCCGACCTATCGTCTGTTCGTGCTCGGGCTCGGGATTCTCGTCTTCATCGCGCTGTGGCTGTTGCTGAACCGCACGCGTCTCGGCGCGCTGATCCGCGCCGGGGTCGACGATGCGGAGATGGTCGAGGCGATGGGCATCAACATCCGCCGCGTGTTCCTTGTCACCTCGATGCTCGGCGCCTCGCTCGCGGGGCTCGGCGGCACCATCGGCGGCGCTTTCCTCACGCTGTATCCGACGGCGGATTCCGAGATCCTGGTTTTCTCGCTGGCGATCGTCATCATCGGCGGCAGCGGCAGTCTGGTCGGCGCGGCGGTGGGCGCGCTGCTGGTCGGCATGTTGAACACCATCGGTCAGGTCATGTTTCCTGAACTGGCCTATTTCGTCATCTTCGGACCCATGGCGGCGATCCTCGCCTTCCGTCCGCTCGGACTGTTCGGGAGGGCGTGATGAGCAGCACCGTCGCCGCGATCCGGCGCGCCGCCCTGGGTTCCTCTTTGGGCTTCGTGTCGGTCCTCGTTATCTTCGGCGTGTTGCCGCTGATGGTGTCGTCCTATCAGATGAGCATCGCCAACGAGATCCTGATCTTCGCACTGCTGGCGATGTCCATCGACATTCTTGCCGGCTATGCGGGGCGGACTTCGCTCGGCCACGGGGCTCTGTTCGGCATCTCGACCTATGTCGTGATCTACTGGACCTCGGTTTATGGCGGATCGGCATGGGTCGGCTGTCTGCTGGGCGTCGTTGTCGCGACGCTGGCGGCGGCGGTATTCGCCATGCTGGCGGTGCGGGTCAGCGGGGTTTACTTCCTGCTGCTGACGCTTGCGCTTGGCATGATCGTCTGGGGCGTTTGTCTGCGCTGGACCAGCATCACCGGCGGCGAGAACGGCATTCGCGGCGTCGGCCGCCCGGACCTGATCGCCAGCCCTACGGCATTTTATTATGTGACGCTCGTCGTCGTGTTGCTGATGACGTTCCTGATCTGGCGCTTCGTGCGCTCGCCGTTCGGTCTGACGCTGCGGGGCATCCGTGACAGCGAAAGCCGGATGCGGAGCCTCGGCTACGGCACCTCGGTGCACATGTTCGTCGCCTTCACCGTCACCGGCTTCTTTGCCGGTGTCGCCGGTGCGCTTTACGCGCTGTTCAACAACTTCGTCAGCCCCTCGACGGTGCAGCTGTCGCAGTCGGTGGAAGGACTGCTGATGGCGATCATCGGCGGCGTCGGAACGCTGTTCGGTTCGTTCATCGGCGCCGCGGCGATCATCCTGCTGGAGAACTTCGTCAGCGCCTACACGGCGCGCTGGCAGATGGTTCTTGGCTTGATGTTCATCGTCACCATGATTTTCGCGCCGCAGGGTATCCTCGGGACGCTTCGCTGGTTGCTGAGCCGCAAGCGGTGACTGTTATCGGCAATCTTGGAATCAAACGCAGCAACACGACAGGGAGAGATGGAATGGACCGCCGACAGTTTCTGAAAACCACCGGCCTCACGGTTGCGGCCTCCGCCGCCGGCACCTTCGCCGCGCCCCGTATCCTGCGCGCCGCCGAGCCACTCCGCATCGGCCTGATGGCGCCGCTGAGCGGCGTCGTCGCCGCCGGCGGCCGCGAGATCGTCGAAGGCTTCAACATGTATTGGGAGGAGCGCGGCAAGAAGACCGCGGGCCGCGCCGTCGAGGTCATCGTCGAGGACGACGCCGGCAATCCGGATACAGCGTTGCAGAAGGCGCGGCGACTGGTCGAGCAGGCGAAGGTGGATTTCCTGTTCGGAAACCTGCTTGCCAATACCGGTCTCGCCGTCGCCAGCTACGTCAAGGATAACGGCGTGCCGTACTTCATTCCGGTGATCGCGGCGGATGACCTGACGCAGCGCAACCGCATCAAGAACGTCATTCGCGTTGCCGGATACACCGCGAGCCAGATGCCGCGCCCGCTGGCGGACTGGGCGCTGAAGCAGGGCTACAAGCGGATCGCCACGATTTCGCAGGACTACACCTTCGGGCATGAGCAGTGCGCGGGCTTCGCGCAGGTGTTCACGGAAGGCGGTGGCCAGATCGTGGCCCAACTCTGGAATCCGCTGAATACCGCCGACTTCAGTCCCTATATCGGGCAGATCGGCAACCTCAAGGTCGATGCGGTGTTCGCCATGGAGCTGGGCGCCGATGCCTCGCGCTTCATGAAGCAATATTCCGATTTCGGCCTTAAAGGCCAGATTCCGCTGCTCGGCGCGCAGAACTTCACCGACCAGTCGGTGATCCGCACCCTTGGCGAGGAATGCGACGGTATCGTTTCCTCGGCGCATTTCGCGGAAGGCTCGGACAATCCCGAGACGCAGAAGTTCGTTCACGCCTATTCGGCGAAGTACGGCAAGATGCCGTCGCTCTACGGCTTCTCGCATTATTCGGGCGCGATGTGGGTCGATCAGGTGATCGAGCAGCTCAAGGGCGACATTTCCAACCGCGACGCGTTCATCGATGCGGTGCTGAAAAGCCAGCTCACCAATTCGCCGCTGGGGCGGCCGGTGCGGTTCGACGACTACGGCAACCCGATCTACGACGTCTACATCCGCAAGGTCGTCAAGAACAAGGATGGCAAGTACTGGAACGTGCCGATCCAGACCTATCCGGCGGTGTCGCAGTTCTGGACCTACAAGCCCGAGGATTATCTCAAGAACCCGCCGTTCTCGCGCGACAATCAAGGCATCAGGAAGTAGCACGCAAACAGGAGGCACGGCGGCGGCCGGGGCCGCTGCCGTGCGCTCATTCTTGAGGGAAAGAGGACCCGGTGACTGACGCGCCCGCGCTGGTTCTGGAAAATATCGTCGTCGCTTTCGGTGCGCTGAAAGCGGTCGATGACGTGTCGATCGCCGTGCGCAGCGGCGAGCGGCACGCGATTATCGGCCCCAACGGGGCCGGCAAGACCACGCTGTTCAATGCCATCACCGGCGTGACGCCGCCGACCGCCGGGCGGGTCCTGTTTCAGGGACAGGACATCACGCGCAAGTCGGTGCAGGGCCGCGCGCGAATGGGCATCAGCCGCACTTTCCAGATCACCAACCTGTTTCCGAGCCTCACCGTCGACGAGAACATGCAGCTCGCGGTGCGCGGCAACGGAGAAGGCAAGTTCTCGATGTTCGGCGCGGCCGAACTCAACGCGGAGCAGGCCGAGCGCGCCGCGGCGGCGCTGTCGATCTCACGCCTCGATACCCGCGGCGCGGTCGTCGTCAGCGAACTGTCCTACGGCGAGCAGCGGCAACTCGAAATGGCGATGGCGCTGGTCGCGCGCCCCAGATTGTTGCTGCTGGACGAGCCGGCGGCCGGACTCTCGCCGGCCGAGCGGGTGATCGTCGCCGAGATTATCCGCTCGTTGTCGCATGATCTCACGATGGTTCTGATCGAGCACGACATGGAGCTGGTGCTCAATCTCGTCGAGCGGGTCACCTGCCTGAACAACGGTCAGATGCTGGCCGAAGGAACGCCCGGCGAGATTCGCGGCAACCAGCTCGTGCAGGACGTCTATCTCGGAAAGGCGCGCTGATGCTGGAAGTTCGCGACCTGCACAGTTTCTACGGCGATGCCCATGTGCTGCATGGCGCGTCGCTGACGGTGAAGCCTGGCGAAGTCGTCGCGCTGCTTGGCCGCAACGGCATGGGCAAATCGACGCTGATCCGCTCCATCATGCGGCTGGCGCAGCCGCAGGTGCGCGAGGGCACGCTGACCTGGAAGGGCCAGGACCTTCGTCCGCTGACGCCGCATGAGGTGGCCGCGCGGCGCATCGCGCTGGTGCCGCAAGGACGCCGGCTGTTTGCATCGCTGACCGTGCTTGAGCATCTCACCATGCTCAAGCCGGCCAAGGCTCAGGAGGGCTGGACCGTCGATCGCGTGTTCGCGATGTTCCCGCGCCTTGCCGAGCGCAAGGGCCACAACGGCAACCAGTTGTCGGGCGGCGAGCGGCAGATGCTGGCGGTCGGCCGCGCGCTGATGATCGATCCGGAACTGATCCTGATGGACGAGCCGTCCGAGGGGCTGGCGCCGGTGATGGTGCAGCACCTCGAAACCATCATCGCCGATCTGGGTAGAACGGGCCTCGGAATCCTGCTGGTCGAGCAGAATCTCTACAGCGCGCTGGCGGTCGCCGATCGCTTCTACGTGCTGGAGACCGGCAAGGTGGTGCACGAGGCAAGCGCGGAGAGCGTGCGCAACGATCAGTCGCCGCTGATGCGATATCTCGGGGTGCACTAGATCGGTAATCGTGTTGGTGATGGTGTGATGACGAAGACGTGGGGTTTGTTCATCGACGGCGACTATTGTCCCGCCGCCTCCGGGCGGACGTTCCAGGTGGAGAACCCGAGCAGCGGCGCGATCGTCGCCGATGTCGCGGAGGGCGACGCGGCGGATATCGAGCAGGCCGTCGCGGCGGCCGAGCGCGCGTTCCCGGTGTGGTCGGCGTTCAGCGGCGGGGAGCGCGGCGACATCATGCAGCGCGCGGCGGAGATCATGAAACGCCGCCTGCCGGACGTGGTGTCGATCGAGATCGAGCAGATCGGTCGTCCGCGACGCGAGATGGCGGCGCAACTGGCGCGGCTGCCGGAGTGGTTCAGCTATTTCGGCGCGGTGGCGCGCACCCATGAGGATACGGTGCCGCCGTTCGCCGGCAATTATCTCAACTACACCCGGCGCGTGCCGCTCGGCGTCGTCGGCCATGTGACGCCGTGGAATCACCCGCTGCTGATCCTCACCAAGAAAGTCGCGCCGTCGCTTGCCGCCGGCAACGCCATGGTGGTGAAGCCGTCGGAACTGGCGCCGATCACGCCGATGCTGCTGGGTGAAATCCTCAAGGAAGCCGGCGTGCCGGACGGCGTTTACAACGTGGTGCCCGGTTTCGGCGCCACTGCCGGCCTCGCGCTGTCGTCGCATCCGCGCATCCGCAAGCTCGATCTGACCGGCGGCACGGAAACCGGCAAGGCGGTGGCAGCCATTGCCGGCAGGAATCTGGTGAAGGTCGCGGCCGAACTGGGCGGCAAGGCGGCGGTGATCGTGTTTCCGGACACGGCGGTGCCGCGCGCGGTCGCGGCGACGTTGTTCGCGTCCTTCATCGCCAGCGGGCAGACCTGCGTGCAGGGTTCGCGCCTTCTGGTGCATCGCTCGATCCACGATGAAGTCGTCGCCGAACTGGTCCGCCGCGCCGCTGAAATCCGCCTCGGCGATCCGCAGTCCATTGAGACGCAGATGGGGCCGATGGTGTCCGCCCGGCAGCGCGGTCTGGTCGAGCGTTACATCCGCATCGGCGTGGAGGAGGGCGCGCATCTCGCTTATGGCGGCAAGCGGCCGCAAGGCGAGGCGTTCGCGAAAGGCTATTTCCTGCAACCGGCCATCTTCACCAACGTCTCGCCGGGGATGCGCATCGCGCAGGAGGAGATTTTCGGGCCGGTGGTCTGCGTCATCCCGTTCGAGACCGAGGCGGAGGCCGTGGCGATCGCCAACGGCACGCCGTTCGGCCTCGCCACCAGCATCTGGACCCGCGACATCGCGCGGGGTCACCGCGTCGCTCACGCGCTTGAATGCGGCATCACCTGGATCAACGACCATCATCGCATCGATCCGGCATCGCCCTGGGGCGGCTTCAAGATGAGCGGCATCGGCCGGGAGAACGGCCTGGTCGCCTACGAGGCATACACCCAGATCCAGAACATCATCGTCAACCTCTCGGACACGGTGTTCGACTGGTACGCCGACGACGACACCCCCAAGCGTTACAGTTGAAGCTGATGAATATCGATTTCCATAGTCACGTCATCCCCCCGTCGTTCGTTTCTGCGATCGAAACCGATCCCGCGCGGATCGCCGCCCGCATCGAAGGGCAGGGCGCGTCGCGGCGCGTCGTTCACGATCAGGGCTACGTCTACCCATTGTTCGCCGAGTTCATCGACGTCGACGCCAAGCTGGCGGCGATGGATCGCAAGGGCATCGATATCTCGGTGCTGTCGCCGGCGCCGCCGACCTTCACGTATTGGGCCGATCGCGACGTCGCGGTTGACGTCAATCGTCTGGTCAATGACGGCGTCGCCGGGATGGTCGCGGCGCGGCCGGACCGGCTGCGCGGCATGGGGATCATCCCCATGCAGCATCCGGACGCGGCAGTCGAAGAACTGGAGCGGATCGTCAAGACGCACGGTTTCCGCGCCATCGAGATCGGCACCGGAATCGAAGGCGCGAAGCTGTCGGAGCCGCGGTTTCGCCCGGTCCTGCGCCGCGCCGAGGCGCTTGGCGTGTTCGTCTTCGCGCATCCTTATTACGTCGGCAACAAGAGCGGGCTTGAGGATTACTATTTGACCAATCTGGTCGGCAATCCGCTGGAAACCGCGCTGATGGTGGCCGACCTGATGTTCAGCGGCACGCTCGACGAGCTTCCCGATCTGAAGATCGGGCTGGCGCATGGCGGCGGCTTCGTGCCGTACCAGATCGGGCGGCTGGTTCACGGCCACAAGGTGCGCGGCGAGACACGCGCGAAATCCACATCGTCGCCGCTCGACCTGCTGCGGCGGTTCTACTTCGACAGCGTGGTGTTCGAGCCGCAGGCGCTCGGCTTCCTGGTCGATCTTGTGGGCGCGGAGCACGTCTTTCTCGGCACCGACGCGCCGTTCGACATGGGCGATGAAACGCCGCTGCAAACCCTCGCCGATGCGCCGGGTCTTTCCGATGCCCAGCGCGCGCAGGTTTCCGGCGATACGGCGCGCGCATTGCTGCGGGAATGACAGGAGCGATCAATGGCGGACGACATCACGGGCACCTCCCTTCGTGGCCGGCTCGACTATCAGCCGATTCACCAGCGTCCGGCGTTGAAACTGCCCGGCGGGGCGCGGGTCGCGGTCTGGACCATCGTCAACATCGAGAACTGGCAGCCGACCCGGGCGATGCCGCGCACCGTGCTGCCGCCGCCGATGGGGCAGCCGATGCTGCCGGACGTGCCGAACTGGGCGTGGCACGAATACGGGATGCGCGTCGGTTTCTGGCGTTTCCATCAGGTGCTGTCGTCGCGGGGATTGAAGGCGACGTTCGCCCTCAACGGCAGTTGCTGCGAGCTGTATCCGCAGGCGTGTCAGGCGGCGCTCGATGCGGGGTGGGATTTCATGGGGCATGGCTTCGTGCAGCAACCGATGCACAGGACGCCCGACCAGAAAGCGGCGATCGCGGAAACGATCGCGGCGATCACGAAGTTCACCGGCCGGCCGCCGCGCGGCTGGGAAAGCCCGGGCCTGACCGAGACCGACGAAACGCTCGATCTGCTGGCGGAAGCCGGCATCGAATATGTCGCGGACTGGGTGCTCGACGATCAGCCGGTGACGCTGCGCACGCGCGCCGGCAGCATCGTTTCGGTGCCTTACACCGTCGAGATCAACGACGTGGTGATGACGGCGATTCAACAAGCCCCGGCGGACGAGATTTTTCGCCGCGGCCGCGATCAGTTCGACCGGCTCTATCAGGAAGGCAAGGACATTCCGCGGGTGATGGCGATTTCCATTCACCCGTATCTCACCGGCGTGCCGCATCGGATCAAGTATCTCGAAGCGCTCTATGACTATATCCTCGGCCACGAGGGCGTGGTGACATGGACCGGCGCCGAGATTCTGGACTGGTACAGGACGCAGACAGGGAACGTCTGACGATGGCGGCGACTGCGGCGGGGCGGCCGAAACTCCTTCTGGTTTCGCTGGGCGGGACGATCACCATGACCGCCAGCGCCGGGCCCGGCATCGTGCCGACCTTGACCGGCGCGGACCTTGTCGCCGCGGTGCCGGCCTTGGCGGACGTGGCGGAGATCGAGGCTGTCTCGCCGTTTCGGTTGCCCGGTCCGTCGCTGACGCTCGCGCATCTGCGGCAGGTGGCGCGGCTTCTCAACGCGCGGCTGGCCGAAGATATCGCCGGCGCGATCGTGGTGCAGGGCACCGATACCATCGAGGAAACGGCGTTCGTGATGGATTGTCTGGTCGGCGGCGACAAGCCGGTGGTGGTGACGGGCGCGATGCGGGGCGCGGAGGCGCCGGGCGCCGACGGGCCGGCCAACCTGCTGGCCAGTGCGATCGTCGCGTCGTCGCCGGCGGCGCGCGGGCTGGGCACGCTGGTGGTTCTCAACGATACGATCCATGCCGCGCGCTTCGTCCAGAAGTCGTCCACCTTTCTGCCGTCGACCTTCGCGTCGCTTTCGGCGGGACCGCTCGGCAGCGTGATCGAGGGTGAAGCGTGCATCTCCATGCGCGTGACGCGCAGCACGATCGTTGCCGGCGGCGACGAGGGTGCGGACGAACCGGTCGCGTTGCTGACGGCCGCCCTCGGCGACGACGGACGCCTGCTCGCGGGATTGCCGGGCCTCGGCTATCGCGGTCTCGTAATCGAAGCGATGGGTGTCGGGCATGTCCCCGCGGCGGTCGTGCCGGCATTGGCGAACCTGACGGAGGTTTTCCCGGTGGTCCTGAGTTCGCGCGTCGCCTCGGGGCCGGTGTTCGCGCGGACTTATGGTTTTCCGGGATCGGAGACCGATCTGCTTGCGCGCGGCCTGATTCCGGGCGGTATGCTGGGCGGATTGAAGGCGCGGTTGCTGCTCTCGCTGCTGCTGGGCGTCGGCCTGCATGGCAAAGCGTTGCGACAGGCGTTTCACGGCATGGCGACGCCATCGGCATAGGTGCAGCGCGGACCTTACGAAGCCATAGGCGCGATCAGCGTGACGCTGGCTCGCGACTTCCCGGGAACGGATACCGGGCGCGGCCGCTGGCGGCGGTGCTGATGCGGGTTCTGGCGCAGGCGAATGCCGTCAGCGCCAGTCCCG
>JBASBO010000490.1:0-3443 GCA_049651165.1 Xanthobacteraceae bacterium | reverse complement strand
GCCAACGCCGGCGCGGCGGTCGCGGTCGGCAAGCAGGGCACCGCGACGGTGACGCTCGACGAGTTGCGGCGCAGGCTGCTGCCGGAAGCCTCGCTCGCCGCCGAGCAAAAGATCGTGACCAGCCGCGACGATCTCGACGCTCGCGTCCGCGCCTGGCGCGAGGAGGGCCTGCGCGTCGGCTTCACCAACGGCTGCTTCGACATTCTGCATCCCGGCCACGTCAAGGTCGTCACCGAGGCTCGCGCGGTCTGCGATCGCCTGATCGTTGGCCTCAACAGCGACGCCTCGGTGCGGCGGCTCAAGGGCGCGGATCGCCCGGTGCAGAACGAGCGCGCCCGCGCCGAGGTGCTGGCGGCGCTGGAGGCGGTCGATCTGGTGGCGATCTTCGAGGAGGACACGCCGCTCGACCTGATCGCCCGCATACGGCCGATGGTGCTGGTGAAGGGCGGCGACTACACCCGCGAGCAGGTGGTTGGCCACGAACTGGTGGACGCCGATGGTGGCGAGGTGGTGCTGGTCAACATTCTGCCGGGTTTCAGCACGACATCGCTGGTTGCGCGGGCGCGCCAGGGCGGCGAGCCGCGCAAGCGATGATCCGGTCTTGCGATTGCGCCTGTAATCGTTTGAATCAAAACGTGTTTATAGTTGTCACCGTGAAGTTCGCGCGAGCCGGGGCCGCGTGCTACCACACCCCGGCGCGGCTCGATGGGCCGAGTCGCGCCCCAATCGGATTTCGAGGTCTTCCAGAATGAGTTTTGCGCAACCGGCTTCCCCCGCCGTGGCGGGTCCTGATGGCGCGATCCGCGTCGGCGTGATCGGCGCGGGCGTCATGGGCACCAATCACGGCCGCGTGCTGGCCGGCTTGCCGCATGTCGCGCTGACCGGGATCGTCGATCCGCTGGACGAGCATCGCCAGCGCGCCGACAAGTTGATCGGGTGTCCGACGTTCGCCGATCTCGACGCGCTGCTGGCCGCTGGCGTCGATGCCGTGACCGTCGCCGCGCCGACCCATCTGCATCACGAGATAGCGCTCGCCTGCATCGCGCGCGGCATCCACGTTCTGGTGGAGAAGCCGATCGCCTCGACGGCGGAGGAGGGGCGCGCCATCGTCGCCGCCGCGCGCCGCGCCGGCGTGACGCTGATGGTCGGCCATGTCGAGCGCTTCAATCCCGCCGTCGTCGCCATCAAGCAGGCGATCGCGGGCGAGGACATCCTGTCGATCGGGATCACCCGCGTCGGGCCGTTTCCGCCGCGCATGTCGAATGTCGGCGTGGTGATCGACCTTGCGGTGCATGACATCGACCTGATCCGCTGGTTCACCGAGTCCGATATCGTCGATGTGCAGCCGCAACTGTCCAGCGCGGTGGCCGAGCGCGAGGATATCGCGCTTCTGCAATTCCGCACCGCCTCCGGCGTGCTGGCGCATATCAACACCAACTGGCTGACGCCGTTCAAGGCGCGCAACGTCACAGTCGCGACGCGGCACAAATACGTGCAGGGCGATCTTCTGACGCGGCAGGTGACCGAGTGCTTCGGCTTCCAGCCCGACGGCAGCTATTCGATGCGGCATCTGCCGGTCGGCCACGACGAGCCGCTGCGCGCGGAACTGATGTCGTTCGTCGAGGCGGTGCGCGGCGGCGGTCTGCCCGCCGTCACCGGCGAGCAGGGCGTCGCCAGTCTGGAAATCGCCATCCGCTGTCTCGCCGCGCCGGCCAACTCGCTTCATGCCACGGCCGCGCCGCGCCGGGCCGCCAGCTAACGCGCGCGATGTCGCGCGCCCTTCTCAAGTTCGTAACGTGTCAGGTCCCAAGAAACAGCATATGAACCAGCAGCTTCGCCCGGAACCCGTTCCGTTCATCGATATCGGCGCGCAGCGCCGCCGCCTCGGTCCCGCGCTCGACGAGGCGGTGGGCCGGGTGCTGAACCATTGCCAGTTCGTCAACGGACCCGAGGTGGCCGAACTCGAAGGCCGGCTCGCGGAGTTCACCGGCGCGAAGCACGTCGTCACCTGCGCCAGCGGCACCGACGCGCTCTTGATGGTGCTGATGGCCAAGGGCGTCGGCCCCGGCGACGCCGTGCTGTGTCCTTCCTTCACGTTCTGCGCCACCGGCGAGAGCGTGGCGCTGACCGGCGCGACGCCGGTGTTCGTCGATGTCGATGCGGAGACTTTCAATATCGACGTCGTCTCGCTCGCGCGCGGGCTCGCGGCCGCGCGCCGCGCCGGATTGCGGCCGAAGGGCATCATCGCCGTCGATCTGTTCGGCCAGAGCGCCGACCACGACGCCGTCGCCGCGTTCGCCGAGGCCGAGGGCCTGTTCGTGCTCGACGACGCCGCGCAGGCGTTCGGCGCCACTTACAAGGGCCGACGGCTCGGTGGCATCGGCAACATCATGGCGACCAGCTTCTTCCCGGCCAAGCCGCTCGGCTGCTACGGCGACGGCGGCGCGATCTTCACCGACGACGCGGCGTTCGCCGACGTGCTGCGCAGCATCCGCGTCCACGGGCAGGGCTCCGACAAATACGACAACGTCCGCCTCGGCCTGACCGGGCGGCTCGACACCATGCAGGCGGCGGTGCTGCTGCAGAAGCTGACGATCTTCGAGGACGAGATCGCCGCGCGCAACGCGGTCGCCACGCGCTATGCCGAGGGGCTCGGCAATGCCGTCATCGTGCCGCGCGTCGCGCCGGGCAATACCTCGGTGTGGGCGCAATACACCATCCGCCTGCCGAACGGCGGCCGCGACGCCTTCGCGGCGGCGCTGAAGGCGAAAGGCGTTCCGACCGCGATCTACTACCCGAAGTCGATGCACCAGCAGACCGCCTACCGTCACTTCCCGGTGGCCGATGGCGGCCTGCCGGTCAGCGAGGCGCTGTCCGCCGATGTCATCAGCCTGCCGATGCACGCCTATCTCGACGCGCCGACCCAGGCCCGCGTCATCGCCGCCGTGCGCGAGGCGGCGGCCGGCTGAGTTAGCCGTTTTGCCCCGCCGCGCGATGCTGTAGAAGCGGCGGATGCTCGGGCGAATCTTCACCGTCGGCGGCTATACCCTGTTATCGCGCGTCACCGGTTTCGCGCGCGACATCATGCTCGCCGCCATCCTCGGCGCGGGACCGATCGCCGATGCTTTTTTCGTCGCGCTGCGGCTGCCGAACCATTTTCGTGCGATCTTTGCCGAGGGCGCGTTCAACACCGCGTTCGTGCCGGCGGTCGCCCATGTCGAGGGCACGCACGGCGCGGTCGCGGCGAAGCTGTTCTCAAGCCGCATCTTCACGCTGCTCTTGGCCTCGCAGGTGATCCTGCTGGCGGTGGCCTGGCTGTTCATGCCGCAGGTGATTGCGCTGCTGGCGCCGGGCTTCGTCGACGATCCGCTGCGCGGCGATCTCGCGGTCAAGCTGACGCGGATCACCTTTCCGTATCTGCTGCTGATTACCCTGGTGACGCT
>JBASBO010000489.1:0-1865 GCA_049651165.1 Xanthobacteraceae bacterium | reverse complement strand
CGCCAAAGCCGCCGAGGGGCACGGCGACATCGCCCCGGTGGAAGCCGCGCTCGACAGCGCCACCGAGCGCTGGGGCGAGTTCTTCGTCACCGGCGTCAGCGAGCCCGGCGACGCCGAGGCCGCGATCGTCTATCTCCTGGAAACCACCGCGAAGCGCTCGCTGGAGAACCAGTTCGCGCAGTCGCAGAAGATGCAGGCGGTGGGGCAGTTGGCCGGCGGCATCGCGCACGATTTCAACAACGTGCTCTCGGCCATCATGATGGCCAACGACTTCCTGCTGAACGCGCACAAGCCGACCGATCCGTCGTTCCAGGACATCATGCAGATCAAGCAGAACGCCACCCGCGCCGCGACGCTGGTGCGGCAACTGCTGGCGTTCTCGCGGCGGCAGACGCTGCGGCCGCAGGTGCTGCACCTCGGCGACTCGCTGTCCGATCTCACCATGCTGCTGCGGCGGCTGATCGGCGAGAAGGTCAAGCTCGATCTGGTGCATGGCCGCGACTTGTGGCCGGTCAAGGTGGACGTGTCGCAGTTCGAGCAGGTGATCGTCAACCTCGCGGTCAACGCCCGCGACGCCATGCCGGACGGCGGCAAGCTCACCGTGCGCACCGCCAACGTCTCGGCGCAGGAGGTGGCAAAGCTCGGGCACAAGGAGATGCCGGCGGTCGACTATGTGAAGATCGAGGCCGCCGACACCGGCAGCGGCATTCCGGCCGAATTGGTGGACAAGATCTTCGAGCCGTTCTTCTCCACCAAGGAAGTCGGCAAGGGCACCGGCCTCGGCCTCTCCACGGTGTACGGCATCGTCAAGCAGACCGGCGGCTTCGTCTATGTCGAGTCCGAGCCGGGCCGGGGCACCTCGTTCCTGATTTTCCTGCCGCGCCATCATCCCGACGCCGCCGAGGCGGCTGCGGAGACGCAGGCCGCCGCGCCCGACGCCGCCCGGCCGCAAACCTCGGCCGACGACAAGCCGCGCGGGCAGGACATGACCGGGCAGGGCACCATCCTACTGGTCGAGGACGAGGAGGGCTTGCGCGGACTGAACGCGCGCGGTCTTCGTTCGCGCGGCTACAACGTCATCGAGGCCGCCAACGGCGTCGAGGCGCTGGAGGCGCTGGCGGAGAACGAGGGTAGCGTCGATCTGGTGGTGTCCGACGTGGTGATGCCGGAGATGGACGGGCCGACGCTGTTGGCTTCGATACGCAGCCGCGACCCCAACATCAAGGTGATCTTCGTGTCCGGCTACGCCGAGGACGCCTTCGCCAAGAGCCTGCCCGAGAACCAGCAGTTCGCGTTCCTGCCAAAGCCGTTCTCGCTCAGCCAACTGGTCGCCGCCGTCAAGGAAACCATGGCGGGGTGAGGCGGGTTGGTGACGGCGCGGGTGCTTGGTTTGCGTCGCCATCCTCAGAGGGGAAGCCCGACCCCGTGTCCCGGGCGCGGTGCGGCGTGTAACGCCGCGCCGCAGAACCGGGACCGTATCGAAGGTATCGTCCGTAACGGTCCCGGAACAGCGAAGCGGCACGGCGCTTGCGCTTGCGCTTGTGCCGCATCGCATCCGGGACGCGATGGCGGTGATGTTTCGCTGGAAAAATCGCTCACCGGCCGCGACCGAGCGCCGCATGGGCGCGACGCCGTAAACACTTCTCTTTTTCCGGGTATTCCCCATTTTATGAGGCATCGCCCGGCTTCCGGGCTGAGAGGAAACGACCGATGACATTTTTTCGCCGTCCCCGCGGCCTTGTCCAGACCCTGGCTCTCGCCGTCGCGCTGGCGTTCCCGCTGCTGCTGATCGCGGTGTCCGCCGCCGACGCCCGCGCCGGGCGCGGCTTCAGTTCGGGCTCGCGCGGCGCAAAGACCTTCTCGGC
>JBASBO010000488.1:0-8952 GCA_049651165.1 Xanthobacteraceae bacterium | reverse complement strand
CGCACCGATACCGTGGTGCTGGCCTGCACCCACTATCCGCTGCTGCTCGACCGGCTGGTGCGGCTCGCGCCGTGGCCGGTGCAATGGATCGACCCGGCCCCGGCAATCGCCCGCCGCGTCGCCACCCTGCTCGGCCCCGCCGCAGACGGCCTGCCGCCGGCGAACGACCCGCGCCTGATCTTCACCTCGGGACGGCGGCATCCGGCGGCGGAAGCGCTGGTGCATTCGTTCGCCTCCGAGGTCGCGGCCTGACCCCGACTTTGTTCGAACTTCTCCCCCGCGCGGCGCGCTGCTAGCGTGAGCGCTCCATTGGGAGGAACAATGATGGTCAGGATCAAGGCAATCGTGCTGGGACTGGGCGTCGCCGCCTTCGCGCTGGCGGGCGCGGCGGTGGCGCAGCAGAGCGGCATCAAGCGCACACCGTTGCAGAAGGTCGAGTTTCCGGACGGCTACGTCACCGTCACCGGGTTGGCGGAACTGCCGCCGGGCGCCGCCGCCGGCCGCCACACCCACCCCGGAATCGAGACGGGCTACGTGCTGGAAGGCGAACTCAACCTCGAAATCGACGGCCAGCCGGCCAAGCTCCTGAAACCCGGCGATTCCTACCAGATCCCGGCAGGGGCCGTTCACGACGCCAAGGTCCATGGCGACAAGTCCATGAAAGTGCTGGGCGTTTACGTGGTGGACAAGACCAAGCCGCTGGCCTCGCCGGCGAAGTAGCCGGTCCCGCGGCTGATGCAGCCGGATTTGACATTCCGGCGCTTTGACCCTAGAAACCGCCTGCTCGCGGGCCGTTTTCGGCCCGCGTTGCGTTTCGCGACCCGTGGTCCTCCCCTTAAGCTTTAAGGACGGACCTGTCGGCACCGGGATCATCCCGTTGCACAGGAGGGCGCGTTTCCTCAAAACCTTCAACCGATAGAGGACGCGATGACAAAGCGTGCGGAAGCCAAGTACAAAATCGACCGCCGGATGGGCCAGAACATCTGGGGCCGTCCGAAAAGCCCGGTCAACAAGCGCGAATACGGCCCCGGCCAGCACGGCCAGCGCCGCAAGGGCAAGCTCTCCGACTTCGGCACCCAGCTTCGCGCCAAGCAGAAGCTGAAGGGCTACTACGCCAACATCTCCGAGCGGCAGTTCTACGCCATCTATGTCGAGGCGACCCGCATGAAGGGCGACTCCGGCGAGAACCTGATCGGCCTCCTGGAACGCCGCCTCGACACCGTGGTCTACCGCGCCAAGTTCGTCTCGACCATGTTCGCCGCGCGTCAGTTCATCAATCACGGCCACGTCAAGGTCAACGGCAAGCGCGTCAATATCGCCAGCTACAAGGTCAAGCCCGGCGACCTGATCGAGGTCAAGGACGCCTCCAAGCAGCTCGCCATCGTGCTCGAAGCCAACCAGCTCGGCGAGCGCGACGTGCCGGACTTCATCGACGTCGATCACAACAAGCAGAGCGCGACCTTCACCCGCATCCCCGCGCTCTCCGACGTGCCGTTCCCGGTGCAGATGGAGCCGCACCTGATCGTCGAATTCTATTCGCGCTGATCGCGCTTTAGGCAATCACGGAAAAGCCCCGGATGTCCGGGGCTTTTTTATTGCGGGCCGGTCCTGCGCGGCGGAAGGCTCAGCGCGTCGGCTTTTGCCCGACCACCTCGCCGGAGCGCGGATCGAGATAGACCTTCTGGCGCGCGCCGTTGAGCGTCGCCTTGGCCTCCCAGCGGCCATCGTCGGCTTCCAGTTTGCTGATATTGGTGTAACCCTTCTCCATCAGCTTCTGGATGACCTTGTCGGCCGTCATCCAGTCCGCGCCGGGGGTTTGATCGGCCAGGCTGGTTGCGGTTGACGCGGCAAGCATTGCGGCGGCGATCGTCATCGACGTTTTCTTCATCGGGAGCCTCCTCGTTCCCTCAACCTAACCCGTTGGCACGGATCGGGTTCCATCCGCCCGGCGATCCCGCCGCGCTAGTTCTCCAGCGCCTCGTAGACCAGTTGCTTCACGGTGCTCTGGATGCGCTGGCGCTCGCTCGGGGTCTGCTCCATCAGCACGAACAGCATGTCCTGCTTGCGGTCGATGACGAAGTAGCAGCCGCTGGCGCCATCCCATTTCAGTTCGCCGGGCGAGCCCGGCGGCGGCGGCCTGGCGTTGCCGGGATCGGTGCGGACGCCGAATCCGAGACCGAAACCGAAGCCGTCTCCCGGAAAATAGAAGTAATCGCGCGCGACGCCGGAGTCCGGGCCGACGTGATCGCGCGTCATCTGTGCGAACGTCTGCGCGCCGAGATAGCGTTTGCCGTCGAGCGATCCGCCGTTCAGGATCATCTGCGCGAACCGCGCGTAGTCATGAGGCGTCGAAACCATGCCGCCGGTGCCGGCCTCGCGCCGGCGCGGCGTCAGCGGATCGAGCTCGTAGCCGACGCTGAGATCGCCATCGTTCGGCATCGGCTGCGCCAGCCGGTCGCGCGCCGCCGGATCGTGGACATAAAAGGCGGTGTCGCTCATGCCCAGCGGATCGAGCAGGTTCTCCTTCTCGAACTGATAGAGCGATTTGCCGGACACCACCTCGATCACCCGGCCGAGAATGTCGGTCGAATGGCCGTAGTCCCACAGCGTGCCCGGCTGCTCCTGCAACGGCAGCTTGGCGATGCGCGCCGCGAACGCGGCATTGTCGGGATCGCCGTCGAACAAGCTCGCGGCGGCGTAAGCCTTGCGCACCAGACTGTCGCCATAGAACCCGTAGGTGATGCCGGAGGTATGGCGCAGCAGGTCGAGGATGGTGATCGGGCGCTTGAGCGGCACCCGTTCAAGCGCCTTGCCGCCGCCGGGCGTCGGCTTTTCGACGCCGACCTTCATATCCGCGAACGCGGGAATGTATTCCGCGACCGCATCGTCGAGTTTCAGCTTGCCCCGGTCGATCAGCATCATCGCCGCGACGCTGGTGATCGGCTTGGTCATCGAGGAAATGCGGAAGATGGTGTCCTGCGACATCGGCAGCCGGGTCGCGACGTCGCGTACGCCGAACAGCCCGGTATAGACCAGCTTGCCGTGCTGGCGGATCACCAGCACCGCGCCGGGAATTTTGCCCTGCGCGATCTCGGCGTTGAAGAAATCGGCGATCTTCGCGAGTTTGGCCTGAGAGAAATGCGCGCCGGCGGGAATGTCGAAGGTGGCTTCGGCGCGCGCAATCGAAATCGTCGCGACGGCCAGCAGCGCCGCACAAAGCCACTCGCCAAGCCGCGATCGCGCCGTCACTCTGCCCTCTCGGTTAGGGTCCGCAGAATGCGAAAGCAGCGCCCGGTTAGCAAGGGGGAACGGCCACGCCCAGCGCCTGCCGGTGCAACTCGGCGCTGGTCTGCGAGAAGCAGCAGAACACCACGCGGCGGAGCACGGGTGCGGTCTGGACGGCCTCGATGGACGTTGCGACGGCGATCTCCGCCGCGCGCGCGGCGGGAAAGCGGTAGACGCCGGTGGAAATGGCCGGAAAGGCGATCGAGCCGAGATCGTTCTCATGCGCAAGCGCCATCGCCCGGCGATAGCACGAGGCCAGCGCCTCGGCCTCGCCCTGCCCGCCGCCGCGCCACACCGGCCCGACCGCATGGATCACATGGCGCGCCGGCAGCCGGTAGCCTTGCGTGATCCGGGCGTCGCCGGTAGCGCAGCCGCCGAGCCGGCGGCACTCGGCCAGAAGATCGGGCCCCGCCGCGCGATGGATCGCACCATCGACGCCGCCACCGCCGAGCAGCGTCTCGTTAGCCGCGTTGACGATGGCGTCGACGCGCAGCGTCGCGATGTCGGCGACGACGACCTCGAAGGCCGCCGCGCCGATCTCGCGCGCGAAGGCGATCAGGCGGGCGCGCCCAGCGTGATGCCGTTGTCGGCGAACAGCTTCTGCAATTCGCCGGCCTGGAACATTTCGCGGACGATGTCGCAGCCGCCGACGAACTCGCCCTTCACGTAAAGTTGCGGGATGGTCGGCCAGTTGGAATAGACCTTGATGCCGTCGCGCAACTCGGCGGATTCCAGCACGTTGAGGCCCTTGTAGGCGACGCCGACGTGGTCGAGGATCTGGACCACCTGACCGGAGAACCCGCATTGCGGGAATTGCGGCGTGCCCTTCATGAACAGCACCACATCGTTGGACTTCACTTCGTTCTCGATAAACTGCTCAATGCTCATCTCGCATCCTCTTGAAGGCCGTTCGCGACCTGCCGGCGAACCGTCCCGCTCGTCATATATGTAGCCCGAAACGCATTGCATCCCAAGCAAAATGCAAGCGATTTCAGGGCGCGCGCGTTGCATCTTATGACAGAAACGTGTTGGCAAAAGTGGACGGATGCATGCGAAGGCCGTGTCCCGGGCGCGGCGCGGCGTGCAACGCCGCACCGCAGAACCGGGACCGTATCAAAGGCAACGCTCGCGACGGTCCCGGATCAGCAAAGCGGCACAGCGCTTCGCTTGCGCCGCATTGCATCCGGGACACGGGATTTTCCAGTCATTTTTTCTGGCCATGAGCTGCCAACAGGAGGAAATTGTCCCGGAACCCATCCGCCGGGGCTGCGTTTGTCCCTGAACCGGGAGACTGTCGTGACATCATCCAGTTCGAGGGCAGACCTGTCCGCCGCCGCCCCCTCCTCGCGCGCGCGGCTTTCGCCCACCTCGCCGCTGTCCGCCGGCCAGCTCGCGGACGCCTATCGCGCGGTCCGCGACGAGACCGAACGCCGCGCCGCCCCGCTCTCGCCGGAGGATCAGGTGGTGCAGTCGATGCCGGACGCGAGCCCGGCCAAGTGGCACCGCGCCCACACCACATGGTTCTTCGAGCAGTTCCTGCTCGGGCCGCATTGCCCCGGCTACCGGCCGTTCGATCCCGATTACGCCTTCCTGTTCAATTCCTATTACGTCAGCGCCGGACCGCGCCACGCCCGCGCCGAACGCGGCCACCTTACCCGCCCCGGAGCGGGTGAGGTGAGCGCCTATCGCCGGCACGTCGATCAGGCAGTTTCGGCGTTCTTCGGCGCGGCCGATGCGGCGACGCTGTCCGGCCTCGCGCCGCTGGTCGAGGTCGGCCTCAACCATGAGCAGCAGCATCAGGAACTGATGCTGACCGACATCCTGCACGCCTTCGCGCAAAACCCGCTGTGCCCGGCCTACGATCCGGACTGGACGCCGCCTGCCGCCACGCGTGGCGGCGACGACTGGTGCGTTCTTAACGAAGGCATCCACAGCATCGGCTACGGCGGCGACGGCTTCCATTTCGACAACGAGCGCCCGGCGCATCGCGCGCTGGTCGGCCCGGTCCGGCTGGCGCGCCATCTCGTCACCAACCGCGAATGGCTCGCCTTCATCGACGGCGGCGGCTATCGCACGCCGACGCTGTGGCTGATGGACGGCTTCGCCAAGGTGACCGCCGGGGACTGGGAAGCCCCCGGCCACTGGCGCGACATCGACGGCCAGTGGCGCGTCATGACGCTCGGCGGCCTGCGCCCGCTCGACCTCGACGCGCCGGTGATGCACGTCAGCTATTACGAGGCGGACGCGTTCGCGCGCTGGCGCGGCAAGCACCTGCCGAGCGAGATGGAATGGGAGGTCGCCGCCCGCGCCGGCCTGATCGACGACGCCTTCGGCATCGTCTGGCAATGGACCCGCAGCGCCTACGCGCCCTATCCCGGCTATCGCGCCGCCCCCGGCGGACTCGGCGAATACAACGGCAAGTTCATGGTCAACCAGATGGTGCTGCGCGGCGCGTCGCTGGCGACGCCGGATGGCCACAGCCGCGTCACCTATCGCAACTTCTTCTATCCGCATCACCGCTGGCAGTTCACCGGACTGCGCCTTGCCGACTACGGCGAGTGAGCGCGCGCCGCGACTAGAGCCTGTTTCAACTGCGTTGAATCAGGCTCGTCGCTTATCTTTTTGTTTGAGCATGATCTTTTCCGAAAACCGGTTTCCACCTTTCGGGATCATGCTCTAGACGAGCCCGGAGACCCTGATGAACGCCCATACAGCCTCGGCGAGAGCGCCGCGCCTCGCCCCGCAAGCCTCTCCCTTCGCCGCCGACGTGCTGGAGGGCCTGAGCCGGCAGCCGAAGCAGCTTTCGCCGAAGTATTTCTACGACGCCGCCGGCTCCGAACTGTTCGAGCAGATCACCGCGCAGCCGGAATATTATCCGACCCGCGTCGAACTCGGCATTTTGCGCGCGCGCGAGCGCGAGATCGCGGCCATCATTCCGCAAGGCGCGGCGCTGGTGGAGTTCGGCGCGGGCTCGACCACCAAGGCGCGGCTGCTGCTGCGCCACGGCCGCGTCACGGCCTACGTGCCGGTGGATATTTCCGGCGAGTTCGTCACCGCGCAGGCGGCGAATCTACGGCGCGATTTCCCGCACCTGCGGGTCGCGCCGGTGATCGCCGATTTCACCGCGCCGTTCACGCTGCCAGAGGCGGTGAAAGCGGTGCCGAAGGTCGGCTTCTTTCCCGGCTCGACGCTCGGCAATTTCGAGCCGCAGGAGGCGGCCGCCTTCCTGCGCGGCGCGCGGCGGATCCTCGGCGCGGGCGCGGGGCTGCTGCTCGGCGTCGATCTGGAAAAGGACGACCGCACGCTGCACGCCGCCTATAACGATGCCGCCGGCGTCACCGCGCGCTTCAACCTCAATCTGCTGACGCGCATCAACCGCGAACTGGGCGGCAACTTCGATCTCGCAGGCTTCGCCCACCGCGCGATCTACAACCGCGAGCGCCACCGCGTCGAGATGCACCTGGTGAGCCGCAAGGCGCAGACCGTGCGCATCCTCGGCAAAAGCATCGCGTTCCGCGAAGGCGAGAGCATTCACACCGAGAACAGCTACAAATACAGCATCGCGCGCTTCAACGCGCTGGCAGAGGGCGCGGGCTGGACGCCGCGCCGCTCATGGACCGACGATGAGGGACTGTTCTCCGTTCACGCGCTGGTGGCGTCGACGTGAGGATCGGCGGCCGTCCGCGGCGATCCCAGCGAAATCGCTTCCCAAGCCGCGACCAGCATCAGGATCGCGGTGGTGGCGGCCGACAGCCACAGCGGCGACAGCATCGCTGCGAACGGGATCAGCACGATCAGCAGCCCGATGCCGGTCAAATGCGAGGGTTGCAGGTGGCCGCGAATGGTGCGCTTGAACAGCACGACGCCGGCCAGATAGATCAGCGGCCCGCCGATCATGGCGAGCAATTCCTTCGCGCCGCTGTGGCCGTCGTGGCCGCCCGGATGCGCCAGCAGCATCTCGTCGCCCACCGCGCAGACCACAATGCCGGCGACGATCAACAGGTGGATATAGGTATAGGCCAGCCGCGCCAGCCGCCCGGTCTGGTCGGCGTGAGAGATGCGATGCGAGCCGGCGTCCGCGCCGATGTGGAAGTAGATCCACCACATCGCGATCGAGCCGAGCAGCGCGACCACGAAAGCGGCGACGGCCGGCCACGTCCACGCCGCCTCGCTGAAGGTCGCGCCGGTCACCACGATGGATTCGCCGAGCGCGATGATGATGAACAGCGCGCAGCGTTCGGCCATGTGGCCGCCCTCGACCTCCCAGTCCTGCATCGAGGAGGCGCCGAGTCCCGGCGTGCGAAATCGCATCGCCGGCCCGCAATATTCGATGACCAGCGCGACCAGCCACAGCCCCAGCCGCGTCGCGGGATCGGCGAGCCCGCCGGCGATCCAGAACACGCCGCTGACCGACAGCCAGATCGCGATGCGCTGGAAATTCCGGCGATGGCCGGCCTCCGACTTCGGCACCGCGGCGATGAAGAACAGCGAGCGCCCCACCTGCATGAAGACGAAGGCGAGCGCGAACGCCAACCCGCGGCTGTCGAACGCCTTCGGGATCGACGTCGACATCACGAGGCCCGCCAGCATCATCGCGAACAGCATGAGTCGCACCGGCGTCCGCTCCGGATCGAGCCAGTTGGTGACCCATGACATGAAGACCCAGACCCACCACACCGCCAGCATCAGAATGCCGACCTGCGCGACCCCGAGCGGGGTGAAACGCCCCAGCAGCGTGTGCGAGATCTGGGTGATGGCGAAGACGAAGACCAGATCGAAGAACAGTTCGACGAAGGTGACGCGGTGATGCTGATGCGGGTTCGGCGCGCGGAGCAGCGATCGGGCCGGCTCCATCCGTGTCATGCCGCCATGTCCCGCCCTCGCCGCGCGCCGTCAGTCCGGCACGCCGGTTTGCAAGGCGAGCGCGTGGAGGACGCCGCCCATCTGACCTTTCAGCGACTGATAGACGATCTGGTGCTGCTGCACCCGCGACTTGCCCCGGAACGATTCGGCGATCACCGTCGCAGCGTAATGATCGCCGTCGCCGGCGAGATCGCGGATCGTCACCTCGGCGTCGGGTATCGCGGCCTTGATGAGGGATTCGATATCGCGGGCGTCCATCGGCATCTTTATTCTCCGCAAAGCCCCGGACGGTTTCCGCGACCTGACGCGGCCCTGTTTCCGGCGTGTTGAGGATACCATATCCGATTCACCGTCAATAGCCCGCCCCGATCGCGCACGCCGCGCGGGTCCGGCTTCCGAAAGCGAGGTTGGCCTATGAAGATTCCCGGCCCCGACCACCCCATCGCCATCCGGCCCGCCGGCATGCGCATCCGCGTCAAGGCCGGCGGCGTGGTGATCGCCGACACCGTCCGCGCGCTGACGCTGACGGAGGCGACCTACCCGCCGGTCCATTACATCCCGCGCGCCGACGCCGACCGGACGCGACTCGTCCGCAGCGCCCGCGTCACCCACTGTCCCTACAAGGGCGACGCCAGCTATTTCAGCATCGCCGCCGGCGCGGCCACCCTGCCCGACGCGGTGTGGAGCTACGAGACGCCGTTTCCGGCGATGGCCGAGATCGCCGGCCATCTGGCGTTCTATCCCGACAAGGTGACGATCGAGGAAGTGGCGGCGGCGTGAGCGGCGCGCCGGCCAGTGCACGAT
>JBASBO010000487.1:0-2890 GCA_049651165.1 Xanthobacteraceae bacterium | reverse complement strand
GCGCCGTCGTGCTGCGGCTGCGCGATGCGGCCATCGCCGGCGTCTGCGGCATGGCGGCGCAGAGCGGGCTGATGGCGGCGCGGCGGCTGCTCGGGATTCTTCCCGCGTTTCAGCCCTATGCCGATTTGCAGCGGCTGCTCGCTGAAGCGGTCGGTGCGTCGCTTGCAGGCAGCCTTGCGTGGTTGTTGCCGATGGTCTCGGGCGCGCTGGTGTGGAGTTCGATTTTTGCGTGGGCGTATCGGCGGATTCCGGCGCGCACCGCGCTGGGCAAGGGGATGCTGGTCACCGTCTTCGCGTGGGCGCTGACCGGATTGGCGATCATGCCGGCGCTCGGCCACGGCCTGTTCGCGGAGCGCGCCGGTGCGGGCGCGGGGCCGGCGCTGATGATGCTGGCGATGCTCGCGACCTACTGCCTGACGCTCAGTCTGGTCTACGGCCGGCTGCGGCGCGGCGCTGCGACATCCGATTCCGTCTAGAGCGGGTTCGGTTTAGATGAAATCGTCATGCGCGGGCTTGACCCGCGCATCCATCAAAAAAGAGTCGCTTCAATCGGATGGATTGCCGGGTCAAGCCCGGCAATGACGTAGGTGGAAAACAAAAATGCCCGGCGCGAGGCCGGGCATTTCTGTTCAGTCAGGCGATGAGTTTAGCCGAACTGGTTCATGGTGTTGTGGGCGCCGCCGGCCTTCAGCGCGGCTTCGCCGGCGAAGTATTCCTTGTGGTCGTCGCCGATGTCGGAGCCGGCCATGTTCTGGTGCTTGACGCAGGCGATGCTTTGACGGATCTCCCGGCGCTGCACGTTCTTGACGTAGCCGAGCATCCCTTCCTCGCCAAAGTATTCCCTGGCGAGGTTGTCGGTGGACAGCGCCGCGGTGTGATAGGTCGGCAGCGTGATGAGGTGATGGAAGATGCCGGCGCGCTTGGCCGAATCCGCCTGGAAAGTGCGGATGCGCTGGTCGGCTTCGAGCGCCAGCGGCGTCTCGTCGTATTCCACCTTCATCAGGTCGGCGCGGTTGTACTTGCCGACGTCCTTGCCGGCTTCCTTCCACGCATCGTAGACCTGCTGACGGAAGTTCAGCGTCCAGTTGAACGACGGCGAGTTGTTGTAGGCCAGCTTGGCGTTGGGGATCACCTCACGGATGCGATCGACCATGCTGGCGATCTGCTCGATGTGCGGCTTCTCGGTCTCGATCCACAGCAGGTCCGCGCCGTTCTGCAACGAGGTGATGCAGTCCAGCACGCAGCGGTCCGCGCCGGTGCCCGGACGGAACTGGTAGAGGTTGCTCGGCAGCCGCTTGGGACGCAGCAGCTTGCCGTTGCGGCTGATGATGACGTCGCCGTTGCCGATCTTCGACGCATCGACTTCCTCGCAGTCGAGGAAAGAGTTGTACTGGTCGCCGATGTCGCCCGGCTTGTGGCTGACGGCGATCTGCTGGGTGAGTCCAGCGCCCAGCGAGTCGGTGCGGGTGACGATGATGCCGTCCTCGACGCCGAGTTCGAGGAAGGCGTGGCGGACCGCGCGCACCTTGGCGATGAACACGTCGTGCGGCACGGTAACCTTGCCGTCCTGATGGCCGCACTGCTTCTCGTCGGACACCTGGTTCTCGATCTGCAACGCGCAGGCGCCGGCCTCGATCATCTTCTTGGCCAGCAGATAGGTCGCCTCCGCGTTGCCGAAGCCGGCGTCGATGTCGGCGATCACCGGCACGACGTGGGTCTGGAAGCTGTCGATCTTCTCGATCAGCGCCGCTTCCTTGGCCTTGTCGCCGGCCTCGCGCGCCGCGTCGAGCTGACGGAAGATGTCGTTCAGCTCACGCGCGTCGGCCTGACGCAGGAACGAGTAGAGTTCGCGGATCAGGTCCGGCACAGTGGTCTTCTCGTGCATCGACTGGTCCGGCAGCGGGCCGAACTCGGAGCGCAGCGCCGCGACCATCCAGCCCGACAGGTAGAGGTAGCGGCGGTCGGTGCGGCCGCCGAAGTGCTTCTTGATCGAGATCAGCTTCTGCTGGGCGATGAAGCCGTGCCAGCAGCCCAGCGACTGGGTGTACTTGGTGGGGTCGGCGTCGTAGGCAGCCATGTCGGCGCGCATCAGCGCCGCGGTGTAGCGGGCGATGTCGAGACCGGTCTTGAAGCGGTTCTGCAAGCGCATCCGCGCCACCGCCTCGGCGGTCACGCCGTTCCAGGTCGGCTTGTCCTTGAGCAGGGCTTCCGCCGCGTCGATCTCGCTGCGGTAGGTCGACGGGCTCAGCATTGCGTGGTCGGAAATGTTGCGCGATTGGTAGTTCATGGTCGCCACCTCTTGTGAAACGTGGATTGACCGTTGTTTTAGGCAGCCGCGCGCCGACCGCCAGTGTTCCCGGAGAAAACTTGTCAGGCTTTACAGGAATTGATTGTAATGCTGTAATATATTTACAATACCAGTATCGTAGAGGTTGAGGATCATGGCGACCACGACCGCCCGCTCGGTTTTCATGGGGCCGCGGCTGCGCCGGCTGCGCCGGGAACGCGGCCTGACGCAGGCCGACATGGCCGCCGATCTCGATATCTCCGCGCCCTATGTGGCGCTGCTGGAGCGCAACCAGCGGCCGGTGACGGCGGACATGCTGCTGCGTCTGGCGCGCACCTACAAGATCGATCTCGCCAGTCTGGCCGGCGACGGCGGCGCCGATCACGCCGCGCGGATGCAGGCGGTGCTCAAGGAACCGATGTTCGCCGACATCGATATCCCCCCGCTGGAAATCAGCGATATCGCGGTCGGCTATCCGGGGCTGGCGGAGGCTTTCCTGCGGCTCTACACCGCCTATCGCGAGGAACAACTGGCGCTGGCCGACCGCAAGGGCCCCGGCCTGACCGGCGCGGGGTCGCCGTCGCGCCGGCGCAAGGACGGCAT
>JBASBO010000486.1:0-15378 GCA_049651165.1 Xanthobacteraceae bacterium | reverse complement strand
GCAACAGGGCGACGACGCCGGCGCCACCCTGCTGCGCACACGTATCGGCGATATCGCCGCCGAGGTGGCGCGGCTGACCATGGCGCTGGAAGGCCCGGATTCGCCGATCAAGGCGATCCTCGAGGCGGAGCCGCACCGAATCGCCAACGGCGGCGCGACCGCCACGTCGCCGCCGACGCTGGTGGACCGCATCCGCGCCCTGCAAGCGCAATCGCCCCGCGCACCGGATTAGCGACGGCCGGCATCGTGCCGAAAGCCGGGAAGACGTCACCCCGAGCTTGACACCGGGACCCCTGCTTCGTAAATCGCGGCGTCGAAGCGGCTCCGACCGCCTGACGACATTCCGGGCGCATAGCTCAGCGGGAGAGCGTTCCCTTCACACGGGAGAGGTCCAAGGTTCGATCCCTTGTGCGCCCACCACGGAAAGTCCTTGATTTCAGCCACTTTTTGAAATCGCCGACCTTGGGCCTTTCGGCAGTTATCGGCATACAAAGGCGGAACATGGCAGCGGCCGCTGGGGAAAATCCGGGGATGCGCGACGTGCTTGCGATCGAGGCCCGTCGCGAGCACGACCTCGATCCCCCTGAGGCCAAGTCCCTCATCCCCGCGTTCGGCGGCCGCGAACGCATCCTTGAGCATCCGGTCCGCGGTCGCGTTGGCCGCGAAGATAACGCCGTCCCGCGACAACACGATATTGCCGGCTTTGAAACAGGCCTCGGCCGCCCGATTTGCGAGCACGATTCATCCCGTTGCGGTCACGATGATCGTCGCCGCCGGAACACGATCGATGGTGCTGGTCAGCAGTCGCTCGTGCGTCCGGCCTTTTTCGACGACCTTGCCGACGGCCACGGCGCGCCTGACATGGGGAACGATCAGTTCGCATCGCCGCCGCGTTTCTTCATCGACGGTGCCATGGCGTTCGTGCCGGCGCACGGAAAAGAACACGCTGCCCGTCGTCGCCCGGTCGAGATTGGCGCCGACAACGCCAACGAAGTTCTGCGGCTTCGCCCATTCCAGATAAAACCGCGTCCGACGAAATTCCTCGTGCGAGATCAAATCGGCCCCCGCCACGACCTTTCCAACCTCGACAAACGCCAGCGCCGGGAAATACGGGGGGATGCGCGCAGCCAGACTGAAAGCGGTCAAGGCCGACATCGCGTCAAATCTGACGGCCGGCGATCTTTCCGTCGGCGCGGTGGCGCTGCGCCAATGCGTCAGCCCGCGCTACATTCACATGCTGTTCGAGAACGAGGGCACGACCTTCTCCCAATTCGTGCTCGTCGAGCGTCTCGCGCTGGCTCACCGCTTCCTTCTGGATCCGCGTCCGGCCCTTCCATCGATCAGCGCCATCGCTTACACCAGCGGCTTCGGTGATCTGTCGCATTTCAACCATGCCTTTCGCCGCCGCTACGGGGCGACGCCCTCCGATGTGCGGAGGAACGCCGGCCGGGATCGCGGCGGCGGGACCGCCTGAGACGTCGCGGGCCGCAAGATCGGCATCCTGGCCGTCGGCACGGCAAAAGCCCGACCCGCGATCATGCGGGTCGGGCCTTCGCCAACAAACATCCCTTACGCGGCCTTGATGCTGCTCAGGAACGTCTCGATCCGCCCCCGCATCGCTTCAGACTGCCTGGCCAGTTCGCCGGAAGCGGCGAGCACCTGATGCGCCGCCGTTCCGGTGTGGTCGGCCGCCTGCGTCACGCCGTAGATATTCGTCGAGATTTCACCCGTGCCCATTGCCGCCTGCTGGACGTTGCGCGCGATCTCCTGAGTGGCGACCGACTGTTCCTCAACGGCCCCCGCGATCGAGGTCGCGATTTCATCGATCTGGGTGATCGTACCCGATATCGCCTTGATCGCGTTCACGGCATCGATCGAAGACGTCTGTATCGCGCCGACCTGCTCACGGATTTCATCGGTCGCCTTCGCGGTCTGCTCGGCCAGATTCTTGACCTCGGACGCCACGACCGCGAAGCCCTTGCCGGCATCGCCCGCGCGCGCCGCCTCGATCGTCGCATTGAGTGCCAGAAGATTGGTCTGGCTCGCGATCTCGTTGATGAGCTTCACGACGTCGCCAATCCGTTCGGCCGAGGTCGACAGATTCTCGACCATCGCGTTGGTGCGCGACGCCTCCGCCACGGCCTTCTGCGCGATCATGGTCGACTGCGCCATCTGGCGTCCGATCTCACTGACCGAACTCGACAGCTCCTCGGATGCGGCGGCGACCGTCTGCACATTCGTGGAAGCTTCCTCGGTGGCCGCCGCAACCGCGGTGGCTTGCCGGCTCGTCTCCTCGGCCGTGGCCGTCATCGACGCCGCCGTCGATTGAAGTTCCGTCGAAGCCGAATCGACCGATCTGAGAACCAGGGAGACATCGGCGTCGAAACGATCGGTGAGCTGGTTGACGCGTTCGGCTCGCGCCATCCGTCCCCGAATTTCCTCCGCCTCCTTCGCGGCCAGCTCCTTGGCCTTGATCATGTTCTCCTTGAAGACCAGAACCGACTTCGCCATCAGGCCGATCTCGTCCTTCTTCTCTGTTGCCGGCACCTGCACATCGTGATCCCCGCCGGCAAGCTGACTCATGGCCGTTGTCATCTTGAGAATCGGCGGCACGATCGAACGGTTGGTAAAATAGACGACCGTGACCGCGACGCCGATCCCCAGCCCAAGCAGGACCCAGAGCAGCGACGTGAGCAGGCTGATTTCGCTGAGTACCGCATCACCGTCCTGCCGAAGGTTGTCGTGTTGCCGCCCGACCAAGCCGCCCGAGCGGGCGCCATCGGCGCCTCGTGCGCCGGAAAAGATATCCATGAGCTTGTTCGCGCGCGGAGCCGCTTCGTTCGTCAGAAACCACTGCGCCATGTTCCATCGGTCGGACGCACGGATCTCGAACATCTTCTGAGGCAACGGATTGAACTTCGCGCGCGCCTCCACGAGGCCGTCGAAGAAAGCCTGCTGATCGGCTGTCATTTCCGCCCGCCGCGCCTCGACCGCAATGAACTTCTTCTGGTTCAAGGCCCAGAGATCCTCGAACTCCTTCCTGAAAGCAGGATCGGCGGTCAGCAGATAGGCGCGGATGGCGCCGATCGCCATGGCCATGCTGCCGCGGAGATCGGCGAAATCGATCAGCATGCTCTTGCGCCGGTCGGTCGATGAAATCTTGCCCTCCTCGTTGATGATCGCGGTGACTTTTTGCAGCATCAGGGTCACAAGGGGCGCGGCCTCCGTCGCGAGAACCTTGGCCGCCGGCTGCTCATCCAGCGTATGAGCGATTGCCTCCGCCTTGTCCTGCGCCTGACGCAGTTCCTCGAGCAGCGGCTTCGCCTGCGTCCAGTCCTGCTTGTTCGCCTCGACGGTCCATCGCGACGAAAGATGGTCGATCTCGGATCCGCGTACCTGAATGTCCCGCCAGAGGGCCGCGCGCTCCGTCTTGAAGTTCTGATTGCCGGTGATCAACCACCCGCGCAACGACGCCAGCGACGCATAGATGTCGGACACCACGTCATTCGCCGCGATGGCGGTCGGCACACGAAGGTGAACGGTGCGATCGGTGGCGGCGCTGACATTGATCACTTTCGTGATCGTCAGGCCGACCACCGCCGCAAGCAGCACGCAAAGAACGCTGAAGCCAAGAATGAGCCGGCCTCGGATATTCAGTCTGAACAGATCCATCTTGTTGACCTTTCCTGGGGCGGGGTCATCTTTGACGCCCGCGCGCATTTCCACCGAACGCTTGTTTTGATTGTTACGCTGGTTACGAGCTTCGCTTGCAACTGGGGCAATCGCAGCCGCGACGAGAATCGACGCCGCATTCTTCGACACGGTCATCGATCAGCCACGAGGTGTAAGACGAGACCGCTATCGCCATATTGAGGGCGACGTACTTTTCGAGCGCGGAGGTGAGATTCGCTTTCATGGCGAGCGGCAAATTCGCGCCGAGAATAAGTTGCACGAAGCCCATTTTGATTTTTGTGCATCCGGCGATGTACCATCGCACATCGAGCCCCACCTCGCGGTGCGCGATACCGACCAATGACGCTTCGTTGTAATATTTCTCGTCGAACCGGGCGATAAACCGTCGGCGCCAATGTCTTGTCTGCACGATTTTGAAATTCTCGATCGCCTGATCGCTCAGCGAAATATCCACATTCGCCTTGCGCGCGCCTGTGTAGAAATCTCCGATGATGTCGCTTGCCCGGGCTTCGACCAGCGGCCAGATGAGATTCGCGTTGCGCGTCGTTTCCGGGCCGATGTCGAAAAACCTGATCAGCTTCTCCATGCTTGTTCCCTCACGACTGAAATGGATCGGGAGTAACCGGATTAGATGCTGCCGGGAGTGGTCAATTCGTCCTTTCGCCAGCGCCCGGCAAAACTCCGTGCCGAAAGCCCATGGCGGATTCCATCGCCGTACGCAGAAACACGGACGCGTCGTAACGGCGAAGATGATTTGCTGTGCGGGGAATCATTCCATGCATTCTGACTGACGCGGCGACAGGCTTCGTCGGCTTTTGAAGCCGACCTGATCTTCGTGCGCGATGCCGCTTGTCGGATTCACACTGGAACGTCCTGAAAAATTCGATCGCTAACTCGCCAGCGCCGAGGACACAGGTACCGTCCGGAATCTGGACATGACGTCTCGACAGATAGAGACAGTCGGATCAGGAATCGTTTAGGAGTGAGGCGGCTGCGGGATCTGTTTGGTTCCATATGCAACTCCATCACCAAACGAAAACTAAGTTCATATTTCGAAATTTTCATTCGCGAATCGTGAATTGAGATTGTGGTTCGCAATAGTTAACGATGACCTAACGGGTGTAAGGCCTTATTCGAGGTATAAGTGTCATGCAGACCGAAAACATCGGGGTGGAGCTTTTCCGGACTTTTCTGGCGGTCAGCGAATTGCGAAGCCATAAGCGCGCGGCGGCTCAACTGCATCTTTCACAGCCCGCCGTGAGCGGTCATCTTCGCCGGCTGCAAGATCAGCTTGGTATCAAGCTTTTCGACACCAGCGTGCCCGGTGTTCAATTGAGTTCCGAAGGGGCGATGATTATCGAAACCGCGAAGAAGATCGTGAATAACCACGATCGTTTGATCGATCAGATCCGGCGATCCAAGAACGCCAGGCTGGGCCGGTTTGTGATCAGGATCGGAGTGCCCCACGAGTTGCGTTGCTGGCTTCTGGTTCCGCTGCTGGTCAATGTTCGGCAGGCTCATTCCGAGCTTGAGTTCCAGCTCAGGCGTGGATCATCGGCGTCATTGCTTGATGAGCTGAACTGCGGCGATCTCGATATCTGTCCCGCCGTCACATCCGATCCCCCGCCGTCGGATGTACGATCTTACCGTGAGGACGTAGTCTGGGCGGGCTGGCCGGACGGAGACCACGGGCCAGACGGTTCAATCCTGATCGTGTCCCATCCCGACGGAAGCGTGGTTCGGGACCTCATGCTCGCCAGTCTGGAAGCGGCCAATTTGAATTACCGCATCGCTGTTGAGGCGGCGCATATCGACGGCGCTATCGAGGCGGTTCGCCGGGGACTGGGGTGCATGGCGCTGCTCCGCTCGAACGCAGCGAACCTGCGGGAGCGAGACGACTTGCCACCCATCCAGTCGGTCTATTGGGGAATCCATGTGCGGGAGGCCATGCCAATAACCGACCGGATTGCGGATGAAATTCTGAAAATTCTGTGCTGACGCGGCGACCGGTTCCGGCGACGCCGCGCCGCCGGCCCGTTCCTTCCCGGAGAGGCCGAGGGTCTGCTTCAACGCCGTTGAAACGACGCGATCGCGAAGCGGCTTCACGGCGCGAGGCAACGTAACAGCTCCGGGTCGTTTCGAACCGCGTTTGATTCACCCGACAGCGCTATGCGGCCGCGATCGAGAACATAGGCCTGGCTCGCGACGCCGAGCGCCAGTTCGAGATGCTGTTCGACGATGACGATCGCGATCTGCTCCGCCAATATCTTCAGGCGGTCGATGATCTCGTCGATCACGCCGATCCAGACGCCCTCGGTCGGCTCGTCGAGCAACAACAGACGCGGATCAGCCAAGAGCGCCCGCGCCATGGCGAGCATCTTTCGCTCGCCGCCGGACAGCGTCCCCGCCGCCTGGTCAAGCCGCGCGCCGAGCTTCGGGAAAATCTCCAGCACGCGCTCGGTGGCGTTCCTGTCCCGGTTGGTCAGGGCGCCGATGGCCAGATTGTCCCGCACCGACAGCCGCGCGAACACCGAATACTCCTGCGGCACGTAGCCGAGGCCGAGCCGGACGCGCTTCTCGGTGGGCATCCGCGCGATATCGACGCCGTCGAAGCGCAAGCCACCGCCGCGAAGTTCCAGTTCGCCCATGATCGTCTTCATCAGGGTGGTTTTGCCGGCGCCGTTACGGCCGAGAATCGCGACGGCCCCCTTGCGGGGAATGGCGATATCGACTCCGAACAGGACCTGGCTTCCGCCATACCCCGCGTCGAGCGCCTCGATCTGAAGAAACGGTTGCTCAGGCACGGCGCAGATAAACCTCCTGAACCTTCGGATTGGCCTGGATTTCGCTCACAGTCCCGGTCGCCAGCACCTGCCCCTGATCGAGCACGGTGAGGCGGTCGCAGATATCGCGGATGAAATCCAGGTCGTGCTCGACGATCACCAGCGAGCAGTGCGACTTGATCGGCTGAAGCAGGTCGCCGGTCACGCGCCGCTCCTCAAGACTCATGCCGCCGGTCGGCTCGTCGAGCAGCAGCAGGCGCGGCCGCGCCGCCAGCGCCATGGCGATCTCCAGCCATTGTTGCTGTCCGTGCGACAACGTCGAGGCTGCGTCGTGCGCGCGCCCGGCAAGCCGGAACTGCTCCAGCATCGTCATCACCTGATCGTGCAGCCTGACCCGCGTCCGCGACAGCATCAGGCCGAACAGCGGCGTGTCCGCCTGCAACGACAGCAGGATGTTGTCGTAGAGCGTCAGCGCCGGAAACACGCTGGTGATCTGAAACTTCAGGCTCATGCCCGCGCGGGCGCGATCCGCCGGAGACAGGCCGGTGATGTCCTGCCCGCCGAAACGCACCGTTCCCGCCGTCGGCGTCTCGGCGCCGGCCACGCATTTCATCAGCGTGCTCTTGCCCGAGCCGTTCGGGCCGATCAGGCCGTGAAACTGGTTCTCCTCCACCGTCAGCGCGGCGTCGTTCAGCGCCGTCAGCTTGCCGAAGCTCTTGACGATTCCCTTCGCCTCAAGCAGAGCCACGACGCCCTCCTTTCGGCGGACGCCCGAAACTTCCGACACGCTCGCGCTCGCTGAGCAGCAGACTGACCAGACCCGAGGGGCGGAACAGGATCACCAGCAACAGCAACGCGCCGAGAATGATCGGCCAGATTTCGCGATAGTTGTCCGACAGCCAGAAGCTGACGCCTTCGATGACGACCGCGCCGATGATAGCGCCGATCAGGGTCCCCGAGCCGCCGAACAGGACGTAGAGCACGACCTGGGTCGAAATCACGACGCCGAGGATGTTCGGCCAGACGAACCCTTCGTGGAACGCGTAGAGGCTGCCGCCGAGCCCGGCAATGGCGCCGCCCAGCGCGAACACGATCAGCTTGAGATGCTGGACCTTGTAACCGAAGAAAGCGATGCGCTGCTCGTTCTCGCGCAGCCCGGCCAGCGCCAGACCGAATTGCGAGCGGACGAGAAAGCGGCACCCGATATAGATCGCAACAAGGATGGCGAGCACGAAGTAATAGAAGACCGGCCCCTCGGTGAGATCATACGCGCCCAGCGTCATCGGCGGAATCGAGGGAATGCCGTTCTGGCCGCCGAGATAGTACCATCCCCGCGCCAGCCGGTCGGCCGCGTAGGCGCCAGTCAGCGTCCCCAGCGCGACGAAGATGACGCTGGCCGGATGCCGGCCCAGCAGCAGGAAGCCGCCGATCAGAAGCGCGAACACCAGCCCGATGACAATGCCGGCCGGCAGCACCACCAGCATCGACGCGATGTCGAGGTCGCGCGCCAGCAGCGCCGCGCCGTAACCGCCGGCGCCGAAGAACAGCGCCTGCCCGAAACTCATGATGCCGGCGTAACCCCAGACCAGATCGAACGAGAGCGCGAAGATCGCGAGGATCAGAACGCGCGTCGCGAACACCGTGAGGTAATCCTGAAGCACCAGCGGAAGTAACAGCGCAACGACCAGCGCCCCGATCTCCAGGAACGGCAGCACCGCCCGGCGCCGTGCCCTCGCCGGTCTGGCGAGGGCTGTTGGTGCGGTCTGCGTCATCGTGACGTCCTGCGCGGGAGAACAGCCGACGCCATCAACATTCCTTCGGATCCACGAGGCCCTGGCTGCGCGCCACGATCTCGTAGGTTCCGGCCTTGGCGACCGCCGTGTACATGTTCATCTTGCAGTGACGCTTGCCGGGCACCATCTCCGCCGGGCCGCCCGGCGCCTCGGCGATCTTGGCGTGATCCAGCGCCGCCGCCACCGATTCACGATCCAGCTTGCCGGCCTCCTTGACGGCGGCTTCCCAAAGCTTCAGGCCGCGATAGGTCCCGGTCGCCGCGCTGCCGGCGGCCAGCAGGAACTTGCCGGGAAACTCCTTGTCGTATTCGGCCTGAATGCGGCCGCTGACCGGATCGTCCTTGGCGAGAACCTTGAAATAGTCGAGGCAGCTCGCAAGCCCCTCGATTTCCTCCGGCTGATTGATGTTCAGGGTGTTCTCGTCGTAATAGACGCAGGACAGCCGTCCGCCGTTTTTCAGGAAGCCGGCTTCGGAGAGCTGCTTGAAGAACGGCCCGACACCCGGCGGAATGATGGTGTTGAACACCACGTCCACCTTGTTCGAGATGATCTTGTTGACGGTCGCGCTGAATTCCACCTGATCCAGCGGATAGTACTCCTCGAAGATCACCTCGCCGCCGTTGGCCTCGATCAGTTTCCGCGCATAGGCGTTGAGCGTGTGCGGCCAGATGTAGTTGGCGCTCGGCAGCGCGAACCGTTTTCCGCCGTTCTTGATCAGCCACGGAATCAACTCGTCGCACTGCTGCGCCGGCGTCGGGCCGGTGCAGAAGACGTAGGGCGTGCATTCCTTGCCCTCATAGAGCTGGGGATAGATGTAGAGGGTCTTGCCGCGCGTCACGATCGGGTCCTTGATGGCGTTGCGCATCGAGCTGGTGATGCCGCCCAGCACCATGTCGACCTTGTCGCGCTGTATCAGCTTGCGCACGTTGCCGACCGCGACCGCCTCGTTCGACGCCGTGTCCTCGATATGCAGTTCGAGCGGCCGCCCGAGCAGACCGCCCTTGTCGTTGATGTCCTTGATGACCATGCGGGCGACGTTGGCGTCGGCGTTGCCGCCATAGGCCATGGCCCCGGTGATGTCGGTCGCGATGCCGACCTTGATCGGTCCGGCGGCGGCGTTGGCCCAATTCGCCGGAATCACCCAGCTTCCCACGCCGGTCGCGATCGCACCCGTGGTAAAGGCGAAGCTGCCGAGAAACCTGCGCCGGCTCAGCTTGTATGTCTCGTCGAACATCGTCACACCCCTTTTCCCGAAAGAAGGCCCTGCGGCCGGAACTTGATGAAGACAATCGCCAGCACGAAAACCAGAACGTCGGCGACCACCGGCGCCATCACCCATGGCAGCGCGGCGCTCAGCACGCCGATGATGCCCGCGCCCGCGACCGGTCCCCCGAACGATCCGATGCCGCCGACCATCACCGCCACGAAGCCCTGGATCAGGAAGCGGATGCCGAGATCGGCGAACAGCGTGAACACCGGCACCACCAGCGCGCCCGCAAGCCCGGCCAGCGCCGCGCCGAATGCGAAGGTCGAGCCGTAGATCGCCGAGGTGTTGATCCCCGAGGCGCGCGCGAGCGCGGGATTCTCCAGCGTCGCGCGGATCTTCAGCCCGAACGTCGTCCGCGCCAGCAGCAGGTAGCTGCCGACCATCACCAGCACGGTGATGACGATAATCACGAAGCGCCACATCGACACATGGATGTCGCCGAAATCCAGCGACCCGCCCAGCGGCTCCGACACCGAGATGTAGCGGCCGCCGATCAGGCCGCGCACGGCCTCGCGGATGATAAGGCCGATCGCGTAGGTGCCGAGCATGGCGACGATCGGCGCGAGATAGAATCGCCGTATGATGAGCCGCTCCAGCACGAAGCCGAACAGCCCGACGACGAACGGCGCCGCCAGCATCCCGACCCAGACCGGCAATCCGGCGGTGGCGGCCAGATAGGTGACATAGGCGCCGAGCAGGACGAACTCGCCCTGCGCGAAATTGAAGATCCCCATCATGCTCGCGATGATTCCGAGCCCGAGCGTCACCAGCACGATGATCGCTCCGAAGCTCAGAATCTCGAATGCGGCAATGAACGCGCTATCCATGCGCCGGACCTTCCGATCGCGTCATGCGAAGCCCTACATCCTCTTCCAGTCGCCGGCCTGCTCGAACGCATGGGCGGCGCGATAGATCGTCATCTCGTCGAAATGGCGGCCGACCAGCATCATCCCGACGGGCAGGCCATTCGACATCCCGCAGGGAATCGACATCGCCGGATGATGCGTGACGTCGAAGGGCGCGGTATTGACGATCATCTCGAACGCCCGCTGCACATATTCCTCGCGGCTGGCATCGGGTCCCGGCAACGGCGTCGCCTTCATCGGCGTCGTCGGCATCAGCAGCAGGTCGTAATCCGCCAGCACCTTGTCGTAGCCGGCCGCGTAGCGCCGGGAGAGATTGATGGCCTTGCCGTAGTATTTCGGGCCGTAGACGTTGTTGATGTAGGTGCCGAGCAGCAACATCAGCTTGGTGGTTTCCGACAGGGCGTCCGCCTGCCGCCGCCAGCCGCGATGGAAATCCATCATGGCGTTGGAGTACAGATCCATGCGGCTGAGACCGTAGCCGTCACCGAACATCATCGTCTGGGTCATGCCCTCGACGCCGATCGGCGTCCAGATCGGCAGGCCGGACAGATGGATCGGGATCGAGACGTTATCGACGGTCGCGCCGAGGCCGCGCAGCCGCTTCGCCGCCTCCCGCACGCTTTCGTTGACGTCCGCTTCCGCGCCCGGCTGCTGAAAGCCCTCCTCGACCACCGCGATCTTCAGGCCCTTGACGCCCTTGCCCAGCGCCTTGGTGTATTGCTCCACCTTGGGCGCCTTGATCCGCGGATCGTAGCCGTCGTCGCCGGCGATCACTTCGAGCAGCAGCGCGTTGTCGGCGACGTTGGCGGTCATCGGGCCGGTGTGATCGATCACGATCTCGATCGGCATGATGCCGGTATACGGCACCAGCCCCCAGGTCGGCTTCATGCCGTAGGTGCCGCTGAAGGACGACGGCATCCGGATCGAGCCGCCCTGGTCGCCGCCGATCGCCATGTCGGCCTCGCCAAGCGCGACCACGACGGCGCTGCCGGACGACGATCCGCCCGCCGAATAACCCATCTTGTGCGGGTTATGCACCGCGCCGATCGCGTTGGTGTGGCTTCCGCCGGACATGCAGAAGTTCTCGCAGTGGGTCTTGCCGACGATCTCCGCGCCGGCGTCGAGCATCCGCGTGACGACGGTGGCGTCGAAATCCGGCACGAAGCCTTCCAGCGTCGCCGATCCGTTCATCATCGGCACGCCGGCGAGCATGATGTTGTCCTTCAGCGCGACCGTGCGTCCCTTCAGCTTGCCCTTCGGCGCGCCCTTGACGCTGGTCTTGCGATACCAGGCGTTGCGCGGGTTGTCTTCCGGCGCGGGCGCGTAGCCCGGCGTGCGCGGATAGGTCACGACCGGAAGTTCGTCGGGCATCGCGGCGACGGCGTTGTAAGCGTCGATCGAACCGCGCATCAGGCCGAGGAAGGACACGACATCGTCGGATGTCAGCGACAGACCGCACTGCGCCGCGACCGCGCGCAACTGGTCGGGAGTCGGAAGCGATACGGACACGGTCCCTCCATCGGATCGGTTCGAAGGTCATCGAACCGGATTGTGCGCATCCGGCCGACAAGTGGTGCGGACGCGGCTCGGTTGGAACAAGCCCGATTAATAGATACGGAAATATTTTCCTTTTCAAGTATTATCTAGCGAGATCAGAACTGAGCAACAATCCGAAATTCGAGCCCGTCGGCCTCCGCCAGAAAGATCGGCATGGTGGCGCGCCCGTTGCGCACGACCACCGGCCCGCGAACGCTGTTGTAGACGGTATTCGCGGCGGCCGAGAGCAACGCGCGCGACCCGACCGAACCCGCCTGTTGCGCGATCGTTTCGAGGAAGTGCAGACCCTCGTAGTTGGATTCGCCGACCGATCCCATCGGCGGAGCGCAGGCGCCGAAGGCGGCGCGGTAGCGCTCCAGGAAAGCCTCGTTCTCCAGCGACCGGATGCCGTTAAAATAGCCGGACGAGCAGAAAAGATTTTCGGTATTGTCCGCGCCGATTCCCAGCAGGACCGTTTCGTCCATCGCGCCGGCGAGACGAAGCATCTGGCTGCCGAGGCCGGACTCGCCGAACGAGCGATTGAACGCGATGCTGTCCGCGCCGATCAGCGAGATCGCCACGACGTCCGGCTTCGCGGCGCGAATACGCGCCAGATGGAGGTCGTGATTGTCGATGCCGAGCGGCACGAACTCCTCGCCGACGACGCGCCCGCCCGCTTCCGAGATGTATTTTTTAATGGCGCGGTGAGAGAGCCACGGCCAGACGTAATCGCTGCCGATCAGGTACCAGCGCGACGCCTTCTTCGCCGTCGCCAGCCACTGGATCGCCGGCCGGCTCTGGCTGCGCGGCGTTTCGCCGATCGCCAGCACGCCGGGCGTCCGTTCGCCGCCCTCGTAGACCGGTGTGTAGATGTAGGGCACGCGCCCCCCGATGGCTTTGCGCAGGGCAAGCCGGACGGCGCTGATATGCGACCCCATCACCAGATCGATTTCGTCGAACTCGATCGCGTCGCTCGCCCGACGCGCCACGTCTTCGAGCGCGCCGCCCGCCTCGCATATCACCACCTCGATCTCGCGGCCGAGAATCCCGCCGCGCCGGTTGATCTCCGACGCCGCGAGCAGCGTGGCGTTGGTGGTCACCGGCCCCCAGATTCCGGGAGAGCCGAACGACGTCACGAAATTGGCGATGCGGAATTTACGCCGCGAGCGTCCCGGCTCCGGAATATCGCCGCCCATGAACCGCGGCAACCGCAGGGGCGAGGCCGGCGGCTGGTCCAGCAAGACGAAAGGCGACATCGCGGCGGGCGCCGGGATTCCGTGACTACTGATGAGCTGCAAAACCCGCCTCCTATCCGATCCCGTCCACAGACCGGCACGTACTTTTTTGGTTGATTGAAAATATTTTAGGGGAAAACATTGAATTTTCAACCTTTTCCGTGCATATGGTGCACATGCAACGGGCAGCGGAAGCTGAACATTCATTCAACCTGCGCAAGGCGAAGTCATAGCCGTGGCCAAAACCCCCGCTCAGAAACCTGCTATCAGCGATCATCTTGCCTACCTGCTCGCTCAGGCCAACCGGGAAATCAATCGACAGCTCGAAAGCCGTCTGCGCAAGGAAGGCGTGCCGGTCGAACAGTGGCGCGTCCTGACGATCCTCTCCGATGGCAATGGCCACTCGATGGGCGAGCTTGCCGACGCCGTTCTGCTCAATCACCCCACCCTCACCAAAATGATCGACCGCATGGTTTCCGATGCGCTGGTCTATCGCGTTCAGGATCCTTCGGATCGCCGCCGCGTCCTGATGCACCTGTCGGATCGCGGAAAGACCCTCGCCAAGCGCCTCACCTCGCTGGCGCAGCGTCAGGAAGATCACATCATCCAGAGCTACGGCGACAAATCGACCAGCGAACTGAAGCGGCTTCTGGAAAGCCTGATCGGCAGCACGAACTGACCCTCCCTCTTTCGTCAACGGCAACCCGCGCCGCCCGGTGATACGCACGCACCCGGCCGCTCATATCAGAAGCTGGGCGCGAACGTGCTCCGCGTCGATCTCGCCCTCGGACAGGGTGGTGGTGATCCGCCCCTTCTCCATCACGTAGCAGCGCTCGGCGATGGCCAGGATGGTGTCGAGATTCTGCTCGACGAAAACGATCGTGGTTCCGATCTCGTCGCGGATCGATTTCAAGGCCTCGCAGATCAACTGCACGATCGACGGCTGCACGCCTTCGGACGGCTCGTCGAGCAGGATCAGCGCGGGGTTTCCGATCAGCGCGCGCCCGATCGCCAGTTGCTGCTGCTCGCCGCCCGACATCGTGCCGGCGATCTGCCGCCGCCGCTCCTTGAGACGCGGAAAATAGCTGTAGACGAGATCCGGCAGCTTGCGCGCGCCGGGGCCGCCGATCAGCTTGCCGACTTCGAGATTCTCCTCCACCGTCATCTGCGGGAACACGTCGCGCCCCTGCGGGATGTAGCCGATGCCTTCCCGCGCGCGGGCGTCGGCGGTCAGCGCGGTGATATCGTTGCCCTGAAATTCGATCGAACCGCGGGTGGCGCGGATCAGGCCGATCAGGCAGCGCATCAGCGTGGTCTTGCCGGCGCCGTTGCGCCCGATCACGCCGACGATCTCGCCGCGATCGACCGTCATCTCGACGCCTCGCAGGATCGGCGTCGCGCCATAGGCTGCCCACAGGCCGTGAACCGCGAGAATGGGCTCAGCCATGATGCGCCTTCCCGAGATAGATCTCCGCCACCCGCGGATCGTTGACTACCTGCTCCAGCGTGCCGTCGGCGAAGATCTGGCCGAGATGCAGCACCGTGACGCGCCGGGCGATCTGCCGGATGAACGCCATGTCGTGCTCGACGACGATCACCGTCATGCCGTCGCGATTGAGCGACTTGATGAGTTCGCCGGTGCGATGGGTTTCCTCCGGCGACATTCCCGCCGTCGGCTCGTCGAGCAGAAGCAGCCGCGGACGCAGCGCCAGCGCCATGCCGATCTCCAGCCACTGCTGCTGGCCGTGCGCCAGCGCGCCGGCCGGCTTGCCGGCGTCGGCGGCAAGATCGAGCAGTTGCAACAGACGCCGCCGCTCCGCGACCAGACCGTCGCCGCTTCGCTGCCGTTGCAGGGCGATATCGAGATTCTGCCACACCGGCAGGTCCTTGAAGACGCTCGGCGCCTGCATCTTGATGCTCATGCCGCGCTGGACCCGCGCATAGGGCCGCTCTTTGGTGATGTCGGCGTTGTCGAACAGGATGGTGCCGGCGCTCGGCTCGTAGACGCCGACGATCAGCTTGAACAACGTGCTCTTGCCGGCGCCGTTCGGCCCGATCAGGCAATGGATCTCGCCTTCGTCGATGCTGAGATCGACATGCGAGACCGCGGCCAGACCGCCGAATCTGCGGGAGACGTCCTTGATATCGATCAGCGGCATGGTCAGGACCCGCCATCCGGCAGCGGCCCGTCGCCGACGCCGTCGC